>JAJRRH010000037.1 GCA_024279715.1 Bacteroidota bacterium
ATATCGTTGGGTACTCCTTCTTGCTGCAAGTTACTATTTCTATATGGCATGGAGGTCGGAGTATATCATTCTTATAATTATTTCCACCCTAATTGACTACGCTGCAGGGATGCAGATGGGACGTCATAAGGAAAAGAAGAAAAGATTACCTTGGCTTTTGTTGTCAATATTTACCAATCTAGGCATTTTGATGACTTTTAAATATGCCGATTTTTTCATTGATAATATTAATGAAGTATTAAGTCACCTTGGAAGTACTGGCAGTATTAAAGCATTGAAATTTATCCTCCCGATGGGTATTTCCTTCTATACATTCCAGACTATGGCGTATAGTATTGATGTGTATAAAGGAAAGATTAAGCATGAAAGTCATTTAGGATATTTCGCGTTATATGTCACCTATTTTCCGCAATTGGTCGCTGGGCCTATTGAACGAGCGGAACATCTGTTGTACCAATTTCGGCAGAAGTTCGACTTCGAGTATGATAGAGTAGTTCGTGGACTCAAGCAGATGCTTTGGGGACTTTTCAAGAAAGTTGTGATAGCGGATAGAATAGGGGTGATAGTGGATGATATTTATAATGCTCCAACAGAACACCATGGATTTGTATTGGGCTTTGCTACCTATCTCTTTGCCTACCAGATATACTGTGATTTTTCTGGCTATTCAGATATTGCGATTGGCGCCTCTCGTGTCATGGGTATAAATCTTATGGACAATTTCAAAACGCCCTATTTTTCGAAATCTATAGCTGAATTTTGGCAACGTTGGCATATATCGCTTTCTACATGGTTTAGAGATTACCTTTATATTCCTCTAGGTGGTAATAGAGTGCCTAAATGGCATTGGTATCTGAATCTTATGATTGTATTTGTCGTCAGTGGTTTTTGGCATGGTGCCAATTGGACGTTTATGGTATGGGGATTCCTTCATGGTGTGTATCTCATATCGGCACTATTGTTTGACGGATTAAATACTGAAATTTCAAGTGTCTTTGGTCTCGTTAAAAATAAAAAAACCCAAAAATGGATTAATATTTTCATCACCTTTCATCTTGCCGTTTTTGCATGGATTTTCTTCAGAGCCAATAATATCCAGGATGCTTATTATATAGCCAAGTCTATTCTTACCTTAGATCTGGGAGTGGGAGAAGGTATTACTTTCTTTAAGGAATTTGGCGCAACAAAACTTCTTTTTAATGTTTTATTAATCGCCTTTATGGTTTCATTAGATACCATCATGAATAGAGTTCATGGTGGAGATGTTCCCAAGTGGTTAAGCGGTAACCGACAACTTATAGTATATGGACTAGTACTAGCATTACTTGTTGTAGCAGGAAAATTCGGTAAGATTAATTTTATATATTTTCAATTTTGATGTTTAAATTAATAAAAAATAGCGTTTACCTCCTCCTTATAGCAGTTGCTTTTTACCTGGCTATATTTTTCGTGCTGAACCAAGTTCGACTTAGGCAATGGCCTGTTATATATTCCCTAAATACGGATTTGGTGATTGAGGGAGGTAATGGCTATACGCGATACAGGGATTATGATGAAACAAAAAAACGGGATGTCATTGTGATGGGAAGTTAGCATGCATATCGTGGATTTGACCCAAGAATTTTTAAGAAAAATGGATTGGAGATGTTTAATCTAGGCTCGAGTTCTCAATCAATATCTGACACTGAGGTATTGTTGAAAAACATGGTGGATCCAAAGAAGGTTGACCTGATTATCATAGAGATATTTCCTCTTACATTTGTTACAGATGGTTATGAATCAACGGCATATTTAATTGCAAATTTACAACAAGATGATATCGCCTGGAAATTAGCAAAGAGGAACTGCGGTATAAAAGATGTTAATTTGATGACCCAACGGTATATGCGTAAATTGTCAAATGAGCCACTTTATGAAGCCGATGACTATGTGGTCAATGGATATTGCGAAAAATTGGATTCTGTGAAAACGGAAATAAATTTTGTGAAAAATGTACATTTTAATCCGAAAGAAAGAGATGTTGAAGCTTTTGAAAGAATAATCAAATTCACAAAAGACAATAATATTAAAACTGTTTTTGTTTCTCAACCTATGCCGCAAGAATCAGATAGCACCTTGTTCTCAGAATTTTCTACTTTTATTAATGATTACGTAGAAAAAGAAGGTATAGAATATATCGACTACTCTCGGTCTTTACATTTAGACTCTAAAACCAATTTCTACGATCATTCTCATCTCAATCAATCAGGAGTAGAAATTTTCAACAAGAAATTACTGCAAGACCTTAAAGAAAGGGGCGTTTTGTAGGCTGTTTGTCATTTTTCCAAGAAAACTGAAAACCAATTAAAGGGTATATTGACTGACCATGAATAATGTACAATGTATCATCATTTCCATCCGTATAGCCCGAATAACTTGCGATTTCATTCCGTCGGTTGTACGCATTTCTAACTTTTATATAAAATGTATGACTGGTTTTGCTTTTCATAGAGGTATAGTCTATTATCAAGTCCAAGCGATGATAAGGAGCCAGACGAGTCCTTGGAGTAGTACTGCTATGCCAATCATAAAATGATAAGAGCGAATAACTATTCTGATACGAATAATCATAGACTAAGGAGCCAGTAGCATATTGCCAGTCTAAACCAAGTCGTAGTTTGTTATTGAATGTGTAGCTAAAAGTGAGATTTATTTTATTCTTTAAGTCCTCCACAGGAGTTTGTTGTAGCGGTGAATCTAATTGTAGTAGTGATGATTTTGATATTTGATGACCAATAATTAAAGCGGTATTATTCTTTTCATACTGGACATGCCACTGTAGTCCGTATATAGATTCATCAAATGGTTTTGTAAAGCCGTGCCAATTGCTCATGTTGAAATTTGCAGTATTTGCATTTAATATTGTGTGATTAGCCCATCTAGATTCTCCCCTAATTTGTTTGTTATAAACAGTGATCCCCCCTTTTAATTTGTTGTTGAATTTTAGTACATAGCCAGCTGTCATTTGGCTAGAAGTAGGAGGAGGTCGATTGAAATTTGAAGCAACAGCAAAATCTGAAGATAGAGCTATGTTGCCAACAGATATACGTTGAATAGGTTGTTTGTTTCTTAGATAGGATAAAAATAAACTAGCATCATCTTTCAATTCGTATTTTAAATTTAATCGAGGTTCGACACTGAAAAAATTTATTTCTTTGGTCTCAAATCCGCTAATGCTAAGTCCCAGATTAACGTTCCATTTTTTAAACTGCAAATTGTCTTCCACGAAAAATCTAATTTCTTTTGTGTTGGATGCGTCACCAGTATATGTAGCTTGCAATGTGTCATTAGGTATCTCACTTAGTGGTTTATTTCTGATACGCCAATACGAAGATATGGATCTTAAATCCACCTGACCCCCAAATTTCAAACGTTGATATTTGCTCTGATAATAATCAAATACTACCAAGCCTTCTAATTGGTCTGACAAATTGGACTTAAAACTTTTTCTAGATTGATACAGAAATGATAACGGTGTATTGGTTTGTTGAATGCCATTCACGATAGAATTATTTTCATTAAAGGCGATGCTATAGGAAAAGGTGGTTTTAAAAATCAGCTTTTGTTTTGCCACATAGCGCCATGACAAAGCAGTAATGTTTTGATTTATTGACGTTCGGTTTTTGTTTTTATAAGAATGTTCAAAGGTAGCAGGAATAGGTGTGGTATATTGTATAATAGAGTCATACTCTAAAATTCCTGTAAGACGGTCTTTCTGGTGAAAGTTAATTAATTCAACGCGATGACGTTTTTTGATATTAAAAAACACCTTTGCGTAAATGTCTTTGTAATCATGTTGAATGGAGGTATTGTCAAGGGTAGCATTGCTTTTATACCAACCCTGTCGCCATGGATCTTGATAATTTCCTTTGTAGGAAAAAAGTACGCCGACCTTGTTTCTTATAATAGGGATGTCTGCTGTGAATTTACCATTAAAGTTGTTGAGGCCAATGTCGAAACTTGAATTTTTTGTGCTGCCTTCACGCATGGTCAAGTCAATAATAGAAGAGAGATTCCCGGCATAGCGAGAAGAAATATATTCCTGTTGTTGTATAAAAGACTTTATTAATGACCTATCGAATATAGACCATTGACGTAATGCATGGTATGGTTGTAATACTTTTACGCCATCCATATAAACCACATTCTGGTCGTCTTGCCCGCCCCAGTTTTGAATAGCATGAGCGCCGTCATTTGCTGATGTGTTTTGAATGCCGTATTGTAAGAACAAAAGATGATCTCGCCATTCTGAATCTACTATTTTTCTAGGATAGTTATTGGTAATAGTGTCTGTTTTATCGTTTGATAATGTATCTGAGTGAGTTATGGAAGGAAGTAATAGTTTCAAAAAACCTTTGGTCTGATGTATTCTCGATTCTTGCGTTTGATAGCCTTCCTTTTTTATAAGAAATGTAGTGGAGGCGTCATTCACATCTATACTGAAATAGCCATAACGATTAGTAATTACTTTCTGTCCGGTGATTTTGTTTTCCACCACAGCACCGACCAACCCCTCATCCGTATTAGAGTCAGCGACGAAACCGCATGTCGAGTAGGGGGCAAAAGATTTCGACCGAACCACTATCTTGTCTCCGTCAGCAATATATTCTACCTCTTGCCCCTTCAGACATTTGTCTAGAATGTGGGATATAGAAACATCAATCTCATGAAGGGAAATGATTTTATTTGGATCCAAAAGGCTAGGGTCAAAACTTATTTCTATTTCCGTGGCTTCACTCAATATATAGAGTGTCTCAACAATACTCAAATCTTCAACAATAAAGTCTAATTTCTGTTCAAGAAGGTTTTGAGAAAAAGCAGAAAAGGAAATTAGTAAAGCCACAACGACGATAAGTTGTTTTTTAATTCTTGAAAAGAAAAATAAACTTACTGTTTTCATTCTAGGATTCCGTTATCTCTTTTTTTGCAATTGAGCATCAACCACCGCAATTCGAATCATATTCACAATGTCTCGAACAGTTGAGCCCATCTGCAATACGTGGAATGGTTTTTTAAGACCCATAAGTATTGGTCCAATAGTTTCTTTTCCGCCCATCTCCTGCATCAGTTTGTAGGCGATATTTCCCGCAGCAAGATTTGGGAATATTAACACATTAACTTTCTTATCTACCAATTCTGAAAATGGAAATAGACGAGATCGTAGCTCATTATTCAGTGCAACATTTGCTTGGATGTCTCCATCCACTACAATGTTTGGGTGCTCTGTGTGTAATATTTTCACAGCTTTTCTCACTTTACTGGCATCCTTGCCCTCGGCTGACCCAAAATTGGAGTAGGAGAGGAGCGCAATATTTGGAGTAATACCAAATTCTTTAACAACCCTAGAGGTCAAAAGGGCTATTTCCACTAGCTCTTCAGCAGTTGGGTCTTCAATCATTGTGGTATCCGCAAAAAAGAAAGGTCCTTTTTTAGTCTGGATAATATACATCCCAGCCACCAGACTTGATTTGTTTGACATTCCTATAATCTGCAATACAGGTTTGATTATATGACCATAATTTCTTGTAAGTCCAGAGATGAAAGCATCTGCATATCCCGTTTCTACAAGCATCGGTCCGTAATAATTTCTGTCTCGCATTAGCTTTCTCGCTTCAAAGAGGGACACCCCCCTTCTTTTTCTTTTTTCAAAAAGAATCTCGCCAAACTGATCCCGATTTTTTTTATTCGAATTGTCTCTATTATTGATGATTTCATATTCATGAATCTCTAAATTATTATCATCAATCATTTTCTGAATTACTTCTTTATCCCCAAGCAATATTGGGTAAGCAGTACCTTCCATAGAGGCTACTTCAGCTGCTTTTAATATTTTGTAATTCTCTGCTTCAGCGAATACAATTCTTTTTCTTTTTGATTGTGCACGCTGGGCAATACGCCTCACGAGACTACTGTCATTACCTAATCTTTTGTTCAATTCAAGCTTGTAGCCATCCCAGTCTGTAATAGGTTTTTTGGCGACACCACTCTTAATGGCTGCTTTGGCCACAGCGATAGAGATATATTCTAAAAGCCGATAGTCTAATGGCTTTGGGATTATCATCTCTCTTCCAAAGACAATGTTTTTACTGTCATACGCTTGATTCACCTCTTCGGGCACTGGCTCTTTTGCTAATTCAGCAATTGCTTTTACGGCCGCAAGTTTCATCTCATCATTGATAGCAGTGGCTCGTACATCTAATGCTCCTCTGAAAATATAAGGAAATCCAAGGACATTATTTACTTGATTAGGATGATCACTACGACCAGTAGCCATTATTATATCTTTCCGGGTCTCTATTGCATCTTTATAGGGAATCTCAGGATTTGGATTTGCCAAGGCAAAAACTATTGGATCCTTCGCCATTCCTTTTATCATGCTTTTAGTGACTATTCCTGCTACCGAAAGCCCGAGAAAAACATCAGCATCTTTCATGGCATGTTTCAAGTCTTTATAATTGATTTTTGATGCGATAGCTTTTTTTCTTTTCGTTAACCCCTCTCTCGAAGTATGAATCAATCCTTTACTGTCAAATACGGAGAGGTTCTTTTGTTTGAGTCCAAGTTTTTTAAATAGCTGAATACAAGATTGTGCCGCTGCACCAGCGCCGCTAACAACTACTCGGACTTCGCCAATCTTCTTGCCAGTAATCTCAAGAGCGTTCAGTAAGGCTGCACTTGATATAATAGCAGTGCCATGCTGGTCATCATGCATCACCGGAATATCAAGTTCTTTTTTTAAGCGTTCTTCGATTTCAAACGCAGCTGGTGCGGAGATATCCTCTAAGTTGATACCACCAAAAGTGGGCGCTATCGCCTTGACAGTATTCACAAAACTATCGACATCCGTAGCATCTACTTCAATGTCAAATACATCAATATCCGCAAATATTTTAAACAACACACCTTTTCCTTCCATTACCGGTTTGCTAGCTTCCGGGCCTATGTCACCAAGACCCAATACCGCCGTTCCATTGCTGATTACACCGACAAGATTTCCTTTGGCTGTATATTTATAGACATCCTCTTTGCACTTGGCGATTTCCAAACAGGGCTCGGCAACACCTGGAGAATATGCCAATGACAAGTCCGTATGAGTGGATGTGGGCTTGCTAGGAACAACCTCGATCTTACCCGCTCTGCCTTCTGAATGATATAATAAGGCATCCTTCTTCTTGTACTTCACCATAGATTGTTTTTTATTGCTAAGTTCAATAAAAAGGGATAAACTTATCATCAGTATATCAATTTTATCTCCCCCTGCTTTGTTGATAATTCATGTTTTTTTCAAGCTTATTCATAAACGTGTTGTTACTCACGACTTTTTACAAAAACTACGTTGATTATTATTCGCTATATCGTTGATAGGGTTTTGTATTTATACTTTCTTTAAAACAAAAATAACTATGACTCCTTTAGAGATTACATTTTATATTGCAGGCTACTTCTTGTTTCTTATGCTTATTTCTTTTCTTACATCCAGAGGAGCCGATAATAATTCATTTTTTCTAGGAGACAAAAAATCGCCTTGGTATGCGGTAGCTTTCGGAATGATTGGCGCATCATTAAGCGGTGTGACCTTTATTTCTGTACCAGGATGGGTAGGGAATGAACTCAATCAGTTTAGCTATATGCAAGCTGTATTTGGTTATTTCTTCGGTTATCTTATTGTGGCTTTCGTGCTTATGCCCATTTATTATAAGATGAATCTCACCTCCATCTACACTTATTTGGAACAACGTTTCGGTAAAGTTTCTCACAAGACAGGTGCCTTCTTTTTTCTCGCTTCCCGTACTCTTGGCGCTTCCGTCAGATTACTTTTGGTCGCTAAAGCATTGCAAGTAATAATTTTTGATGACTGGAATGTACCGTTTGAAGTGACTGTCGTCATCTCAGTACTTCTAATATGGTTTTATACTTTCAAGGGCGGAATTAAAACAATTATTTGGACGGATACCCTCCAGACTTTATTCATGCTCACCTCGGTCGGACTCACCGTATGGCTTATTTCCAAAAACCTCAATCTATCAGAATCCGGAGGTGTTATCAAATCCATAGCAGATTCTCCCTATTCCAAAATATTCTTTTTTGAAGATATAATGAGCAGCAATCATTTCCTAAAACACTTCCTTGGTGGCGTATTCATCACAATAGGTATGACTGGTCTCGATCAAGATATGATGCAAAAAAACTTGAGTTGTAAAAATGCCAAAGAAGCAAAAATGAACATGGTTGCTTTTGCTGCGGTTTTAGTTCCTGTGAATTTGATTTTCCTCGGTTTAGGTGCCTTGCTTTATATGTATAGTACTGCTACCGGTATCGGAGCGGGAGTAAGTTCTGACATGCTCTTTCCGACAATAGCAATGGAAGGTGGACTCGGTAAAGTCGCCGGTGTTCTTTTCATATTAGGACTTATAGCAGCGGCTTATAGTAGTGCCGATTCAGCATTGGCATCCTTGACGACATCCATATCAGTAGATTTCTTAGGGGTAGAAAAAATGGAGGAATCCAAAGCAAAAAGTACTCGAATCATAACACACATACTAGTTTCTCTTTTAATCATCCTAGTAGTAATTATTTTAAAATACACTACCACTACAGCTGCCATAGGACTTCTTATGAAATTTGCTGGATTCACGTATGGTCCCCTCATTGGACTTTTCTTTTTCGGCATTCTTACCAAAAGAAAACTAAAGGATAATCTTGTATGGATTGTAATGATCCTTGCACCAATAATTATCGGATATCTATGGTATTATTCGGCAGGTTCTCCAGGGGTTGAAACAGATATGCCTGGGATATTTGGAGAATATAAATTTGGTTTTGAGATTATCATCTACAATGCTGTGTTATCATTTCTTGGGTTGTTCGTTATTAGTACTGGTGGGTATAATCCTGAGGAATTAGAGAACAATACACTAATTAAAAAAAAATATTAAACAAATTATATGTACTATAAAGTATCTATTCAAAACCCCTCTCAACATTTTATTCAGTTTGAGTTTGAATCCGAAGTAGAACAGAACGATCAATTGCTACTTCAATTACCAACGTGGAGGCCTGGTCGGTATGAGTTGGGTTATTTCGCAAAAAACATTCGTAACTTTCAGGTAAATGACAAAAATGGAAAATCCGTAATATATGAGAAGATTGGTCACAGTCAATGGCTAATACATTCCAAAAACAAAACGAAAATAATCGTTCGTTACCAGTACTACGCAAATGAATTGAATGCAGGCTCAACATTTCTCAATGAGGAACAGTTGTATATTAACCCTGTCAATTGTTTTTGTTATAAGCCAGAGGCAACAAAGTGTTCTTATTCGATTGATTTTAGTTTGCCGAAAGATTATAGCTTGGTCTGCTCTTTGAAAAAAAGGACTAAGACCACCTTATTAGCCAAAGATCATTGGGAACTATTCGACAGTCCCCTCATCGCCTCCTCATCATGGGAAAAGAAAACGTACGAAGTCAAGGGAGTGAAATTTCATATCGTATTTCAAGGGGCTATAAAACCTGATTGGGATACCATCCTAAAAGATTTCAAACAGTTTACTCAAAAACAAATACAGTGTTTTGGGGGTTTTCCAGTAAAAGAATACTGGTTTCTTGTTCAGATGCCAAGCTATCCAGCATATCATGGGGTAGAACATGAGCGTAGCACAGTGATAGCTCTTGGGCCAGGTTATAAACTCATGTCACCAGTACTATACGACCGCTTTTTAGGCATATGTTCCCATGAACTATACCATACATGGAATGTCAAAAATATTAAACCCGCCGAATTCTCTCCTTACGATTTTTCCAAAGAAAATTATAATAGGATTGGATACATCATTGAAGGCATCACCACATATATGGGCGATAAGATGCTTTGGAAGGCTGGCGTAAGGAGTGAAGCTTGGTTTAGAGATAAATTAGTAGCCCAGTACCAGCGGCATATGTGGAACGAAGGAAGATTCAATCACTCCGTTAGAGACTCTTCTTTTGACACTTGGCTCGATGGCTACGTGGCAGGAATACCTGGTCGTAAAGTGTCCATTTATACGGAGGGGGCACTTCTGGCCTTTATATTGGATGTAGAATTATTGAGGAATTCCAAAAATAAAAAAAGTCTGGATACAGTGATGAAGGAGATGTACAAAAGCTTTGGTGGGTCTAACAATGGTTATCTCGAAAAAGACTTTTGGAGTATAGTGCAAAAAGTTCATGGAAAGCCTTTAGACGATTTGTTTGATAATTTTCATAAGAAGGCGGTGAGCTATGATTCAAAATTCAATGCCGCTTTGAAAAAAATGCGTTGGAAATTACTTATAGATGAATCCGATGTTGAAAAAGCTTTGTATGGCTTAATAGCTGAACCAAATTCATCCGTGATTGCAAAAATACATCCGCAGTCAGATGCTTATAATAAGGGGTTAAGCGTAGGTGACAAAATTATTGCTGTCAATGGCCATGTCTTGAATAATGATCTTGCCGATTGGATATTGTTCTATAAAGACCAGAGGAGCATAATGCTGCATTTTGAAAGCAATGGAATGCTTAATGAATTAATGGTGAATAAGAAGGGGAATTTATATTGTAATTACCGAATAGTTAATACTAAACGATAATTTTTAACGAAAGAGGAACAACCTGAACCGTAATCTCTTTTGGAACTTCTATAGGCTCTCCATCTATATGGGCATATTTGCTGTCATGGGTCACTACTATTTTTTCAAATTCTATCGAGGTTACTTTCTGCGAGTCCAATATCTTTTTTCGAAATATCTTTTGAGTAATATCCACAAATTCTATGGTATTGAATTTTTCAATAATGCTCAGCTTTAACCTTCCATCTTTTGGGTCAGCCGTGGGAGCGATGTAAGCATTGTTGCCATATTGACTGGTATTGGCAAATGCGAGTACGACAGCTTTAGAAGTCTCATGTCGTATAGCGCCATCGATAACGACATGCATAGGAACAAACGAATTCATTTTTTTTAGAATAACAAGTCCGTATGAGAATTTCCCTCGTAATTTTCTATTGGCAAATTCATGACTTATCAATGCATCAAAGCCAATGCCAGCGACCCCAATAAATGGATGTCCATTTAGTAGACCTGTATCAATAGTCGTAACGTTGAACTTGGAAATTCTTAGAATAGCCTCTTTAAGATTTAAGGGAATTTCCAAACTTCTAGCAACGCCATTGCCGGAGCCACTAGGTATTATTCCCATCGCAGTATTGCTATGAATTAAAGGGCGAGCGATCTCATTGATAGAACCATCACCTCCTACAGCTATCACGGCATCATACGTATTGTCTACCGCATCCTGACTTATTTCTATTGCGTGCCGAGGATGCTCGGTGTGTACAACATCCCACGTATATAACTCTTTGTCCAAAATTTCATCAAGCAATTGAGGTACGACTTTCTTTTGACCTATTCCTGAAAACGGATTGATGATAAATCTGAGCTTTTTTTTCATTCCGCAGTGAGTTTATTATTTATCATTCTTGAAGTATATTCTTGAATTACCGCTTTCAATCGACGCTCTAATAAGTCGAATTTTGGTGCACTTAATGAATCTACTAAATTGGATTTAAGCAAAGAGTCGTTCTTTAAATTGTATATAGAAACTGTCTTTTCTCCATTAAATGCTAGATGGTATTTTTCATTTTGAATTTGGTAAATGCCATTGAGATATTGCACACAATAATTTTCTTGGTTTCTAAAAAGACTCTTGCCAAAGGTGATTATTTCCTTTTCCACGCCAAGAAAATCTATTACGGAAGGTAGTATGTCCACCTGTTGGGCAATCATGCGACTCTTTATGGGGGATAACTTCGTTGGATGATAAATGATTAACGGAATTCTGAACATCCCCTCGCGATTCCTGTAATATTCATCGGAGGATTGAGCAGTGTGGTCTGCGGTGATGATAAATAGAGTATTATCATACCAATCCTTTTTTTTTGCATCTTCAAAAAACCGTTTTAATGAATAATCTGTATATTGTATTACTTGCGCATATTTGTTTTTTGATTTAGAAAAACGACTTTCATATCTTTCCGGAACCTTGAACGGATGGTGGGAGGTAAGACTAAAAACTAGAGAGAAAAATGGTTGTTCTTTTTTGTCCAACATTCCACTAAAATACTGAAAATACTCTTCGTCAAAGATGCCCCATGTGCCGTCATCATGCCCTTCTAGTGGATACTCATCTTTGCCATAGTAGTTGTCAAACCCACTGCTTTTGGCAAAAGCATCAAAGCCCATAGTGCCATTGTTTCCACCATGAAAAAACGATGTGCCATAACCTTCTTTGCCAAGTATTGATGCCAGGCTATTTACATTATTGGCAGAGTAGGGCGAGAAGATGTACGGATTGGTCATCAAGGACGGTAGGCTGCTGCATACCGATGGCACACCCTCTACAGATTTTTTACCATTGGCATAAGCCCTTTCAAATCGCACAGATTGAAGCCTTAAAGAATCCATAAATGGCGTGAGATACTCCCCGTCATCCCCTTTGCAGTTTAAAAACTCGGATGAAAAACTTTCCAATAATATAATCACCACATTGTCTTTTGATCGTCCTTCGTTGCCATAGGCTTTTTTAGCATCAAAAAAGGCTCTTGATTCTTCGGGTGACTGGTAGTATTCTTTCGGAGTCAAGTAATCAGCGCCATAAGACCGTATGATGCTGAAAGGTGTATTTAAAACCAATGGCATCTTATCTATCTTGCCATATTCTGTGGCATGAATCAGGGCGAGAGGGCGTAATTGAAAACCTCCTCTACCCATTAAAACCATTAATCCGATAGCAAAAAAGAATATTACAGACCTTGGAAGAAAGTCTTTTTTTCTTCGGTCTAGTGGGCTTCCTCCAAAGGATAGTTTTATAGACCATCGATGCAAAAGAAAAATCAATAAGGCAAAGAGCAATAAAAGATACCAATAATCTTTAAGAAATTGTGGGACTAGATTTTTCAAATCATCCCCAGTACCCATCAATGTGAATAGATCAAATGTGGATCTTTTCAGCGTGAATTTGAAATACTCAATATCTATACAATTGAATAAAATACCTGCCGCATTGCTGATAATAAACAACCAGTGAAGTGCGTTTATGTATTTACTGCTTTTTGTAAAAGAAAATGGTAGTAAACTTAAAAAGACAAAGGCCAAATTGATATAAGCGATAGCCACAAGGTCAAATCGAATACCCCCTAGAAAAGCTATTGCAAGCCCTTCCGAATCGAAATACTGCTTGTTGAATAAGTAAAAAGCAAGCCGACATATCGAATAGATGATAACGACAAGTCCAAGTTTCTTAAATATAACAGAAAAGTCTCTGAGAGATTTCAACATAATGCAAAGGTAATTGAATATCTACCTTTATTCTCTTAGATCAAAAGAATGAATTATTAAAAAATGTGAAAAACATCCATCGGAAGAATAGTTTAAATCAACCCGAAACACACATCCTACCAAACATGGGCATCCGCATCAAACCATTCCCCCTTAACACGCATCACCTGTTCAATTATTTCTCGAACACAACCCTTGCCACCGTTGATATGTGAAATGTATTTTGAAACACTTTTTATTTCCGTCACCGCATCCGAAGGGCAGCATGGCAATGCTACTTTTTTCATTACGTTATAGTCCGGTATATCATCGCCCATGTACAAAATGGTGGTGCCATCTAACCCATGAGTTTCACAATACTTATCATAGACCTTCACTTTATCTCGGCTTTTCAAAAATATATCCTTGACCCCTAATGTCTCAAATCGATATCGGACCTCTTCCGCCGACCCACCAGTAATTATCACTACTCGATACCCTTTTTTTACAGCCAGTTGAATGGCATAGGTGTCCCTCGCATGTACAGTCCGTAAAGGTTGCTGCCCTTCAATGAGAATGGCTGTCCCGTCCGTAAAGACACCGTCCACATCAAATATCAGCGTGTCTATTCTATTCAGTATCTCCTTGTAATTCATCTCCATAATAGGTCTCTAATATTGATTTTGTAAAGGTTTGGTACAATTCTTTCATTGGGTCGTCGTCTTCAAGAAGGCTTAAGTGTTTCTTAATGATATCCTTATCGTTTCTTCGAGCAGGCCCCGTCAAGCTTTTCTTTAAGCCTTCTCCACTTTTGATTTTCTCAAAGGTTTTGCCGAGTATCTCATCATATATGCTTGGGTCAATGCCGAAAGCGGTCTGATGCTTTTTTATCAAAGAGAAAAAATGCTTGCTAAAATTATTGATAAAAACAGCCAAAAGGTGGGCGTGGGCTCTTTGCTCGCTATTCAGCTCATAAGTTTTTCCACCAAGTGCTTCACACAATGATTTCACCTTCTTGCTTGCGTAAATATCAGATGATTCAATAATTAATGGAATCTTTGACCAATCAATGTCATACTCTTTTCGAATACTATATAAGGGCCAGATAATTCCTCGATGCTTGCTCTGCAAAACTCCCATATTGGTGCACCCTGACATATGAATTTGAATAGCGTTTGTATTTCTAAGAACTTTAGACACTTCTTCAATGGCCTCGTCCTTTACCGCAATAAGATAAATGTCCACAGGATCCTTATGAAGTGTGACTGGGGAGTGATACGGGCAGTTAAGAATGTCAGATAATTCTTGTGCATTTTTTCGGGTCCTACCCATTACAGCCACTAATTTATGGTCGCTTTTGGCAATCTTCCTGCCCATTTGATGGGCAACATTACCCGTTCCTACGATGACTATTTTTAATCCTGACATAGCTTTATTATGGGGCTAAGGTATGTAAAAATATGCGTTAATATTTGTGATAAGTAAACCAGATTAAACACTATATTTGCACACCATTTATATTTGCATTATGCTAGAACTTATTAAGAAAATAATCTTCTCAAGCAGGACGTTGGCTTTATTGTTGTTTGTATTTACATTCTCCATTGGATTAGCAACTTTTATCGAGAATGATTATGGAACACCTGCTTCCAAAATGTTGATTTACAATACCCATTGGTTCGAGTTAGTGATCCTGTTGCTTGGAGTCAATCTTGTCGGGAGTATTGTGAAATATAAGTTGTATCGAAAGAAAAAACTACCCGTTTTCCTTTTTCATGTAGCTTGGATTGTTATTGTGATAGGCGCCGGTGTTACAAGATACTATGGCTTTGAAGGGTCAATGCATATCAAAGAGGGGCAATCAGAAGATAGGATGGTATCACAAAGGACTTTTATTCAATTCAGACTTGACGATAAAGTGAAGCAGTTGGTTATCGACAAACCTGTTTTGATGAACGGTTATCGAAATGATCATTTTGACTATGATCTAGAATTTCAGGGTAAAAAAATAAACATAAAGTATTTAGATTTTCTAACTAATGCTGTGGATTCGGTGGTAGAGGTGGATAATGGAAAGGATATTATCGAACTAGTAACTGTGGGTAAAAATGGACGAAAGTCTGTGTTCTTAGCCAAGGGTGAGACACAGATGTTTGGTCCATTCCCAATATCTTATGACGCGGTTGAAACGAGCTCAATGGCGATTAAGATCAAATCAAGTGAGAATGGACTTATGGTGCTTTCTCCCTATGATATGAATTATCTCAAAATGGATGATCAAAGTCAAGGGATGATTACAAGAGACAGCCTACAACCTTTCGAACAGCGTAGATTATACGTGATTGGGGATACAAGAATTGTTTACAAGACCAAATTTACTAATGGAGAATTGCGTAAAGTAGCAATGGAAAAAGATAAAGCAACGGGAGAGGATGTTCTTAAAGTTGCTGTAAGCTCTGGGAGTGAAGAGAAAATTCTATTTCTGCCAGGTGGTCAAGGATACGTCTCTCCAAAAACAATGACTACTATCAATGGACTTAATTTTATGGGTAGTTATGGAGCTAAGTTTTACCCTTTGCCATTTTCTTTGAAACTCAATGAATTTCAATTGGAAACCTATCCGGGTACTTCTAGTCCCTCGTCCTATGCTAGTGAAGTAACTCTTATTGATGAGTCTAAAAATATCTCCGAAAACCATCGAATCTACATGAATCACGTATTGGATTATGGCGGGTATAGGTTCTTTCAATCTTCGTATGATGAGGATATGAAAGGAACAGTCCTATCGGTAAATCATGATTTGGCAGGGACTGTAATTACTTACATAGGGTATGTTTTGCTCGCTTTAGGTATGATATTAACTTTTATTGGGCGAAATACTAGGTTTAATTCACTAAGAAAAAAACTTGCAAAACTAAAAGCCAAAAGACTTAAATCTTTAGCAATGATATTAGTTCTTATTGTTTCTGTTCCAACCTTGGCAGTAGATCAAGAAAGAATAGAGATACCATTAGAGCATATCCAGAAGTTTGATAAACTTATAGTGCAAGGTAGTGATGGTCGATTCATGCCTATCCAAAGCTATACATCCCAATTGGCTAGAAAAATCACTTCCTCCAAAAAGTATAAAGGATTGACAGCGTCGCAATTTATTTTTGGAATGATATACGATAGAGCGTATTGGCAAGGTCAAAAAATAATAAAATTAGAACACCCAGTTTTGGCGGAAGAATTTGATGCAGAGGTTGAAAAAATAGGTATGTCAGATATGTATTATGTCTCCTTCGAGCAGATGTTTGACGATAAAGTCGGATATATACTAGCGGAAAAAGTTAAAGCGGCTAATCGAAAGCCAATGGCTGAACGTACGATGTACGACAAGGAGCTGATAAAACTTGATGAACGTATCAATGTGGCATTTCTAATCTTTGAGGAAGGAGCTATTTTTAAATTGTTTCCACACCCTGATAATCCGGATGGTGGTTGGTATAGTAATTCGCAAGCAGATGAATTTAGTGATACGACCCAGTTGTTTGTAAAGCATATTATGCCGCTCTATATGAGCACTGTACAAGAGTCATTTGATGCAAATGATTGGAAAGGTGCAGACAAAACTTTAGGGTTTATAGCAGATTATCAAGTGAAATTTGGGCACCATGTATTGCCAGCGCCTGAAATAATAAACCTTGAATTGACCTATAACAAGTATAACTTCTTTAATCGTTCTATGGGCTTATATCTATTGGTAGGATTTCTACTGCTTTTCTTCTCTTTTCTAGATATATTTTATAGGCATAGATTGATTGGAATCATACAATGGGGTTTGATTATTATATTGGCAGCCACATTTGTGTTTCATGGTATCGGATTAGGGATTCGGTGGAAAATATCTGGACATGCTCCCTGGAGTAATGCTTATGAAGCGTTGACGTACATCGCGTGGGGAACTATTTTTGCAGGTTTTCTATTTGTGAAATCATCCCGAATTACTATGGCGGCTACTGCTATTCTTGCAGGGATGACCCTTTTCGTGGCGTGGCTCAATTGGTTAAATCCCGAAATCACAAACCTGCAACCTGTGCTTAAGTCCTATTGGTTGACCATTCATGTAGCAATAATCACTTCGAGTTACTCATTTTTGGGATTAGCTGCAATTTTGGGACTGAATAACTTGATCTTAATGGTTTTTAGAACTGAAAAGAATAAAGAAAAACTTGGCGACGCTATTGATGAGCTTACATATATCAGTGAGATGACTATGACCATCGGTGTCTTTGCCGCTGCCATAGGTACTTTTCTCGGTGGTGTCTGGGCAAATGAATCGTGGGGGAGGTATTGGGGATGGGATCCAAAGGAAACATGGGCCCTCGTTGTTGTAATGACCTACGTTATTGTACTTCACCTTAGACTTGTTCCAGGTTGGAGAGGAAAATATCTGTTTAATGTGACTTCCTTGTATGCGTATGGTACTGTACTAATGACATTTTTTGGAGTGAATTATTACCTGTCTGGACTTCATTCATACGCAGGGGGTACGGCACCACCTGTACCGAGCTTCGTTTTGCCAACTGTTATTCTTTTCGTTGTTGTTTCTGTGGTAGCGTATTTTCGTTCTCGACGATTTTCCTAGGCAATAAGATATGTATTGATATTCAGCGTTTTAATTCGTTGTTTGCTGTAACTTTTTCTTTGTATTCTCGTATGACTTGTACTAATGAATATAAGAATGAGAAAATTTTCAGCTATTATTATTGCCATGTTATTCTTTGCAAGTTTGAATGCACAAACTTCATGGGAGGACTATATGTTAGATCCTGACGTAAAGTTAAAGGATGTACAGAAAGCATTTGAAAGTCAAAACTCAAATAAATCCTATCAGAAAGGGCATGGGTGGAAACAGTACTACCGATGGGAGAATTATTGGGAAAACAGATTGATGCCTGATGGATCGTTTCCTAATTTATACAAATCGTATAAGTTGAAATGGAATAGCCTTCAAAACAAAGCCAATGAAAATGGGAACTGGGTGAATCTAGGGCCATTTAATCATACCACAACTGGTTCATGGAGCTCTGGAACAGGTAGAGTAAATGTGGTTAGAAAAGACCCAAATGATTCGAATACTTTGTATGTTGGTGCTCCAGCGGGTGGACTGTGGAGAAGTAAAGACAATGGAAGTTCATGGACGCCAATTAGTGATTTTCTTTCCGCAATAGGCGTTTCGGATATAGCGATCGATCCGAACGACTCGCAAGTGATATACCTTGGTACCGGTGACAAAGATGGTGGTTATACATCTTCTATCGGTGTGGTTATGTCAAGAAATGGAGGCACTACCTGGGATATGGTAGGTCCCGATATGGGGAAGATTACGAGAGTAATAATTGACCCAAACAATAGTAATACTATTTGGGTGGCAGCTCGAAAGGGATTGTTTAAGTCAATGGATCAAGGAAGTACTTGGGTGAGAAAGTCGATTTTAAATATTAAGGACCTCTCAATAAACCCAGGAGATTCTAATTCATTGTATTTGCTGACAAGAAACAAATTTTATTATTCAACAGACCAAGTAGAAAGTTTCCACGAGGCAAATGGATTGCCCGAAACCTCTACTAGAATGGTGTTGGCTGTTACTCCAGCAAATTCTTCTGTAGTGTATGTGCTAAGCGCTAGTAGTGATGATGGGGCATTTCAAGGGCTTTTTAAATCAACAGATTCAGGAAGGAATTTTATACTAAAAAACAACACTACCGATATTTTTGACAACTCTGATCAAGCATGGTATGATATGGCTATAGCAGTTTCACCAATAGATGAAAATATTGTAGTCACGGGTTTGATTAATATTTGGAGAACCCAAGATAGTGGTGTTACATTTTCGAGATTAAATTCATGGAGTGCACCGAGCTCCGCTGCTTATACGCACGCAGATATTCATTTTTTAAATTTTGATGGCAATGAATTGTATTGTGGTTCTGATGGTGGAATCTATCGTTCTTTGGATAATGGGACAACTTTCACTGACTTATCAGCAGGTCTTGCCATTGGTCAATACTATACTATTGATATCACAAGCCAGGACAATACCATCGCCGGTGGATTACAAGATAATGGATCTTATGTTAGGAAGGATAATATTTGGAAAAATTACGTGGGAGCCGACGGCATGGAAAGCGGTATTGATCCTCAAAATTCTAATAATATTTTTGGTATGATCCAATATGGAGGACTTTACAAATCTGAGAACGGTGGAGATGGTATAGTTAGTCTTGGCAAGCCTGAAGGAGTTGAAAAAGGAAGATGGGTGACCCCTATGGAAATGGATCCAAATGGTGGTAGGTTGATCGCTGGCTATGAAGATTTGTTTGAATATGATTTTAACAATGGATGGAAGAAGATTTCCACATTTGTTTTTCCCGGTAAGATTAGTAAAATAAGAATGTTTAAGCCTGACTCTGATGTCATATTTGTTGCAGTTGGCGAAAACTTGTATAAGTCTATAGATAACGGGGTGTCATGGTTAAACATAACAGGAACGCTTAATGGGAATATTACTTCTATCGATGTTCATCCAACGAATCATCAAATAGTGTGGGTGACTCTAGGTGGCCTTTCTCCAGGAAATAAAGTGTTTGCAACCGCGGATGATGGTGTTTTGTGGAGTAATATTTCTGAAAATTTACCCAATGAACCAGTACATGTTCTTAAGTATGATCCTATTACTGAGGGATTGTATGTGGGGACTGACTTTGGTGTGTACTATAAAGCAAAGGACAGTCAAGAATGGTTCAATTTTGACCAAAATTTACCGAATGTTATCGTCAAAGATATCGAAATTAATGAAGGAGAGAAAGAGATCTATATTGGCACTTTTGGTAGAGGGGTATGGAAGTCTCCAATGTTTGGGGTAGATGTATTTGATGATGACGTCCAATTGGTTGAAATTATTTCACCCAATGTCAATGTCTGTGGATCTACTATCAATCTTGAAGTTAAGGTGAGAAACCTTGGGTTGAATATGGTAAATTCCCTACAAGTGGAGTATGCCGTAGGAAACGGTAATCCTATAATCTATGACTGGCAAGGGGCACTGAGCATAGGAAGTTCAGTGATTATAAATGTGGATAATGTATCCGTGTCAGCCGGAGATACTAAAGTGAATGTGAACATTAAAATGCCTAATGGAACGCCTGATGAGGACGCAACAAACAATGTTTTGGAAAAAAACTTTGTGGTGAATAGTAATGGTTCTTTAGGAGAGTTTTCGCTATTGACAGACTGTTATGCTTCCGAAACATCTTGGAATCTGAAAGATGCAAATGGGGTTGTGATTGAGGAAGTATCAACCAATAGCCTTTCTAATACACAAAATAATAATTATGAGTTTTGTCTTACTCCGGGGTGTTATACTCTAACGGTGGAGGATACCTACGGGGATGGGATGAATGGTACTGCTTACAATAGTTGTGGAGTAAATGGTGATTATAGTTTTCTCATAGACGGTGTGCAGCAATTTGTAATGGGTAGTGCCAATTTTGGTAATTCTGTTAGTCATGAATTTTGTGTTGGAACGCAAGAAATTCAATGGGTGAATATACCCATGAATACTACGATTAACTGCAGTCAAGAAGAGTTGCCTTCCATTACTGGACAAGCATCAGCCTCTAGTACTTGTGCCGATCAAGAGGTGATTGTGGTTTATTCAGATGATAAAATAGGGCATCAAATTACTCGAATTTGGATAGCAACAGATAATTGTGATAATACCATTTCGTATACTCAGACAATTACCATAACAGACGAAATTAATCCTGTAATATCTTGTGGAAATAATATTGTCCTAGATAATGTTATTGGGCCTGTAAACGTTCAGGTTTCGATACCAGTAACAGAAGATAATTGTGGTGTAGCTTCGGTCACCAATAGTATAAACCAAACTGGGGACGCATCTGGAGTGTATCCATTAGGTACTACTACTATCATTTGGACGGTGATGGATGAATATGATAATATTGCGACATGTACTCAATCTGTTGTCCTAAATTCAGGGGAGTCGAATGGATTAGAAAATGATGTGTGCAGCGGAGCTGTTAGTGTAGCAGTAAAAGTGTTTGGACAGAATGATTGGTATGAAATAGATGTCACTTCTAACGGGACAGCAGTACAAGCTTGCAGTGGAATAGCGGATGATGACACATGGTATAAATTTGTCGCCACCACTAAGAATGATATGGTTTATGCTAATTCTTTAACCAGTTCAAATGACTTGGTAGTAGAGCTGTACGACGCTTGTAATGGCAACTTGCTCCAATGTTTTGATAATTATTCAAGTAGTTTTGAAAAAGCATTGTATGGAAGTTTAGTGGTAGGAAATACTTATTTCTATAGAGTCTATGAAAAAGGGCAGGGGGGTAGCTATACTCTTCAAACAGGAGTAAATACTTTTGCCCCATCCTCTATTATTGATCAACTAGTAAATGCTGACCTTGACCTAATAGATCAAATTTATGCCAAGAGAAGTTGGATGATGTACGGATCCCATATGGATGGATTTATCGTTAGTGGGTATGCTTTCAATTATCAAAATGAAAATAGTCCTTCAAATTATCAATGGATAGAAGAAAGTCAAGACGGATTCTATTATCAATTATATCAGATGAATTATTTGCTTCCAGGAGAGTCGTATAATGTACAAGTTAAACATCAATTACAACTTGAGTGTAATGGAGCGTTAATTAAAATATGGAGTGACTATGGCGTAGCTGATCCTATTCATATCAATGATGACGTAAGTTCTACCCAGGTGATGGAACAATACTGTAATCAACAATTGACGTTTGCAGATGTAATAAAAGCCGACTATGTTGCTGGCGCTGAATTGTACGAATGGCAATTTGAGAGTAATGGAATGACGGTGTTGCACCAAAGTCCAGGACGAAATGTGTATCTATGGCAAGTAGACGGAATCAGTATGGGAGCAGATTATAATGTGCGTGTACGTACTAAGTTAGTGGGCGAATGGGGAGCATTTGGGTCAGCATGTTCCATTTCACTGACAGGTGCAGTAGCTCCTCCGAGCATAGAGGCTCTATACTGTAACATTACTATCGAAAGAGATGAGCTCTTGATTCTTAAATCTACCAAGGTGGCAGGAGCCAAGTCCTACGACTGGTTGTTTGTGGACAATACAACTGGTGAAACTTCAAGTTTCAATACCATAGGATATAAAATTATTTTTAATCATCATCTTCTAAAAAACAACTCTTATAGGGTTTCGGTTAGGGCTAATTTAGGACTGGTTTCTACAGATTATGGCGCAACGTGTCAAATAAATGTTGCCGATTTACCTGATGTTTTAGAACAAGAATATGCCGTTAAGAGTAATAGTCCTGATTTTATTATTTATCCAAATCCTTTGAAAGATGGACGAGTAACTATTGCCTTAGAACAATTCAGTTCTAAAGGTGGTTATGATCGAGTGATTGTTCGTGATATGGTCGGAAGAGTTGTGATGAGTCAACTTATAGAACTAAATGAAAGAGACAGTAAGGTCACTTTGTTTATGCCCAATAGTTTGACAAATGGAATGTACTTTGTAGAGTTATATAATAACAAAGTAAAAAGAGTGAAGAAGCTTATCGTAAAAAGATAATAAAAAAAGGCGTTTCGACCAATGGTCAAAACGCCTTCTGTTTTTTCCTGTTTAGAAATTATTTGACCATCATTTTTCTAGTAATAGTTTGGTCGTTAATTCTTATGTTAATCAAGTATAAACCTGTTGCTAACGGTTGGTCAAAGGTCAATATTTTATTGACATTAGCTCCGTTTACGGCTATTTGTTCATTGTGGATCATTTTCCCATAAATATCAAACACTTCGACAAATATATTTTGTTGGATATCCATCAGTTTATCCAATTGAAGATATACTTGTTCTCCATCATTAGGGTTTGGATAAATAGTCATGTTTATATTGTCTAAACTTGCCCATCCATCAGGAGAAACGCCACCACCCATAGGAATCGAGATTGTACAGCTGTCATCAGACCAATCGCTAAAGTATGCCGTAGTAGGTAACAATGGATCCGCATACTGATCTACCGCTCGAACATAAATTGTAACATCTACGCCAGGTGCAAAAGGTAAAGCACTAAATAAACTTGGAGACAAACTTAATAGTCTAGATTGTGAAGGAACAATGAAGTCAGGTGCATTTGGTGGTGAATTTCCATCCAAATAGAATCCAAATTCATAGCTGATACCAATGCCTGTTACTTTTCCGCCTGTAAGGGCATTTGTTCCACATCCACTAAGTGAAGTAGGAGCAGGAGGTGCATCCGCCATTGTAATTTCACATACCATCCCAATATTATTAAGCTGTCCATTGTAAAATGCTTGTACTACCACGTTGTATGTTTGACCGTAATATAAACCCTGAAGCACTCCATTTTCGATTACCGTAGCAGCTCCCAATAAGAAGTTGTAATTCGGTCTTGAGAAAGAGAATGTATTTTCAGGGAAGTTTTGATTAGTGAACGTAAAGATGTATTCCGACGCTTGATAAACTGGAACAGCCGTTAATTCACTAGCCATAGTAAGGTTTGTAGCACCGCAACTTACGTTGTTAAGATGAGTAGTTACATCACCTGGTATGTCAAATGTGACGACACATTCAGGGCCACCTTGACTCCAATAGCCACCAATACAACCATTCGCTTCCATTTTTACGAGATGCTGTGCACATATAGTGTAGTCTCCGTTAGGCATCAATGGAATAAAATCATTGAAACTAAATGTTAGTGAGGCTGGGTCCGTGCTTACGAGTTTAGGAATGGAATAAGTTAAAATCTCTCCAGCCATATTTTTCAACACCAATCTTGTATGGCTTACAGGTACTGGAGGAATGTTATACATATTTATAGGATGATCAATTGTCCATGTATGACCCTGTGAAGTAACGGTAGGTGTACAGCCACTTACAATGTCATGATCCACATAGGTTTTAACCTTTGTGTCAATCATGTCATTACAGTCTAGTATCAATCCTGAGGCTTCATAAACTCTATAGTAGTATGTTTGTCCAATCACTAGATATGTAGGAACTGCACGTTCTATTTCACCTGGTCCATAGTTGTTGTAACAAGACCTATCTACATCACAATCATCCGCAGTAGTGCCAATCAATGGATTCATGTTTTCGTCAAATACTTCTATGGCAAGATTCATTGTTGCAGCATTTGGAGAAGCCGGATTTGGCTGCGCTAAAATACCATCATTTCTCGAGTTTGGAATAAATGTGTACCAAGTATCCAAAGCAGATCCCATTTCATTATTACATCCAGGCATACTCTCTGTGGATAAACCTACTGGAAATGTTTGCCAACCTGAAACACCCCAATAATTATGGTCATTTATCAAAGCCGCATTTGCCACCTCATCATTTAATACAGAGGGACACATTTCTGTATAACAAGCATCAGCAATACCATCTCCATCACTGTCCGGACCAGGTGTGATGACGTCGGCATTGTTTCCTTGTCCATTTGCACCCGCACATGATGGCACGCCATTCATGTCTTCAGCACAAAGTAGAGCGCCATTGCCATCCAAGTCGACCATAGTAAATCCACCAGGACCTTCAATGGCATCTGGACAGCCATCATTGTCACTGTCAGTATCCAAGTAGTTTGGTATTCCATCATTATCTGAATCCATAGCGACACACTCCTCCACTAAATCTACTTTAAATGAAATCCATTCCTTTGTCGTTTCTCCAGGTGCGCCATTAACCCATCCCATCTCTGGAAATTTAATATCCATACCACTATTGGTGCTAGTGCCACCAGTAAACGCAACATCATTGATTGTCACAGAAGTTACACCTGCTGGAAAATCTACATGCCATTCAGCTTCTGCATTATTCAATGAATATATACTGAAAGAGTCTCCATTCGCTAGAATGCCATTGTCATCTAACCCTTGAATTTGGCGGTTGTTAAGGTCAAAACCTGCTGGTGCGCCAAAACGATAGTTTCCTACCCCCGGTGCTGCTGGATCAGAGTATGTAGCGTCACCAGTCCCTCCTGTCCATGATACCGTAAGGTCTGAGGCAGCATTACTGCCATTCATAGTAGTGAAAGTCGCTTGGTACATACTTACTACTGCTACATATCCTGGCGTAACGTTAGTAATGTTGATTGTATGGTTGAAGCTATCCGGATTTGAAGTTACATTAGGCTCATGTTGAATTTCTATACCTTCAGTTGATCCATGATATGTTATCCCTGAATACCCAATAACAGAATTGTTAATAATCGAGTAATCTGCACTTGCAGTTCCATTTGATATTGTTCCCATTGCTTGACTTGGAAACTCTAAAGAACCACCTGTAGCATAAGGAGGGCAAATACCCTCGTCCGAATCAAGGATGCCATCATTGTCAGCATCCAAGTCTATAGCAGCTATTTCACAAGCATCAGCAATGCCATCTCCATCGCTATCAGGGCCGGCGGTAATTACATTTACATTTGTCCCTTGTCCAGTTGCTACTGCACACATCGGTACACCATTCGCATCTTCAGCACATAGCAACATGCCATTTGCATCCACATCTACCATAGTGAAATTACCTGAACCTTCAACAGCATCTGAACAACCATCATTGTCACTATCTGTGTCAAGGTAGTCAGGGATGAAGTCTCCATCTGAGTCTAACGAAATACATTCTTGTACTAAATCCACTTTAAAGGCAATCCACTCTTTGGTTGTTTCGCCAGGAGCATTGTTTACCCAACCCATTTCTGGGAATTTAATATCAATACCATCCGTGTCACTTGTACCTCCAGTAAAAGCAACATCAGTTACAGTAATTGATGTTGCGCCTGCAGGAAAATCCACATGCCAAGCGGCTTCCGCATTATTCACAGAATATATGCTAAACGATCCCCCGTTAGCAAGTGTACCCATAGTGTCTAATCCTTGAATCTGTCGATTGTCTAGGTCGAAGCCCATTGGTGCTCCAAAGCGATAACTTGAAACAGAAGGTGAAGCGGGGTCATAATAAGTTGCATCTCCATTGCCACCTACCCAGGATACAGATATGTCAGAAGCAGCATTACTTCCATTTCCTGTTGTGAACGTCGCTTGGTACATACTGACAATTGCAACATAGCCTGGTGTGATGTTAGTAATGTTTAATGTGTGGTTAAAGCTATCAGGGTTTGAACTGACATCAGGTTCATGTTGGATCTCGATACCGTCAGAAGACCCGTTGTATGTAATCCCAGAATAGCCTACCATTGAGTTGGTTACTATGTTGTAGTCTGCGCTTGCTGTGCCATTTGTTATAGTACCCGAAGCAGCGCTAGGAAATTCTAGAGAGCCTCCTGTTAAATATGGGGGGCATTCTCCCTCATCGATGTTTAATATACCATCATTGTCCGCATCTAAATCTTGAGCAAATGCGCCATTGCTTAGGATTAAAAATGAGAATAGAAGGGTAAGTGTTGTAAAAACTGATTTCATTTTAGTTCAAATTAGTGTTGATGTCTCAACGTTTATAATAGGTGTTAGTAAAAGACAAATAGTGTGCTAACATCAATAAAGATGTAGGTTTACTATATCGTCAAGTTTCTATGTGCAAATTTACATTTTTATTGGCTATATGCAATACATGGGATGTTTACGAGTTGTTCTTGTTGAATCCATTCTTAAATCGCAGTAAGTAAATAAGTTATGTCTCTGACATCATGTGAAATTAGTTTTCCAAAGGAAACTTTAATTTTATGAAGGCTCGCGAAAGCTCCATGAACGTCGAATTATCCTCGACGTATTCGCGCCTTGGTTATGTCGATTGTTAAAGAGGTTAAAGAGGATTAGGATAGTGCTCCTGTTCCTAATTAAAGGAGGGGATAATATTTGCCCATTGATTTTCAAGCCTGTTTTCCTGCTTCTAATAGTTATCAACAGGTTTTAGGGAAAATCTACCTCGAAGCAAACTAATGTTTGTTGTTAAGGTTTCAATGGGCAATGGAAATCAAAGGCATGTGCCATATGAAGGAGATGTATTTCTATAACGAAAGAAATTGTCATCTTAATAATGGCTTGACACGACGTGAGAGACTTTCTAACGGCAGTGTGATGGAAGAGAGCTGAGGACTTCTGCGCATGGAGAAGAGAAGCGTGGGTGCTTTACTGATTGCAGTAATTGGCTTTTTCCTCAAAAAAAAAGCCTGCATTCAGTAATTACTGAATGCAGGCTTTTGAGTGATTTTTAAATAGTTTATTCTATAATCAATTTTTCAATCATTCTTTGTCCTTCGACTTCAATTTGGATTAAATATAACCCAGCATTCAAGTTCTGATTGAACTGCAGCATTTGATTGAATTCTGTTCCTTTACTTGCGAATTCTTCCAGGTAAACTACTTTGCCATACATGTCAGAGAGCATCACAGTTACTTTTTGCGATTTATCAGAAAGTTCTGTAAGGTTCAAATACACATACTCACCATCATTTGGATTAGGGAATATAGTTGCGCCAATAGTAGTTGACCAAACCTTCGTCTCATCAAAGTCACTGGCAATATTTCCTCCCATATCTACAGCTATAGCAATAGTACATGAAGTGTCAAAGTTACCCCAAACGCCATTGATGTTTGCTCTAACCGTTACATCGTATGTTTCACCAGCGGTTAATCCATTTCCTGTGGATAGTAGAATTGGATACCTAACGGTAAACACAGTTATCACTTCTGATCCATTGTCAAATGCCCACTCATATTGAGTAGCACCTGGTACAGGAACTGCTTGGATTAAACTTGATAATGCATAAGGGACACCAATACAGAATTCATCTCTTACATGAGTCTTAGGAACTGTACCATTGATAGATATTCTACACGGAGTACCATAATCACTCCATTTTCCAACAGGTACTACGCCATTGGCATTTTGATTGATTTTATGTGCTACTCGTACATCATATTCAGCACCTGGCGTTAACCCTGGTACAGTCTGTAGTTGAATGTAATGGGTTGGAATGTCTTCCTTGAAAAATACATCCCCCGTTGCTACATCTTCAAACCTATAACTATACGCAGTTAGTGTTACAGCAGGGTTTGAATACATATCTGATTTTTGTAAACCATAAATTTGATCAATCATATCACATTCTTTATTGCAAGTTTTGTCATGCAATCTACTGTTTGCATAAGTCTTAACTTTGGACTCAACAATAGATCCGACGCCATAACCTGTGATAGTGTATGAATAAGTCTGCCCTGCGATTAATCCACCAACAACAGCCCTTTCTATTTGTCCCGCTGGATAGTTGTCAAATACTCCAAGCGACGTTCCTCCACAGTTACCATCGAAAATTTCTATAGCAATATTTCCCGTAGTTGCTCTGGCTAGTACAGCGTCATTTGCATGTTCCGCAACAAAGTAGTATTGCGTGTTGCCAGTGCTAAATAATCCGCCTCCCCAAAGGTTTGAAGCTATCTCAGTACAGTTATTTATCACAGTACCGGTACATACACAGTTGCCATCCAGTACATCATTTTCAGTAGTAGCGTCACCATCATCACAAGAAGCACCTGGGAATGAACCTGCATCCATAGGAGCACAGTCAACAGTGTTCAGTACACCATCACCATCAATGTCATCGTCACACACGTTGCCAATTCCATCACTATCAATATCTGCTTGATCCGCGTTAGGAGTATTCGGACAGTTGTCATCTGCATCCGTAATACCATCACCATCTGCGTCGATAAATGTACCTGCACAAGAGCAATCTGCTAAAATCACGTCATTCGCAGTAGTAGCATCACCATCATCACAAGAGGCACCTAGATATAAAGCTGCATCCATAGGAGCACAGTCATCCGCATTTGCTACACCATCACCATCAATGTCATCGTCACAAGTGTCACTTATGCCATCGCTATCCGTGTCTATACCGGCAGTAATCACATTGGCATTTGTTCCTTGACCAGTCGCTCCAGCACATGCAGGTATTCCATTACTATTTTCAGCACAAAGAAGTGATCCATTACTATCAATATCCACCATGGTAAATCCACCTTGTCCTTCAATAGCATCAGGGCAGCCATCATTGTCACTATCTGTATCCAAATAGTCAGGAATCATGTCTCCATCAGAATCTTGCGAAATGCAACCTTCTATTAAGTCTACTTTGAATGCAATCCATTCTTTAGTGGTTTCTCCTGGCGCACCATTGACCCATCCCAAAGCAGGATATCTAATGTCAATTCCACTGTTAACTCCAGTTCCTCCCGTCCAAGCTACGTCATCTATAGTAACGGATGTTGCTCCCACTGGGAAGTCAACATGCCATACGGCATCCGCATTATTTAAAGCATAGATACTGAAAGCCTCTCCATTTGCTAATGATCCTGAATTGTCTAATCCTACGATTTGACGATTGTTGTTGTCAAAGCTCGAAATCGGAGCCCAACGATAGTAATCATCCGTAGAAGACATGGCGTCATAATACATTGCGTCACCAAATCCACCAGTCCAAGAAACGGTAAGGTCAGAAGCAGCATTACTGCCATGATCCATAGTAGCTGTCGCTTGGTACAGACTAATTACTGCTACATAACCTGGGGTTATATTGCTAATGTTAATAGTATGGTTGAAGCTATCTGGATTAACACTTGTGTTAGGATTGTGTTGAATTTCAATTCCATTGGCATTACCGTGGTATTCGATTCCCGAATATCCAACAAGTGAGTTGTTAACTATAGAATAGTCTGCACTAGCCACTCCGTTAGAAATTGTGCCATTTGCTGCACTCGGGAATGTCAATGAATTGTCCGTAACTTGATAAGGCGGACATGCACCTTCATCCACATCTGATATGCCATCATTATCTGCATCTAAATCAACAACAGTCACGTCACAAGCGTCACCAATTCCGTTGCCATCACTATCTGCTTGATCTGCATTAGGAGTATTTGGACAGTTGTCATCTGCATCTGTGATACCATCACCATCTGCGTCGATAAATGTACCTGCGCA
>JAJRRH010000038.1 GCA_024279715.1 Bacteroidota bacterium
CCTGAGTCAATCAAATTTAAACCCAGCACGAGAAACCTTAGCTCTAGCCCAAAATGAAATTCTTCCAAAAGAACTAGAAGCTCAGAAAAAAACATACTCAACAAAGCTCGAACACAAAAATATTCCAGCAACTAAAAAAACAAACACTGATATTGAAATCTCATATTCTAAAAATGCCAAGTGGACAAGCTCTGAAGAAAATCATTCGGACTTTTCTCATAACAGAATTAATGCAATGCTCGATGTGCCGCAAAACGATAATGGCACATACGATGATATTGCTTCCGGTGGTTTTGACGATGATGGAAATATTTCTACTGCTAACCACTTTGTCCCAAATGTCCCAAATGTTTCAAATTTTAACAATGGGATTAATCTTGGCAATTTTTCTTCTGGCTTGCAAAGTAATTCCTCATTTGTATTGCCAAGCATTAGAACAAAGTTTAGCAAAAATGAATTTAATTTCGAGACTCTAATATTTATTTGGCAGTTTCATACCGATTTTGCTAGAAAAGGAATAGATAATGATCAGAATAATTTAATATCTTCACTTTCTCAAGCAATATTGTATAAGGCAGATGAAAAGTCTTTCATTGGTTTTGAATTTGGCTACTCAGAATACTCCGTTATCCAGGAAAGGGAGATTGTTATTCCCTATTCTGTATTAAACAATCCTGACTATGAGGGAACTTTTCAAGGCAAGAAGACAAACTATGGTTTGAAAACTCGCATTGATTCGCCACGCTCATACTCCACTTTTTTTGCAAGCGTTATCTACCAAAGAGAATTATTGAGGGAAAATATTTTTGGACTGTACGCAGGAGGAGGAGTCGGGGCATCGGGGGATGGTCTGATGGGCAAGTTGCTTTTGAGATCAAGTGTTAAGTTGTTCTCTGGCTTTAGTCTAAGTGCGGCGGTTGAAACTAAATTAATGAATGTTGATTTGTCAAAGTTTAAAAATCATAAAGATGAGTTGCGATGGGTAAGCTCTTTTGTTTATGGTTTTGATTTTAGTTTTTAATATTTCTTATTGATTAACAAAAAATAATATTATATTGCCCGATGTGTCTGGTCTCTTTTTGAGATTTTACTTGAATGATAATACAAATTAATTAATTATAGGGGAGTCTTTCTATGAAGAAAAGGTTCTATACCGTTCTTATTACGATTTTGATGGTTTTAAGTTTCGAGTCTTATGCTGGAATCTACGGCAAGATTGCTGGTACCGTCAAGGACAAAGATGGAAAGCCTGTTGTAGGGGCTATGGTTCGATTACCAGAAATAGGCAAAGGTGCTTATGTAAAATCGACGGGTAAGTACAAGATTATCAACATTGAGACTGGTACTTATAAGATGATAATATCTGCTATCAGTTATTCCCCCGACACTCTGATGGTCAGGGTTTCGGCAGACAATACAACGGAGAAAAACATTGTTTTGGGCGATGACGCTGTTATGCTGGGAGAGATTGTGGTAACGGCCGACAAAATGATTAGCAAAAGAACAGTGGGAATTGAAACCAAATTTGGCGAAAATGAAATTGCTACAGCATCTACAAATGATGTAAATGACATCCCTACATACACCGCCGGTGTTGCGACTTCTGGTTCGGGCTACACAATCCGTGGATCTCGTGACAACCAAACGCAGGTGAAAGTAGACGGTATGGATGTTGGAGACCAATTCTCTGGTGGGTTTGGCTCGCTTGGTCGTGAACTTTTCCCTATGGTATCATCTGAGACAACAGAAGAAGTGACTGTAAAAACTGGTGGGTTTGGTGCTGAGCATGGTGCTGCCATGGGCGGGATTGTAAACACTGTAGTGAAAACAGGTAGAACTGATAGGTATGAGGCATTTGTCCGGTACACAGGTGAGATTCAACCGCTTTGGGGGTCTCAGAGCGAAAATATTAATATCCTGCCAGAGGGAAGTAGACTTGGGGTAAAAAATACTGGCTCAAAAGGCTATGACGCAGCAGGACAAGGGCAACAACAAATTGAATTTGGCTTTAGTGGTCCAATTCCTTTCCTAGACAAATCAACATTTAATATTTCAGGAAATAATAAGTTCTACGAGTATTTAGGCTCATCCTACAATATTAATGACCCGATGGGGAATAATATTGGACAATTACCAGATAATTCGGCTTGGGTGAAAAATATTACTGGTAGGATGAAATTTGCATTTACCGATGAGTTAGCTGTGACTATCGGCGGGATGTGGGGGCTTACCAACCTAGAGATGGCTTCGTGGGGTTGGTTGTATGCCGATAGAAAACAAGCATTTCCAATCCTAAATATTGATGGCATACCTCAAAAAGATTCTGTAGGGCAGATACAGTATAGGACTACAGATATTCTTGAAAGGCAGATTAAGCAAAACGTCTTAGATGTACTTATTTACAACGCATTTGCAAGAATTAATCATTCGATAAACGATGACAGCTTCTATGAAATTAACTTTAAGTACAATGTAAACAACAACACCAATGCTCGCCGTACCAATATGGACGACCCAGGGTATTTCTCTGGATATAAGGTTGTCGAACCAGTAGACAATTATTCTTTTGAGAGCGAAAGGAATGTGCTGGGGCCAAATCAGCAAAATGATTATTATGAAAGAGGCGATGAGGAATTGAGAAGAAGTTTGGACAATAAGGCATATATTAGTATGCCGCTTAGAAACTATTCGAGTGGGTTCTACGAAAGTAGTTTGTATAGAACAAGTGCTAGCAATGCTTATGGGCTTCGGAATTACTTAGTAGACGGTGGTTCTAGTGCTTATGATTTTCAATTTGGTTCATATTGGCAAATAGATGGTAATTACAATCTCGAAATTGACATCGCAGATGCCGAGCATAGTATCAAAACTGGGTTTGAGTTTAGAGACAATACAATCGCGCGACATTACAACCAAAGACCTTGGGAATCTGGTGCGACCTACGCCGATGTGTATTCAGATAAGTGGGGTAATCCTTATGTTGGTGATGATGACATTAATGCAGGTGTGGTGCGTGAGATTACGGCTCAAAACAAGGGTTCGATTACCGCTGCATTTTATGCTCAAGACCAAATCAATTATAAGGGAATTGTACTTACTCCTGGAATAAGAGTTGATTATTTTGATACACGTAGCAAATACAGAGAATACGATAATAGGGGTGAGCAGGAATTTGATAGAATCATATTGCTTTCTGAGTTTTATAATGGAAGTGATGCTGGAAATTATTTTGTTGATGCCACAAAGAAAATAACATTTAGTCCTAGGATTAATGTTAAATATCCTATTTCTGAAAATATGAATATGTCGCTAAATTATGGTGTTTACTATAAAATGCCAGACCTTAGAAGAGTTTATGATTGGTTTAACCTTAGTAGCAATATTATTCCTGGTGGCGTTGCAATCGGAGACCCAAATGTTCGTCCAGAGAGGTCAAATGCTTTTGAGGTAGGCTTTGAATGGCAAATCACTGAGGACTACGCCTTTAATGTCCAGTCCTATTATAAAGACATTTATAATGAGCTGGGTCTTGTTCGGGTGGTGACCGCTCCAGATCCATACGACCAAGTCGCTACAACAGAATATGGTTTGAACAAAGGTATTGAGTTCGGGTTGAGAAAAGCACACAAAGACAATACATTTTTCACTTTTAACTATACACTTGCCAATATTACTGGAACGGCTAACTCATTTCAGTCAAATAGCAATGTTGTCCAAGATAGAAATATTGTTGATAGATTGGACGCAGTTTATACATATCCTCTTAGTGCATTCGACCTAAATAGAGATGTACGACATAGAGTAAATTTCCTGCTTCAGCTTTTTTATGGAAAAGATGAAGGAATGTCCTTTGGCAATTTTTACTTGCTTGAGAATTCATCGGCGGGCGTGACGGTAAGATACCGCTCTGGCTTGCCTTATACTCGTACTAGTTCTGGTGGAGTTAATTTGGGCGAAAGGAACGCCGAAAGACATCCTGGTTTGTTCAATATTGATTTAAGACTTGCAAAAACTATTCACTTTAGCGATTTGTTTGGCGATGCCATGAGCAATTCTTCGATTGAATTCTCAATCTGGGCAACTAATCTTTTTGACTTTACTGATGCGGTAAGATATTACTCTAATTCATCTGACCCTGATAAGAATCAAGGTGCCTTAGATACACAAATTGGTAATTTCCAAGCAACTACATACTACAAAGATGCCGATCTTCAGAACCCAGAGTCTATAGCACCAGCACAATATGACCGATATGGCGAAAGGTATTATAGCAAATATGCAGACTCTGACAACAATGGTTTGGTTACTCAATTGGAAATGTATGAATCTTTCCAAAGGTATTACCAAGATGTTATTAGATTAAGAGCGAATTATCAATATCCAAGACAAGTGTATTTTGGAATAAAAATCAATTTTTAAATATAAGCAAATTATTTATTAGGAATTAATATGTTAAATGTAAGAAAGTGTAGAATGTTTTTAGTGATATTGCTATCCCTATCATTCTTTATAGTAAATCCTCTTCTGGGGGATATAAGCCCTGAGGCTAAAAAAGAATTGGAGAAGAATAAGAAAAATAATAATTCTCTTCAGCGCGAGATAACGGCCTATGATGTCCAGAAAAACACTATCTCTAATATTGAGTTTTATACTTCAAATTATGGTATTTTTGCCTATGATGTACCAAATAGAGAAGGGAGTGCTTACTGGCCAAGGGGTTCCAAGAACTTATACATCTTTGGTGGTGGAACTTGGTTTGCAACTCAGAAGCCTGTAATTGACCCAGATAGCACTGATGAGTTCGGTGGTAAGATTTATCTCAAAAATGACAGCGGTGATGTTGTTATGAGGAAATATGTAATTGTTTCATATAATCCTAATAGTGCTAAATCATGGTTTGTACCGGGTAGAATCGATGTAAATGACAGGGTTGGAACTACAAAAATAGATTACAATAAAATTGAAAAGTTTAGAACCTATTTTTCTACCGATTTTAACGAACAAACAGGTGAGCCAATAGATCCAGGTGATACAGAATTGTGGCCTATATGGGATACTGATACTTCGAAAACTCTGAAATACGAAAGGTATTTTGGATATTATCAAGACGAACCAGAAAAAACAAAAGAGTTGTCCACCACACGGGGTCCTGCCTTTATCTCGGGAGAAGATATTTTTGCGACATTCAAAGATACTGACTTAGGTAGATATGAGGGCGGTTATGCTGTGAGAAAAAGACTAGGTTATCCACTCTATATACAGATGGAGCATACTATCTATTCTTGGGGATTTGGTCAGTACAAAGATTTTATCTTCCTCCGGTGGGACTTTATCAACTTCTCCGATGACACCTTAAGAGATTGTTGGCACGCACCTATTATGGATGTGGATATTGCCAGAAGCCCATTACTAGCTCCAGGAGCTTCAAATGATAGGGTTCAATATTACGATTGTGACGATAAAGAACTTGGAATGGCTGTTCAATTTACTAATGGTGATAGGGGTGAGGCAGGGTTTGGATTTGGATATTTAGGATTCGACTATTTGGAAAGCCCTTCGGTCAAAAAATATTTCTACCCTGAACCTGGATGGGAGACTGTAACAGATGTTGATAAAGATGGAAAAGAGTATTTTGTATATGGAGACACCTTAATCGACCATTTGGGCAACATTATCTATGATGAGGATGGAGAAATAATATTTACACCTGATAAGAATGCCCCTGGTGAGGGCGGTATCAAAGTCGTGGCCCCTAGACCAAATGATGAAAATGATAATCTTCATCCAAAAATGGAACCTACGCCATATTATTTCTCATGGTATGACTATCAACTAAAAGATACAATTTACCCAACACAAGAAACATTCGATGATACAGGTTTTCCTAGAACTGAGAAACAATGGTATCCAGTCTATGAGCAACTAAACCTAGTTACTTTCCGAAACTGGTCGATTCAAGACGATAAGATAGAGGATGTTGAAAGATATGATTTTATGGCAAGTAAGCTCAGAGACGGCGATACAGGAGCTGGTGACAAACGTTTTATGATGGCAACAGGTCCCTATCACATGTTCCCAAAGGATACATCTAGGGTGGTTGTAGGTATAATTTTGGCAAGAACTGCCAGCGGTAGAGATGCTACCGGAGAGTGTGATGATATGAAAGTGCTAGAAGCATTAGATATATTTGCTCAAGAAGTTTATGACAATTCTTTCCAAGCTCCTCGTCCTCCTGACAGAAGTAGAATTCTAGACTGGAAGCCAATGAATAACGGTATGATTATTAGATGGGATGCCAGTGCTGAACAGTCTCTTGATATTAACGAAGGTGGTCTTGATTTCTTAGGATACAAGATTTATAGGGCAAGAAGACCTGACCTTGATACTTTTGACATGTCACAAATTCCTCCTTCTCAGAAATACCCCCTCGGGCAAGGGCCATTGGGATGGAAAGAAATAGCATCTTTTGAGATTGAGCCACCTTTCATAAGCTCGCCTCATAGAGGAGTCAAGGGTGATGATACTTATCCACTTATAGAACAATTGAATATATTAGGTCCTGTCAGTATTCCTTTAGAAGACAGGTCTATAAGAGAGATTGTAAATGATGATGGCACCCTCGACACTTTGCTATCCGACACTATAGCAATGTTCTCAATTAAGGTGATGAGAATGCCAAGAGGAGCATTAGTACAAACTATTGGAGCTTCTCCAGCTCAGTCTATCTTGGATGCAAACGGTTATAATACTAATCTAAAAATACCTATACTTGCAGAAATTGACACTACGGCAAGCTCGTGGAGTCCATATTTTAGAAAATTATTGCTAGGGGATAAGAGCGAAAATGAGATATTCAAACCTATTGCTGATACGGTGATAAATACATTTGAATATAGTTTGCAAGGCTATATCCATGACGATAGTGTTGATAATGCCCTCTATGACGATGTGCTGATAGGCAAGGCTACTTTGAATAAATCTTTATTTGATTATAATCCTTTGTTCTTTAGAGAAGAAACACAAGACGTAGACATTTCTTATATCAACAATTTGCTTGCTGGTACAACCGTTTCAATGTCTAACCCAAATGAATTAGCTATACATAAAGGCTATTCTCAAGAATATATTTCTCAAAGAAGGGATGACGAAGATAGCCTAGTTTTTGATGAAAATGGTGACCCTGTTATGGACACGACGGACGTGTGGGTAGAAACAACAGATGTAGAAATAGTATATATTCTAGATACATATCTTGATGGAAAAATGAGAGTGCTGGTTCCACGCACACTAGAAAGTATCATGACCGATCAAGCTCACATTGAGAAGGTGTTAGATAGTATCTATTCTTGGATACAACAAAGGAAGATCCTTATAGAATATCCGAAAATTAATGAAGAGGGCACGCTTGTTGGTTTTGAAGACAGAGCTGTTGTTAGAAAGGAAATAATACCTGGCTTGGTTGAGCAAATGACAAATAACAGAACGTTCATAGACAGGGGTGATGACGATGGTGATGGAGAAATTGAAACCTCAACTGATTTGGCAGTAACAGAGAAACTATTTAACAATGTTCCCTATTATTACAGAGTATTAGCCTACGATGAAGGTGATCCTAATTTGCCTACTGGTTCTAAAATGAATTTCGGGGTGTTTGGTCTGCCTAATGTAGCACAAACTTATCCAGCTGCTGCCCCGGTAGGAGAAGATGCTTATATCGAAGTAATCTCTCAAACAGATGAATTAATGGGTGGGATTAGCGGTCTTAAGTTCTTTGCAGTAGATCCAGAAAAATTGGGTCAGCTCTACGGCGGAGATACATTGGAATTAACATTTACTCCGATTTGGAGCCCAGGCAACTATACTCCTCCAGGAGACCCTGCCGAACAAACAGCTCCGACAGCACTTAATTACAACAGTTATATGCGTAGCCTTAGGGTTCACAACATAAGTACAGGTGATATGTTGTTTCAAGGGGCGACTAGTTTTGAGCCTGTTATGTGTGTGTCAGATGGTGTAAAACAACAGCTTACCAATAATGCTGCCACATACGTTGGCGTGGATCCAACACATACAAAATATGATATTGATGGCAATCCGCTAACCTTTCAGTATTATGACAATAAGGAAATTAAGAAAAGATCATCACGCTTCTCAAGTGGGGATTTCCGACAGAGAAATTATTGCTATAGCTTTGGTTTCTCAGACGAAGCCAAGTATCTGTTCGGATTTAAATATGACTACACCGTAGCACAATATGGTGGTATATTCCGACCTGATTCTATTTACATTGAAAATGGAAAATCGAGTGCCAAGACATTGATAGTACAACTAGAACCAGAAAATGGATTTTTTAAACCAACCGAAGGTCTGACCGATTATCCAGAATTTAATGACATCCAGCCTGGTGGGTATTTCCTCGAATCAGAAAGTGGTTTCATTGCCCCAAGACCTGATGTTAGATTTGGCGGCTATGACAATGGACCAGGTGAGTATAAGTTAATCTTTGAAGATGGCGGTGTTGAAGAAATGGTTCTTGCCTATGGCGAAGATGCTATTGTTGATACATTTCAAGTGCCATATTTAAATATTCGTTTAGAGACACTGACTGAGTTCACTAAAGTATTGAGCAATGGGGAAGAAGAGGGTGTAGTGTTTCCTACTCTTGAGCATGCCGAACTTGGAATATCTGAAGGCATTGTAGTTCGTAATTTTGATGCTGTTCTTGCTGGCGGTACTGGTGCTTTTACAACTTACCAAGTAGGCGAAAGAAGAAACCATCCACACCCTGCACATTTGAAAGACAAAGGTGAGGATCCAGCTACTTTTATGAACAAGTTTAATATGGCGGCTTATGCTTGGGTGGATGCCAGAAGAAGAGAAGGGTTCAAGGGGCTTGATGATAGTTACGCTCGTAGCCTAGAACTAGTTGAAGACGAAGAAAATGAATTTGCCTTTACTGGAAAAGAAGGGAGATATTACCTTTCAGCTTACACAAAAGAAGAAAAAGTTGGTTTGGTAAAACAGGAAGATAAAGCAGACAGTCTGTATAAATTACCGCTTGACTTTACACATTTAATTAATATTGGAGGCTGTAAATTTGCACTCGATTATGCCAATAGAGGAAGGACAGTGTACCCAAAAAGCATTATATGGGAACAACAGGAGTTTATTGTGTCTATCGAAGAGTATGAAGACCTTGATACTAATGGAAATCCTTTTACTGCCTTTGATACAACATGGAATAAGTATAAGGAAGTTGGTATAATGCCTGATTTCAAGGCGGGCGACGAAATGAGGCTTTCAGTTCGTGGTGGAGCACTTGGTTTGCCATACATTGGTGCCAAAGTAAGGGCTGTGGTTCGTGGCGGAGTCTACGATCAAAAAGAGGGTTATACAGATAGTCAAATGGATGAAATTACGGTTGTTCCTAATCCTTACTATATTGACCATCAGCAGGTGAAATCACCTTATGACTCCCAGCTATATTTTAGCAAGCTGCCAAATGAGTGCACGATTGAAATATATACAGTATCTGGAAATCTACTCAAGACAATTGAATACAAGGGTTCTACTGGTGATTATGTCCTCTATGGAGATGAGGGTACAGATAATGACGAAGACTTCTACCTATCAGACGAAGAAAAACTACTTAGCGAAAAAGAAAAGCTATTTTTAATCTCGAAATACAAGTCATCACCTCAAGGCAGAATTGGGGTAAATATTTGGAATTTACTGACGAAGAATGGTCTTAGAATTGAGTCTCAACCACTTATCGCCTATATTAAGACTCCAGACGGTGCTCAAACTATTAAGAAATTCTCAGTAGTTGTTGGTTCATTTAATTTAATTAATAATTAATAAGGTAAAAATTGATGAAAAAAATGATATTAATATACTTAACTGTCTTGCTTTCTTTCAGTATTGGGTTAAATGCACAGCTCAAAAAAAATAGTACAATATCCGATAGCGAGGACTTTGAAAAAGTGGGTGCTGCCGGTGCTCAGTTTGTTAAAATTGCGTTCGGTGGCAAAGGTACTGCCATGGGTGGGGCATATTCATCTCTTGTAGATGATTTATCGGGCGTGTACTGGAATCCAGCTGGGATTGCAGATGTTGAAGAAATCTCAGCATACTATTCATTTGTCCAATGGTTTGGAGGATACTCGCACAATTTTGCTTCTGCTTCCATGCCGATTAATGATGATTTTAATGTTTCTGCATACTTCTTGAATTTTACATCAGGAGATATTGAAATATCCGAAATTGGAAATGAGAACACTGGAAGATATTACTCTGTTAGTGATTTCTCTTTCGGACTAACATTGAGTGGGTTTCTAACTGAGCAATTTAGTTTTGGAGTTACCGCTAAAATGGTTAATAATGCTTTTGGAACAGTTAGTGCCGATGGTTATGCCTTTGATATCGGCACAAAATATCGAACTGGATTGAGTGGCTTAAATATTTCGTTTTCTATTCATAATCTTGGTTCTGATCAAAGCTACCAGGGTGCCGACTTGAGGGGAAATACAATATCGGATGATGGCACTAAGAATCAAGGTAGCGTTATATCTGGAAATGGCACTAGTTTCGAAATACCATCGTATCCATTTTCTCTGCCTCTGATTTTCAGAATGGGTCTTTCTTTTGTTCCAGTTGAAATATCTGACCATAAGCTAACGCTTGCAGGTGATTTTATTACGATGAGTGATACTCCTGAGCAGTTTGCCTTTGGAGCTAATTATCTTTGGAATGAAATTCTCTCAATCTCTGGCGGGTATTATTTTGGTAATGATCAACTTTCGCTTTCTGGTGGAATTGGAATTGCTTATATTAGTGGAGATTTTGATGGACTGATTGAATATTCTTTTAGCCCAACTCAAAGCCTAGGCTTAATTAACAGAATAAATGTTAGCATGAAGTTTAAATAATTATTTTTTTCTTCATAACAATTTCTTTATATTTTGGCTAGCCAACTAAACTTGTGCTAGCTTTTTTTTTATGAGATATATACTACTTATAGCAATATTTTCAAGTTTCACATTCGACGTATTTGCGGATTTTTACGCAGATTATTTAATAATGAAAAATGATGATGAAATTTATTCACTCTATATTTATTATTGGATCAGCTCAGATGATTTGAGCTATAATTTTTCTCAAGCAAATAAAAGTAAGCCATATGATGCCTCGCTTGATTTAAGTTTAAGTTTAGCTGGCAAAGAAATTATGAGCTGGCAATTAAATTCTCGCATTAGTGACCCAAACAACCCTCGGTCGGTGCATGGAGTCAGAAGTATAAGTTTGAGAAATATCCCAAGGGGAAAGTTTCTTCTCAGAGCAAAAAAGAGTGACGGCACCGAATATGTAAAAAAATTAACAGTAGGCGAAAAAGATAGGAATTATTTTATTGGAGGGCCGTTGCCGCTTGCCTATGGTGAGAAGGTGGGTAGCAGCAGTGTCAGTTGGAGCGAAGAGTTTCGCCTTGGACAGTATTATTTAATTCCTAATGCTGGTGCCGAGTATTTTGGATCAAACCCATCTATCCCAGTGTATTATGAGTTGCAAAATCTTCCAAAAGAGGGGAAGTATTTTTTGAAGAAAGCCGTTCTGGACGGTGCAAGAAGACCGCTAATCATTGATAATAAAGAAATAGATTATGTGGAGAATAAAGATTATGCTGAGATTGATTATGTTGATTGTGATAACATTGCCACTGGAGTATATTATTACTTACTCGAACTCAGAGATGAAAATGCTAATCTGATTGACAAAGCTGAAAAGAAAATTTATCTGACCAACTATTCTGTTTCCCCTTCAATGAAAAATGTGGTAACCGAACATATGCAGTTTGAGATGAGTGAGTTTGTGTTAATGGATGAAAAGACTCTTAAAAGAGAATTTGGAAAGCTAAAAATATTGCTCACAGATTTTGAGATTGAGCAATACAAAGAGCTGAGTTTGATTAACGCAAAAAGAAGAGCTCTTTGGTCATACTGGAAAAATCGTGACCCAGATCCCAAAACAGTTATCAACGAAAGACGTGTAGAGTTTGATAAGGCAGTGGCTTATGCTGATAGGTATTTTGACCATGGTTTAAATTCAGAAGGGTGGAGGACTGAGCGAGGTAGAATTGCCCTAAAGTATGGTTTGCCCTCATCTCGTGAACAACACTCACCAGAGGGACAGCTAAACGCTTGCGAGGTTTGGTTTTATGATAAATTACAGGGTGGCGTATATTTTTATTTTGTTGATTATTATAAAAATAATAATATGATATTGGTTCATTCAACCGCTTATAATGAAAGATATGATGATGGCTGGGTTCAGAAATACCGGCCAGCACTCGATGATGACCAGCTTCCAAGCATTAATTCTTTAGATAATAATAGAAGATGATATTGAAATGGTTAATATTTAGATTGATGTTACTTCTAACATTATTGGCTAGTATTGTTGGAGAAAAGCTCTTTTCAAGAATATTAGCTTGGCTCTTAAAAAATCTGGACAGGGAACGTTATCATATTACAAAACAAAACTTAGCCCTGGCGTTCAAAGAAAAAAATGATAATTGGCTTGATGAAGCAAGGGAAAAATCTTACGAAAACCTAGCTACAGTCTTTACAGAAATTATTCTCTTGCCAAACATATCTAAAACAGAGTTTCTAAAGAAAATCAGATTTGAGAACATTGAGCTGATGATAAATGCTCACAAAAAAGGAAAGGGCTTGTTGATTTTGAGTGCACATCTTGGAAATTGGGAATATTTAGCTCTTGGCGGTGGGATTGTGAGTGGCTTGGGAATCACACTTATTGCAAAAAAACAGAAAAACCCTTTTATCACACGCCACATGAAGCAGATTAGACAGAGATGGGGCAACAAATTGATTCTAAGTCAAAAGTCTGCACGCCAGATGGTTTCGATTATCAAATCTGGTGGTATTGTTGCCATGCTTGCCGACCAAAGCCCAGATCCAAAGAAGAATATTTTCGTCAATTTCTTTGGGCGTGAAGCTCCAGCTTATGAAGCACCTGCAAGCATTGCCTTGAGGCTAGGTTGTGAGTTGATATATGGATTTACGAGAAGAGACGAGCAGGGAAACTATATTGTCGAGTTCAAGGAAGTAGACCTAGGTGGTTTGCCCGAAGGAAAAGATGCTATTAAGGCTCTCACTCAAAGGCACACTGCAATGCTTGAGCGACAAATAAGAAAGGAAGCACATCTTTGGGTTTGGCAACATAAAAGGTGGAAACATACATCTGAGAATAAGCAGTTTCAGTAACATTAATAGGCAAGCACGGGGGAATTCAGATTCGGATAATTTGTAACATTTCTTTTTTTTGTTTGCAATATATAAATATAGCCCTTATATTTGTTGTTCGTTACTAATGTGATTTGGAAAAGACAATCCTAGGTTCGCTTGATTTATCAAGGACGACCATTCAGGGTTAAAGGCATTATCTTTTAGGATAATTTAATTTAGCTTCGAGATAGCTAATGCTTTTGGCCCCTTCGTCTAGAGGTTAGGACACCGGGTTTTCATCCCGGCAACAGGAGTTCGATTCTCCTAGGGGTCACCCTAGGCGACTTTTCATTAGAAAGGTCGCCTTTTTTATTTTTATCCGCTTGTAAACCCTTGCTACCACTACATATAAGATGAACCACCTCTTTGAACTTAGGAGTTCGAGAAGTATTTTCAGAAATTTCAATATTTTTCTCAAGTATCGAACTCATCAACTTTCGTTTGAATTTGTAATCGCCCGAACTGTACAGTTTGCCTAGGTTCTTGAACATATATACTGCGGTATTCAAATACTCACCAATATTATCAAACTTCACTTTAAGAAGAGCTATATCACCTCTATAAATATCCAATTCACTGTTTAATTTACTATTAAATTGATTATAATCATCTTCGAGAACTTTATCATTAATATACTTATCTAACAGTTTAGATTTTTTCTCTTCTAGTTCATTAATTAGATTATTTAAACGACGTATCTCCTTGGTGTTGGATTTGTTTTGCGAATTGGTACTTTCTTCCAGCATTAGTGGTATCAATGCTACAATTCGATTGTTAGGCTTTAAATCTGACAACAGCCCTTCTATCTTTGGGTGTAAAAATGAAGTCGATATATTCGTACCACACTTGCAATAATCTCTCTCGCTATGATAGTAACCATAGCCTTTACCACTAGGTTTCACTTTAAAAGTACCAGTCAGTTTATAACCACATTCGCCGCAAACCAGAAATGGTTTTAACGGCAATTCATTCTCATACTTACCAGTTTTTATACGGAATGGTCTCCTTCCCTTTAATACTCTCTGAACATTTACATATGTAGCTTTGCCTACGAGAGCTTCAAACTCAGATTCAACTATCTTCTCTGATTCTGTTTTACTTGCTGGAACTAATATTTCTCCAGCATATACTCTGTTCCTAAGCATTTTACTTATCTGTTTAGATTTTAGTTTTAATCCTTTTTTATTATACTTCTCAATCAGTTCTGCTTGCTTATATAAACCAGTAGCAAAGTCTTCAAACAATAACCTAACTAAATATCCTTTATCTTTGTCAATTTCAACTATTTTATGGTCATTTTCATCTCGGCTATTTAAGTAGCCAATTGGTGCTTTCCCCATAAGTTTACCTTGTTTGAGTTTGGCTCGGTTTCCCATTATTGTTCTATCACTTCTGATATGATTTTCGACATCTGGTACAGCTAGATATATTGCCAATAGTATTTTACTCTGGGGAGAATTCCAATCTATCATTTCAGATATTGCATTAATTTCAATGCCTAGATTTCTAAATTTATCAATGTATTCATATGATTCAGTCACATTCCTGCTGAATCTATCCCATTTATGAAAATATATGTAATCAATTTTATTACGATTTGTTTTAACAAAGTTCATCATCTTTTTAAATTCAGGACGATTAAAATTTTTGGCTGAATAATCTTCAGTGTATTCCATGACAATTTCTATATCATTTTTCTTGGGAGTGTTTTCTTAACTCTGTCTGGGCTGATTTTATTTTTATTTAAAGTTGTCATTTTCTTTGACTGATTTCTACAAATTAGTGATTTGTTTTGGTCAACGAACACATCTCGGGACTCAACAGCACCTCCACGGAATTGGTGACCTATTATCCCTACAGCCAAGCCATCGACGCCTGGCGCAACGAC
>JAJRRH010000039.1 GCA_024279715.1 Bacteroidota bacterium
CAAAAAAAAAGAGAGCCGAAGCCCTCTTTCACAAAACAATTTAATCATAAAAATTTTTAATCCGCAGCGGTCACTGTGATTTTTTGTCTCAACGAAGCAGCGTTCGAACAGTTATCGACTGCTTTATACGTTCGCATGATAACGACAGTACCATTGTCATTTTGTCTTTGGTCTGCATAGGTCACTTTCACGTCTGACATGCAATTGTCAGTAACCGTAGGAATCACTACCTGGTTGATATCCGTTACAACAACATCCTCCACTGGTGTTAGCACTGGTGCTTTATTATCTAGAAGCGTGATGTATTGCTCTACCGTTTTAGTTGTACCACAAGCATCCGTAAGTGTCCATGTTCGTGCTATCGTGCCGACACACCCACCTGAGAAGTCTGCATCACTTTTAGTGATCGTCACTTCACCACCACACGTTGATGTTGCAGTAATGTCTTTTGCCTTCTCCGCTACTTCATCGCATTCTATCGCCATCTTTACGGAATAAGCATCCACAGTGATTTCACTTTTTTGTGCCCAGATATTCTGAGACATAAAAAACAATGCTATTAGTAATCCCGAATTTTTAATTATATTTTTCATCATTTAAATTTTTATTTGGTTGTCGATTGACTTTCACCTACTGTGTCTATCAATCATCATATGCTATCATTTAATGATAATCATATATCATACCAAGTAATTTACTTAAACGCAAAAATCGCGATAATGTTACTCTACCACTAGTTTCTGAGTCGATTTCACCATTAAATCGTCAGAATTGTCGCCTACAAGCACTTCCACGGTATAAAGTCCGGGTTTGAATCCTGTCAGATCAATCATTTCAAATGTTTCTCCTTTAGACAGTTTTGTAATACTGGATTGTCTCAATACTTTGCCAGTTATATCTCTAACTTGTAGGATCATATTTGCTTCTTCATCTGTTTTCACAGAAATTCGAGTTTCACTGGTCGCAGGATTTGGATATACATTTACTTTGAAGACTGGCTCCGTTGGATTGTCTGCTGTTCTTTCAGCAGTACTGAAGTTCACTTCTTTTCCTTCCACAGGGCCATAGCAAGCGTCTTTTGTCCATTCTCGCACCTCTAATACAGGACCTGAAATACCATTCACGTACCATAAGTATTCATTATTGGTATAGATTCTATCCTTTCCTGACCGAACAGAAGTTTTGACAATCATGGTTTCTCTTTTCACTTTGAACGCTTGGTCATAAGTAACGCCTGGTAAGTATAACGATCCGACCCCTACTACTTCTGAATTCAATTCACAGGTCCAAATGTAGTCAAAGCAAGATCCAAATAGATCGCCTTTGCCTATATCACTGTGTTTCTGACCATAACTAAATGGAAAAGGCATTGTCACCAATGGATCATTGAGTATCAACATGGCTGTTTCTGTTTCATATCCCAGATAGGTAAGTCCTGTATCCTCCGTTTTCCAAAATTTATTGGTTCCGGACTCTGCTTGTAAGCATAGATTAGCTTCCTGAAAATAGTCTGCATTCATGGTTTCGATTGGCTCTACAGCTTCGCCAAACCAATCTTTGGCATGTTCTCCTTCGATTAGATTCTCGAAGTGCCATGTTTGCCCTTCCCCTATGCCGCCAGCATCTACATCTTCATTGATTGCCTTTGAGACAAAGTTAAACTCGCCTGAAGTACCTGTCGTGCTATTTTCGATAGCATTTTGAGCATTTACTCCCCCTGTAATCAGCATGATGCCAATTGATATGTATAGTTTTTTCATTATTTTAAGTTATATTGTTTTATGTAAGTGGTACACTTATCGATGCACATGGTTCAAATCTTCGACAAATATCCATTTTTTATCGATGCAAGAACAGTGCCAATAGACTAAATTATAATCAAATTGTGTTAAAAATTACTAACAGCACAGATGGTTAAATATAACGACGTGTAATTCTGAACATTACACAATCCCTTGATACTTTTAACAAGTTTGAATAGCGAATAACTGTATATTTACGTTTTTGCAAAAAACAATTCTCACAATATGGTAGTAAACACGAGTAAATTCCTAAATATTCTTTTGATATTAATATCTATCGGTGTATTGATGATTTATGGCAAAACGGTACTTATACCCTTTGTATTATCTTTATTCATCTGGTACATTATTAAGGACTTGAGAGACAGAATTGCGAAGACAAAATTCGGCAAGGTAGCGCCAGAATGGATGGAAAACATCGTCACCTTTTTGTTTGTGTTTGGGACATTGTTTCTCGTCAGTCAGGTATTGAGTGTTAATATTAAGCACATGGTGGATGAACTGCCGATTTACCAAGAACGTTTCAACAGCCTTATTCCTAAAGTGAATGATTTTTTTAAAATAGATATCAGTTCTATAGTGAAGGATTTTGAATTTAGCAGTATAATAGGCACAGTACTCGGCTCATTGTCTGGCATATTGAGCAATGCCTTTATGATTATATTATATGTCATATTCATTCTCATGGAAGAATCGAGCATGAAAAAAAGGATGAAGAGCATGTATCAAGATCCTACGAAACTGGATACTACTCTAAAAATGATTCAAGATATTAATAAATCCGTCAGCGACTACATCAGTCTTAAAACGGTTGTAAGTCTGGTGACTGGTACTTTGAGTTATATAGCGTTGCTGCTCCTTGGTGTTGACTTTCCTGTTTTTTGGGCTTTTATCATCTTCTTGCTGAATTATATTCCTACCATTGGCTCATTGATAGCTACCTTATTTCCCACATTGATGGCAGGGCTACAATTCAATGACCCATTTATGGCTGGGTACGTTCTATTGGCTGTAGGCTCTATTCAGATTGTGGTGGGTAATTTTATCGAACCGAAAGTCATGGGTAATTCACTCAACATAAGCCCCTTAGTCGTCATCCTATCCCTCTCCGTTTTTGGTGCATTATGGGGCATTACGGGCATGATTCTATGCGTGCCCTTTACAGTGATTTTGATAATCATTTTTTCTCATTTTGAATCCACACGCTCTATTGCGATCATGCTTTCAGACACTGGAGTATTGGATAAGAAGAAAAAAGAAAAGGCTTAGTTTGACAACGCACTATACCGAAATAGTAATTCGATAGCCAGCCTGACTTCTAAGATTCATCACTAAATCATCCTCAAGCAGAAGATACTGGCCTTTGATACCCAATAGTTTTTTTTGAATAAGTGGCGCTTTATTGAACTTTATGCTTTTCACTTTTTCAGGGTATTGGGTCACAGGATAATTGATTTTGGTAATCGTATTATCCTTTGATATAAATTGTTGCAATTCTTCAGGTATCAATGACAACAACTCCTCTTTTTTCTCTAATAAAGTGGAAGAATCATCAATGTTATTATTCAACATTCTACGCCAGTTGGTCTTATCTGCCACATAATTTTTTAGCGCTACCTCAATTAATCCTGCTGCTTGTCGATAAGGCGTTTCTGCCAAGAGGATGGCCTCAATAGCGCCTTGATCTATCCATCGCGTAGGCACTTGCGTGTCACGGGTCACGCCCACCTTGATTCCGGATGTCAAACTCAAATAAGTAATATGCGGAGCGAGGTGATGCTCACGTTCCCATGCCTCATCCCGGAGAGCAATGCCTTCGTGGATTCTACTGAGCTCTGGACGTATCACACTCTCTACTGCCATTGGAGAATTTCTCCACGCCTCGTAAGACATCCCATCCCCAAATGTTTTATTCACTTTCCTACCGGTGACCACACAATTTATCTGGTCATGAAATCGCAATTGAATTTCTTTTCCAATCAATTCATTCATATCCACTTCTACACCAGGCTCCAATACGTCATACAGGGGTAGTTTATAAGACACGACATCCCCCAAAGTTGATCTCATCTTTCGAATATTTCCTGTCCATTCCATACGTTAAAGTTATGTTTAAATTAGAATACCGCCAACTCTGCTGCGTGCTTTTCTAATAATTTTAATGTAAAATCATCTTGTAGATTACTCTCGCTATCCACCAAGCTATCAATAGTTGAGAGTAGTGGTTTTGTGTGTAGTACACTTACTTTTAAATGGTTTAGGATAGAAGAAAACTGATCAAGCCCTCGTAAGTTTCCTGCTCGTCCAGCAGACACACCAATGACCCCTGCTTTTTTACCTGCAAAAAACTTAGGTGGCACCAAATCAATAAGATACTTCAATACACCCGGAAAGCTCCCATTGTACTCAGGCATGATGAATACGAATTTATCCACTTCCTCTATATGTGACTTTGAAATTTGTTCAAAACTATTTTCCATTTTTCCATAAACCTGGTTTACAGCAGTACTTTCAAACACTTCCCTGAGATTTAGAATCAACGGAACATCTCCTTGACCTTCAACTATTTCAGCATATTTTTCAGCCACTTTCATAGTCATACTATTGGCCCGATTGGTGCCTGATACAATTGTAATTCTCATTCCACAATAATTAAAAAACGTTGTGCAAAAGTAGTTTTAATATCCCATGAATCGACATGCTGCAAAGGTTTTTTTTAATGAAATTTGTAAACCAGTAACGCAGAAATGCTGGGTGGACTATGACTATCAATTACCTTGGACATTCGTGTTTTATATTGGAGATAAATGGCACTAAAATATTACTAGATCCGTTTATCACTCCTAATCCTTTGGCGAAGACAAAGGCGGAAGATATAGCATGTGATATAATGCTCATTTCGCATGGTCATGAAGACCACGTCGCAGATGCGGTATCCATTGCAAAGCGTACGCAATGTGAGGTGATTACGAACTTTGAAATAGGCAATTGGCTAAATAGTCAAGGCATAGAAAAGGTCGTTGGAATGAATCATGGTGGGAATTATAATTTTGCGCAAGGCACGATAAAAATGGTGAATGCTGTACACTCAAGCAGCCTTCCTGATGGTAGATATGCAGGCAATCCTGCTGGTTTTATCATCAAAACTGAAGCGCTGAACGTCTATTTTGCAGGAGATACTGCTTTGATGATGGACATGAAGCTATTTGGCGAGTACGAAAATATTGACTTGAGTCTGTTGCCCATTGGAGATTTGTTCACAATGGGTATAGATGATGCATTGAAGGCAGCAGAAATGTTGCAATGTAAAAAAGTGATTGGCATGCACTACGACACCTTCGCCCCTATTGAAATCAATAAGGATGAAGCAAAGAAAAAATTTGCCGACAAAGGATATGAATTGAATCTCCTAGAGATTGGTATAAACACTGAATATTAAAACAAAGAAATGGGAAAAATAATCGCAATAGCAAATCAAAAAGGAGGCGTAGGAAAAACTACATCTGCCATCAACTTAGCCGCCTGTTTAGGTGCACTTGAATTTACAGTACTACTTGTAGATGCCGACCCTCAAGCCAATGCTTCTTCAGGACTTGGCATAGATACCAATACGACTGGAGACAGTATATACGAATGTATCGTAGGAGATGCAGAGGTGAGCAATGTGATTGTGAAAACAGATTCTCCAAATGTCAGCCTCCTGCCTGGAAATATAAATCTAGTAGGTGCTGAAATAGAACTAATCAATGTAGAAGAGAGGGAGTATAGAATGCGTAGAGTATTGGATGAAGTGAAGGAAAATTATGACTTTGTAATCATCGATTGTTCTCCTTCACTTGGACTGATTACTGTTAATTCATTGGTAGCAGCAGACTCTGTTATCATTCCTGTACAGTGTGAATACTTTGCACTTGAAGGACTAGGGAAATTGCTTAATACGGTGAAAATAGTTCAAAGTAGACTTAACAATGCCCTTCAGATAGAAGGTCTTTTGATGACAATGTATGACACAAGATTACGTCTTGCCAACCAAGTGGTAGAAGAAGTAAAACTACACTTTCAAGACTTGGTATTTGACACCATCATACACCGAAACACACGACTAGGAGAAGCGCCAAGTCATGGCGAGAGTATTATCATTCACGACCCTACAAGCAAAGGAGCGATAAACTACCTCAACCTAGCGAGAGAGATATTACAGAAAAACGAAATGACCAAATTGTCGGACAAAGACAAAGTGATCACTATAGCAGATGAGTAAGAAAAAAGGATTGGGCAAAGGGCTCAGTGCCCTGCTTGAAAATGCGAGTACCGATATCACCTCCATGGGGATCGGAAGAGAGGAAGCCAAAAGTACCCTAGGCTCTACTTCTATGTTGTCCATAAAAAGCATTGAGACAAATCCATTTCAGCCAAGAACAGAATTTGAAAAAGAGGCGTTATCTGAGCTTGCTGCCTCTATCGAACAATACGGAATAATACAACCGCTGACCGTCCGAAAGGTGGGTAATGGCAAGTTTCAATTGATTTCTGGCGAACGTAGATTTCGTGCCTCGCAAATCGTTGGACTTACAGAGGTGCCTTGCTACATTCGTATTGCAGATGATCAAACGATGTTGGAAATGGCGTTGG
>JAJRRH010000040.1 GCA_024279715.1 Bacteroidota bacterium
ATATCGCTGACAATCTGCAATCTATACGGGAGCGGCAAGGTGTCTACTCTACACTTACCATCGATAATGGCAATGAAGTGGAATTGTCTGAAACTCCTAAAGATAAAGTTCGCTCAGAGATAGAGATGATAGATTATCTGATGACCAATAACCTCGATAGAATAGCCTCTTTGGAAAAAAAACTAGAAGGCAGTGGTGCAGAAATGAAGCAGGTGAAGAAATTGATCGACAACTACAAAAAGGAAGTTAAAGTGAAAATCGATGAGATTCAAGCATTGAAAGAGGAGGTGATGGATCTCGAAGGCCAATATGCTGACTTGATGGATGAGCACATGAATAGTGAAATATTCATAGAGCTTCAAAGTAAGCAAATAGAGTTGAGGGACAATGAATTGAATTCAGTGTACTTCGCCTATGGCACTAAAGAAGAACTTATGGATAACGATGTGATACAGAAAAAAGGAGGTGTTCTGGGTGTCGGAGCAGTAAAGTCACTAAAGAATGACTTCAACAAGAACTATTTCACCAAAGTCGATTTGAGAAAGCTCGATGCGATACCAGTGTCTGGTAAAAAGGTGGAGTTGCTTACCGAACATCCAGAAGAGACATACGAGTTGGTACGGGGAGAGGATGATTTGATAAGCGAAATAAGAATCACCAATAAAGACAGTTTTTGGTCAGGTAGTCACTACCTAGTCATGATTACTAAATAGAATTGTTTCTGTTAGTAACTTTTAAAAAGAAGAGAATTCACTGGAGTTCTCTTCTTTTTCTTTGTTTATTTGCTAATATATTACAAAAAATTATGATGAAACAGTTCAGTAAAGGATTAGGAATGGTAGTGATGATAACATTGTTATTGTCTTCATGTGCCAAAGAGGATGAAATTAAGGGGTGTATGGATATCACAGCGAGTAATTACGATGAGCAAGCTGAAGTAAGTGCACCTTGTACTTTTGAGGAAACTACGCTGCCGATATATGCAGATAGTCTTTTCGCAGCATGGGATGACAATTCATTCGCGTTTTTTCCTTGTGTGGGTAGCTACGCTATCATTAATACGGATGATGAAGAAGGTGCAATGGCTTTGGTTGCTGACTCAGCTGGGTTGTTTTATGGCTTCTTTCAAACGCTTAATGTGCATGAAGGAAGATACTATAGCGGCGAGAATGCAAAATTAAACTTTCGCGCTAAGCTTACACAAACAGGTCAAGCGGATTCATTAGGTGTATTCATACGTGGTACCGAACCGGAGTCCATGGCGAATTGTTTCGATGTATTGGCTAGTGGTCGTCAGAAAATTGCTACAAACAGTATGTCTACAACGATTTTCTCCAGCTACTCCTTAAGTCTTCAAGGATTTGATGACCTATATTTACAGAATGTAGGTGTGGTATGTGGATTTGAATTTCAAACACAGCCTTTTGACACCTTGATGATTATCAATGATGTCACTTGGACGAATTATTAACTAAACAAACATTTATCAATATGAAAAGAATAACCTTAATGGCATTCATTCTTTGTGGAATGACTGCTTTCGCACAAGACTTGGTGAAAAATCCTAGTTTTGAATTTGACTTAGTTGGACCTACTAATTTTGATAAGATAGATCTAGCCCTTGGATGGTACAATGCCAATGGTGGTACTGCCGATTTATATTCTCCAGAAGCACCAAAATCACTCGTAGGAATTCCAGAAAATCATCAGGGAACGCAAGAGGCGTATGACGGGGATAGTTATGCAGGAATAATCGCTTACCAAGATGATAAAGTATGTGATTGGAAAGAAAGTGTTCTCAATATGAGTCCAACCCCAAAAGATGGTTACCAAAAATACTCGGAGTATCTTGAATGTGAACTGTCCAGGACTTTGGTTGCAGGAAAAAGATACAGAATAACTTACCAAGTAAGCTTATCCGATAAGAGTACTCGTGCTATTTCAAATTTGGGAGCAGTGGCTACTACCGAAAAAATAGACCAACAAAGCAATGCCTTTTTGGACATAGAACCTTCATTTGTCTACGATCAAGTAATAGAAGACAAGGATGGATGGACAGAAATATCAGGGATATTTACAGCCAAAGGAGGAGAGAAATTCATAACCATTGGTGTCTTTAATCCTAATGATATGGAAAAGGTGAATTTGAAGGAGGGTGGAGTGCTTGATACTAAGAGAGCGTATTATTACGTCGATGGACTTACCATGTTGCCTGGCGAAGGGGTGGATTTCAATCGAATATTAAAAGGGGATAACGTTATTCTTACAAAATTAAATTTTGATTTAAACAAAGCTACTATACGAGATGAATCATACGGACAATTGAATGATTTTGCTGCTTGGTTAAGAAGTAATGGCAATATCAGTGTTAGTATTGATGGACATACAGATAAATCTGGTACGCCAGAGATCAATCTTCAATTGTCCAAAGACAGAGCAGATGCGGTAAAGAAATACTTGATATCTAAAGGAGTTAAAGCAACAATTTTCACCCGAGGATTTGGAAGTATGAAGCCTTTGGTATCTGGAGGAAGTGATGTGAATGAGAAGAATAGAAGAGTTGAAATTTCTTTGAATAAGTAGTCTGTTTCAGTGAAATTATACACTGGTAGGATAGTGTTCGAACCTGGTGTCAAAAAAACGTAATTTTTGCGAGATTCTGTAAAAGTAGTAGCTAAGCTGTCGGGTACAGCTGTAATAAGGTGGATCGTGGTTTTTGTGCCAGGAATGATTCTTTCAATATTATGTTTTTTTATCGCTATTTTCTTGATATCCAATAATAGCGGATCTGGATTTTCTGGTGCGGGACATAGCGATCCTTTGGGCGCTACCTTAGGCTTAATTGTTTTGTTCTCAGAAGATTTTTGGGTGATGCTGCTCCTGACTTTGAGCCTTATTGTATTTCCTGTTGTGTATTTTATTGTAGCTAATAAACTAGCAATTCAATCTGCGATATATTCCGTGTGGGAAAATAAAATGCAAGGATGGTTCTCAGATAAAATATCATCCTATTCGGATAAAGTGCTTAATAAAAAAAACTAGCAAACTCAGCAAGATAGCCGACTATGCTTTAATGAAAACACAATTAGTTACTTCCGTCAAGCAAGACGGTGTGACCAATAAATGGCAAAAACGAATATTAAAGTTTTTGTTGAATAAGATTCAATTAGGGGACGTGGATTTTTCAGATGAGAATTTGAATCTTTCCAATGTGGTCTCAGATAAAATTAATGATGCGCTAACCGATCTAGCAAAACCTAGTAACAAGTTATTCTATATAATTCTTGGAGTACATATAGTATTCCTTGTCTTAGCAATAGTACTGGATAAGACATAAGCTGTTGCGGAAGTTAGTTGTCCGATTTATAGAGATATTCATTGATTCGACCGTTGAGTTTTTTATTTCGCAATCGACTCATTTTAAAACGGTAGCCAAAAGTAACTTGATGATAACTGCCTTGTCCAAAAAGAAGTGGCCCTAGTTGTTGGGTGTAGGTGTAGGCCATCAAGTATTGATCAATTTCAACACCTACAATTGGCGTGAATTGATTCATACGAGATAGTACTTCTTTGTCAAATCTTGCGCGATAAGACATAGCCATCCATATTCGTTTGTTTCGCCCCATAGTTCTAAATGCTTTAGTATTGATATCCATAAATTGCTCATGGGTTACTGCATTGTATTGAAATAAAATAGAAGGTTCGAACTGTAGTTTTCGTCCACTTCCAAAGAAATATCCTGCATTAAAAATGTATTTTCTCCGATTCAAATTTTGGTATGATGGATTGTTTGTTTGCTGTTTGTTAGTCATCAAATTGTCCACAGTGAGATAAGAATATCCATCTTTGTAGTGATATGCTATACTGAAATCCGTATTGAAAAAACCTTGATTTTGAACAGTCTGCGAAATAATAGGATCAGGAATAATAAAACTACGTTGATCCACGCTTTGCTGAACATAGTTAGCGGATAAAGCAAAAGTCAATTGATTAAGATCTTTCTTGTATCGATATCTCGACTGGGAGTCATTAAATTTTAATTTATAGGCATACATCAGATTTAATCCAAGCTGTTTGTGATACCCGTTTCGGTCATTAAATACGACACCTCCTATTCCTGATTTTTCACCCAATGCAGTAGTGTAACTAATGGTTTGAAAAGAAGGTGAGTCATCCTGTGTTGCCCATTGTTGACGATGCGTTAACCGCAACTTAGCGCCTTTGCCAAGGCCCGATGCCGATGGGTGTAGGAGGATGATATTGTCCGAAAGGTAGTCAGAGTATAATGGTAAGCCTACTTGCGCTTTCAATCCAAAAACACTGGATAGAAAAATCATCAATAGTAATGAAAGATGTAGTTTGTTCTTGCTCACAATTACTTCCTTATTAAGCTAAAGTGTCCTTTTATAATTTCACCACTGTATAAATCCAATACAAACCAATAGTCATCACTGGGCATTGGATAACCGTTAAATACACCGTCCCATCCTTGAGTTAATGTCGAGAAATTCGCTAAAAGTTTGCCATACCGATCGTATATTTTTACGGATTTGATATCAATATCAGACTCATCAATCTGCCAATAGTCATTAACGCCATCATCATTTGGGGTGAAGAAGGTAGGGATTAACTCGTCTGCTAGCACTACATCTTCTGTGGTGAACATTATCGACTGACACCCTTCAGATGCACCATGGTCGTTGTATGCAATGATCGTCAGTCTGTAGGTCGTGTTGTCCTCCCATGTGATTGATGGCGTGTAATAAGTCGTGTTGCCGACATCCAAATTATCTATCACATTGCTTGAGTTTGAGGCCAAGGCCAAAGTTAATTGGTAACCTATGGCAGAGTAGGCTGAAGTCCAGGTAAATTGAACTGGCATCCCCTCATTATTTGCACCATCTAGCGGGCTTAGGATATCAACACATGGTGGTGGGATTGGGCTGAATTCTATTAAAACTTCAAAATTCAACTCATTGTAGCAATTGTCATTTTCGGCATATATAAAAATAGTCTGCGAGTCGAATAGTTCATCGCCAGATTCGAGTAAAGTTCCAGTTCCCATTGGCCCTGTGTAATAATTACCATTAGATAGTGCCGGTAGGATATAACTGTCATAGCTGATGATATTACTTACTTCGTCTAATGTTGGTACAGGGAAAACAGTTAATTCAAAAGAATCTTCATTAGAGCATTGTTCTGTTCCTGAGTAGATGAAAAGCTGCTGAGTATTATCAATGGATGTTCCTGGTACTAGTAGTTCCCCTTGACCATCTGATAAAGTAAAGTAGTTGCCAAAGGATATTTCTGGTAATACAAATTCACCACATATTACTTGGTCTTCTATCGTACTTATAGTGGGTGTAGGCGTGATAGTTAGTGTGAAATTCACCTCTGAATTGCAGGTGCCGTTAGATGAATGCACATAGATTTCTTGCGTATTCGTTAGTTCATCTCCTTCGTTCAATTGACTTCCTGTACCATCAGGTTGGGTATAGTAATTTCCTTCATCCAATATCGGTAATGTGTATATTTCACATGCTGTTATATCGTCAATAAGAGAGAGTGATGGCGTTTGAGAAATGTTTAATTCAAAACTTATTTCGTCACTGCACCCGGCTAATGTGCCGCTATCATAAACAAAAAGTGTGGTGGGGTAGGTAGTAAAATCTGAGAAATTAATAGTTATGCCTGAAGAATATGCCATTCCTTCGCCATTTGATGCGGAGTAGTATTGTTCATTACCCGAAAGATTTTGTCCGAGTATTTCAGGTAAGATATATTGGTCGCATGTTTGTACAGTTTCAATCATTGATATGTCAGGTGTCGTCACTACTGTGATATCAAAACTAACTTCGGCAGTACACGTGCCTTCTGTTGCGTATAAAAATATTTGCTGATTGGTAGAAATAATATCTCCACCTTGGTAGTTTGTTCCACCACCGCTAGTAAGACTATAATAAGCTCCAACTGTTGGTTCAGGCAATATATATTCATCGCAAACGGTCATATCTTGGATGGCATCTATGGATGGTGTGGAGTAGATAGTGACTTCAAAACTTTTATTTGAACTACATATCCCGCCATTGCCATTACTGTCATGAGCGTAGAGGGTCATAGGATAGTTGGTGAAATCTGAGTATGATAATACGGATCCTGCGGTATAGGATGTTCCTGTGCCATTTATCCCAGTATAGTATTTTTCATTGCCGGTTAGGTTTTCTCCAGTAATTTCGGGAAGCGTTAGAGATTCGCAGGCGTTCATGTCGTTTATATCATCAATATTTGGAATAGTAATATCACTAGATACAGCAAGTTCAAACTGGGTGTTCACCCCCTCTTTGGTAATGGTAAGATAATATACCCCAGGAGCATCAACGGTTGCTGTTGGAGTCGTTTGGCCTGAGACGATGTTTCCATCGGAAGTAGTCCAAAGAAACGTAGCATCTCCAATGCTTGATGTGCCACATGTTCCACTGATCTGAACGGTAGCAGCATCGCATGAGATGATGACTTCCTCACGTACATCATAGTAATTGGAGCTAATGGCTACGGCATCTAGCTCATTCCACCCAGGAACGAGGATGCTATTAAATGTGATTTTAACTTCATTGACCACAAAGTTTGTCAATGGAAATCCGATTTTCAAAATTGTAGAAGTGTTAATAGCAGAGGGTGTTGCAATATAGACCGCCTCCCATTGATTGTCCGATGGATTTTTTACAAACACAGAGTCAATCGCCCCTGCATGATAGGTTTGAAAGATGTATATGGAATCTATTGGGATGTCATTGTCAAAATACAATTCTATAAATTCTAATTGTCCACTTGATGCTGAGGTAGCCCATGCCGTAGAGATGTCTCCATAACAAGGATAGGTGTCGAAAGGACCTAGGACTTTTTGATTACTCCAACCGCTAGTACTCCACTCACTACTAAAATCTATTACTGAATCAGCATAGTTACAGACTTGCGCGTTAGCAGCAAGACTAGTAATGGAAATTATGATGACCCACAGTAGTTTCATGAGTGTGTTGTTTGTATTTTTTAATAGTATAGTTTATACGAAGATGTGATGTTTTTGTTTCGATAATAGCACTTTGAGGTATCAATCGGAAAGACAGTCTATTATGTGCGTTAAGATTAAGGTAATCAGTGGAGTGTTTTTGTCGATTTTTGGTAAACCTATCCTTGTGATTAAGTGAAAGAGGGGTAAAAAAATGACTCATACTGCATGAACAGTATCTTTCATAACGAATTCTTGGAAATAAAGAAGTTGCAACCAGCAAATACTAAGCTTAAAACTTAGCAAAAAGCTTCAGATTCAATATTCTTGAAGTGAGGTTGTTCGGAACGGAATACTGTCTGCCATCGGTGGCTCTGAACCAGGTGTAGGATTGCGCATTATTGATGTTCAGCAGGTTGAAAACCTCTAAGGATACCCATGCCTCCTTTATGCGAGATTTTTTGTGACTTCTTACCCGTTCGTTTTTCTTAATAATGTCTTTTGAAAAACCTATATCTACTCTTTGGTAGGCTTTGGTTGTGAAGACATCTTTGTATCTATCAAATCCTGGTGGGCCAAAGGGCAAGCCTGAATTGAAATTTAAGTTAAGCTGCACTTTATAACTTGGATTTTTTGGTAATTCATCTTGAAAAAACATGCTAAAACCTAGCCGTTGATCCGTCGGTCTTGCAATCTCTCCTTGATAAAGTCTGTCATTCGATCCATCACTTAGGTCGTCATGAATACTCGGTGCAACTATATTGCCATCAGAATTGGTGATGTAGAAAATATCTTCAAATGTTTTGAGGTATGAAAATGATGCCCATGATTCTACCCCTTTGACAAATTCACCATTGATTTTGAAGTCAAATCCAGTGGCGACACCTTTGGCATTATTGGTCGCAAAATACCGTAGTCGTACTCCTTCTACCTTATACGGAATAAGGTTGTCTAGCTTTTTGTAATATCCTTCACTGACGATTTTGAAAGGGCGATCCCACATCTGAACAATGATATCCGCTCCTGCCATTATATGGATAGAACGCTGTGCTTCTATATTGGGATTGACTTCGCCAAATACATTTCTCATCTCTCTATAAAATGGTTGTTGGTAGTAGTAGCCACCAGATACTCTAAAAATCAAATCACGATTAAGCTTCGTAGAATCATTGATTTGTTTTGTCCATTTTGGACTATATGATATCCTTGCTCGAGGACTGAACAGCGTCTCGTTGTTGTAAGTCCAATGGGAGACTCTAGCGCCCGCCGTTAGGATTAGTTTGGATTCATTTCCTAGTATCCATTCTTTGCTGTCTTGTATGAACCCTTTAATTCGTTTGCTGTCTATGCGATTACTGACTTTTATTCTGTTGTTGAGTAATATGACATCAGAAGGTTGCTGGGGGATTGAATATCCTGCAGAGTCGATGTATTCCCATTCATTCAGCACGTCATCAATGATTTCTTGTTGAAGTTTTATGCCCCACTTCCAATTGTGACTCTTGTTTTGGTAATATCCTTTATGTTCTACACTTCTGACGTTGGCATTAACTCTATTACGTGCGTGATTGAGGTAGCCACCAATGCCGATATTATTTACGGCCTCACCAAATTCAGAGGAGCCTAAATCTCGCTCTAATTCATCGATTCTATATTGAGCTAATATGTCAAAATTCTCTTGTTCTATGGTCTGAAAACCGGAAGTAATGATTTTTAATATCAACTTGTTGTGTACATACTCAAGATTGAGTGCCCCGAAATACGTCTCGTAAGAGGTTTTTTCTCTGCCACTAAAAAGTACTGAAAGGCGTAGTGCCTGGTTGATGCTACCAAAATTTGTCAATCTGCTTCGTGGCTCGAATTGGTATAAATTGTTAGCATAGTTACCAAGAAAGCTAACCGATAGTTCGTCCGTTAAGGAATATACCCAATACGACTGAAGGTCGGCAAATCTTGGTTTATACTCTCCTTTGGTTTCGAGCGCACCAAATAGAAATTGATTGGTTTTGAATCGTATGCCAGTGATTTGTTTTAGTTTGTTGTTAAAACTTGACGATCCGTAATGTGCAGATGCCCCCAGCAAACTTAGCAAAATCGAAGCTTCTGTTCCAACAGGTTTTTTGTATTTTATATCCAAAACGGACGACATCTTATCTCCATATTTAGCATCAAATCCTCCAGCAGAGAATATGATAGAAGAGATAAGGCTAGCATTAGGGAAACTCAAACCCTCTTGCTGTCCGCTTCTTGCGAGGAAAGGACGGTATACCTCTATGTCATTGACATACACTAGGTTTTCATCAAAATTACCGCCTCGTACGGAGTAGGCTGAGCTAAGTTCATTGTTGGATTTTACACCGATGTTGCTTTGTACCAGTCCCACAATATCCATGGTGGGACTTGGAATTTTTACGGCTACTTTTGGATCTATAATATCCATGTTGTCTTCTCGATTTTTTGTGCCATATATCGATACACCGTCGAGTTCCGTTATGTAGAGTATGATTTTTATTTTTTTCTCTTCGCCTGGTTTTACCGTTAGTGATTTAGTAAAAGGCTTATAGTTAGAAAACGTGGCGATAATCGTGACCAGAGTATCTGTAGGGATTGCAAGTCTATAGTTGCCATTATTATCACTTGTGGTGTAGATTCTTGTATTTTGAATGGAAATAGTTGCTGACGGAACTGTGATACCATTATTATCCTTGATAGTTCCATAGATATATCCTTTTTCTTGGGCCGAAGCATTCAGTAAAAAAAATAGGAATGCAACGGATAGAATATTTTTTATGGAGAAAAAAATAGGTCTTAAAGAAGAGAGGAAAAAGGGGTTAGTATTGGGCATCAAATGTGCTAATGGAGGGAATTAGTACTATCTTTTTATTTTAAATTTACCATCTCGCCAAGCGTTAATAAACTCTGCCCAAGCGAGTGGACTTAATAAATTAATTGAAGGCGCAGAACCGGCATAAAACAACTCATTATGAAACTCTTCTGAGTTGCTATAGTAGTTTCCGAAACCATCTACATCCGCTGTTTCTAGCATGACCAATAATTGTGAAGGTTGAAGGTTTTCGTTGGCATTGAGAGCCTCCTTTGGCATTTCTAAGCTTAGAAATGCTTCGTGAAAAGCCTCTTTTGAAGGCCATGGCGTCACTGCCACTTCATCCAGTTCAATAATCTTTTGGGTGAGTATTTGAATGTAAGAATATCTTTTTTCTGTAAGGCTGTCCGGGACGATAAACAATGCCTTGTTGTAGCCCATGGCAGAAAACATAACGCTATCACCTTCTGCGACGACGATAGAGAAATATCCAAAGAAATCAGAAAACGTTCCTCGGTTAGAATTTTTTATCATCACCTGCGTATAAGGCACAGGCATGAGGCTATCACCGGTAACAATAATTCCTGAAAATTGAATTAAATTCTCTTGTGAATAAGCACTAAAACTACCCATTAGTGCACATAGTATCAGTATAAGTCTGATTTTTTTCATGGAGGGATTTTTCAAATAGGGACTAAATATTATGCCAAATTAATTACGACACATTGTCAACTAACGGTTTTTAGAGAGAATTATTATGACAAGCGTAATAATATAATCATTTTAAACATGTCTTTTTATCCGCTAGAAACTAATTGCTTCAATGGCCTTATGTATGCAAATAACGGTATTTTTTTTCATCATTCTCTATGAATTCAAGGGGAATTATGTATTTGTAGATACTATAAGGTGAAATGGTTTATGTTGGTTAATAATTGTCCATACGTGATAAATAGATATTGACTATCTTTGAGTTAAAATTTTTTGAAATGAAATTTATACTGCTTGTTTTTCTACTATTTAGTTTGTCAACACAGTCACAGATAGTCATCAATCCTGTAGACATGCCTCAACCGGATGATGTTTTTGCATTTTCTTCTGGCAATCTTACGACAGAAGATCCTTCACTTACTGGGGAGGGTTTCTCATGGGATTTCTCTGCAATCACTTCTCTTACTCAGCAAGTAGACTCATTTGTAAGCATCGATGACACACCTGCTTTGTATCAATTCTTTTTTAATAATGGTTTTATATATCCAGACTATGAAGCAGATGTTGCTTTAGAAGGAGAGGATGTAGAAATTGCAACATTTAATGTAACGGATATTTACAATTATTACAAAAATGACGAAGATGGTTATCGTCTCGTGGGGGTTGGTTCCACACTTAATGGATTGCCGCAATCGACGCAGTATGACCCTATTGAATGGATTTATGAATTCCCACTGAATTATGGTAATTCTTTTGATAATGAGTCGTATATCGAGTATTCACTGCCAGGAGTAGGTTTTGTTTCACAAGAAAAAGCTACTGCCACCACTGTGGATGGTTGGGGAGTATTGCAATTGCCTATTGGAGAGTTTGAAGTGCTGCGGGTAAAAAAAATCATCAATCAAGTGGATTCAGTGTACAATGAAGCTTTAGGATTTGGTTTGACAATACCTCGTCCCGAGGCTATAGAATATCAATGGCTGGCAAATGGTCAAATTGAGCCAATACTTTCTATTAGAGTGAGCAATAATGTGGTAGGGTCGGTTCGATATTTAGATGAATTTTTTATTGGGATAGAAGAATTTCATTCCAGGTCAATGTCTCTTTATCCTAATCCAGCATTGAATGTAGTTTCTATAATCAGTGATACTCCAATCAATATTTCCAGGGTGTCTGTGGTGGATGGCGTTGGAAAAGTGGTAGCTGTTGATATTCAACAAGAAATATCAGGTATTCTGATAGATGTTTCCCCTCTATCGGCAGGACTTTATTTTGTTCAAATTGAAGAAGATGGTGTCGTCTATACTCAGAAATTTTTAATCCAATAGTTTTACGTTCAGAGATTGTACCACTCGCGAATAACATCAAGGGCAGGTTTGAATTGAGGAGTGAACTGTTTTAGCTTTTTCTCAGGCTGATGGTCACTGACGTGCCACTTCCAAAGAAAGCCACCCTTCATCCAGGGCTCGTTCCAGCAACTTTTATAAAGCGCTTCGTAAGCATTTCGCTGTTCTTCAAAGTTAGTATTTCCCTCTTGATTAGCATGCCAAGGTGTGATGGTGCTATTGTCCACGCTTTGATAGCCATATTCGGTAAAGATGATGGGCTTATCCAATTTTTCACTCATCAATTTCATTTCCTTGTTCCATTTTTTCCAACCGTTCATCAAGTCTTCTACGCTCGGATTATTTTTAGTGGATATGGGAAAGTATGCATCTATGCCAATAAAATCCAGTTCATTCCAGAAGGGGAAAGTCGTGTATTCATTC
>JAJRRH010000041.1 GCA_024279715.1 Bacteroidota bacterium
ATGCCCATCTCTTCCGATTGGATGCTCGTCTCCAACAGCGATTTCAAAATATCTTTTGACGTAGCACCATCTCCCTGTCTATGAAGTATGAGTGCGACCATTCCTTTCATATAGGTGTTGTGTTTAGTCCAATTTTTTTTAAGTTCACTGCTATAATAATCGTAAGCTTCTTTATTTATTCTCATTTCATGATTTGGAAAAAATGAACGTGCGTACAAGTATTGTATTTCAAACGAACCTAGATGAGGCGAATTATTTTTCTTTCGCTCATAATATCTTTTGAGGTGTTCGCTGTCTAGATAATTAAGGGCCCCGGTCATCATTTTGTTTTCGGACTCGCTATGTTCTGTCCCTAATTTATCCAAGTGTCCAAAGCCTGAAACGATATGTTGGGTGATGTGGAGATTTGGTTGCATTCCCTTGAACCAAGGCCAAGCACCAGATGCCAGTTGCGTTTCTTGTAGTTTACGAATGGCTTTGTTCCGTTGGTTAGCCATATGATTTAAATCAAAAAGAAGCGAGATTCTTTTTTTACGTTCTGATTCATTTTTTGATTGCAATACCCAAGGACTTTCTTCCAGGATGATGGATTTTAATTCTTGGTTTTTTTCAAGATTGGATAGGAATGATTCTGGGCTAAATTGCTGCCAATTTTCAATGATTTTTTTTATCTGCGGACGTTGCTCCATGATGTGCGATGAGAGTGTGTTGGCATAGTATCGCGTGAATGTCTGCTCGGCACAATCGTACGGATATTCCATCATATAGGGCATGGCTTGTATGGCATACCACACTGGATTGCCATTGTACTCAAGGGTCAGACTGTGGTTTTTTAAGGTAGATGAATGGTTGTTTTTTAGTTTTTCGAGGGTGATAGTTTTGGTTTTTATATTGGTCAACGCAAAGGGCAATGTCTCTGTAACAAGGGTACGATTGGATAAGATAGGGAGCGAACTTTCTTCGGCGTCATTGTGGGTGTCGCTTTTGGCATATACTTGCCAAGTGATGGCGTCAAGGGTGTCATCAAATTCTAAATTCCATGACGCTAAAATTTGTCCTTTGGCATTTAATGTATGACTTGTTTCTTGACCTTCGGTGATGATTTTGTCCGTGATTTCTTGCCCAGAGAAAGCGTCAAATAATTTGATGCCAGCTACGATTGCAAGATTGTTTTCGCTGAGATTGATAATCTTCGACTGTAGAGTTATTTTATCTCCTTGACGGAAGTATCTTGGTAAATTGGGGACTACCATCAGGTCTTTTTGACTTATCATCTCCTCATCCAACATGCCGTACTGCAAGGTCTTGGTGTGAGCAAAGGTTTGAAATTTCCAAGCAGTTAATGATTCAGGTAGTGTGAATTTGAAAACTAAATTCCCATCATGATCGGTCATGAGGTCAGGATAGAAAAATGCTGTTTCGTTGAAATTCGTTCGGGGCGAGAAGCTGGTGCTTTCAGCTTCGTCTTTTTTCTCAATTAATGACTCTTCAAGATCTGATTTAAATGCAATAGAAGGACTGCCTACGTTGCTCGAAGCAGATAGAAAAACTTCTTGCTCAATAGATTCTTCAATGTCTGAATCGTATGACATATCCATGATAACTTCATCTCCTCTAGCTCCTCTAGAAAAATACATTCTACCATTTGTTGAATATGAATGCCAGTTGAGAGACGGGTAATAATAGCGGGCTATGTTTTTCCTCTTTGGATATACGCCAAGCTGTTGGCTATTTGTAGTTGTCCCAATAGTATTGCTCCATGGTAGAGAAGGGTATTTTGTCTTGAACGGATTAAAATTTCTAGTATTGACTACAAACTGATCCAATGAGGAATCGTACATATTGACCAATACCTCTGAGATGTTTTTGTCACCATTGGTGTTTCTCACTTTTATTTTCCATTCTTCCTCTGCACCTGGCAGCATTTTGTCTCTGAAAGTTTCTAAGCTTATATCAAGTTGATGGTCTATCCTGGGCACGTTGATATTCATAGATTTCATGAAAGACCGATTATTTTTGTATCCGCTAATGTGAACGGTAAACCCACCTTGAAAATCTCTTTTTATGGGATAGGTGAAAGTCTTTTTTCCGTGGGTGAGCATCAAGTATTTTTGATAAATTATTTTGTGGTCGTGCTCTATTTCTATTTTCACCCTTAGCTCGTCAAGGGATGTGTTGAGCAATAATGAGAGTTCATCACCAGGTAAGTATTTATCCTTTTTGCTGATTATATCAAACGGGGTATAAGAAAAAATGTCTCTAGATTTTGGATCATAAGCATTGAAATATTTGGTGCTTTTCACTATTGTTCCAAAACTGTCTTTCGCTTCTAGTTCGATGACATATTCTCCATCTTTTACCTTTGCAAGAAGTTTTTTATTTAGTTCTTTTTCGGTGTTAAAGGACAGTTCTTTGATTAATTTTCGTTTCCATTTTGACTTGTCATTTTGTCCTGGGTAACCGATGAGCGAAATCTTTGAGTCGAATTCTTCTTTAGTATAACTCAATTGATCCATGTTGTTCCAGTAGCGATCTGCTTTTATGGTTTCGGGACTGATTAATCGATAGAGTTTTAAACTGCCTTGTGTAGCGATAGGTTCTCCACTTAGATTTGTAGCCTGAATAGAATACTCATTGTCGGCGCTTAGGTCGATGGTGTTGTGGATTATCATCTTCAAAGCAAGGGCTTTTTTACCGATACCAATTGTAGTTTTGGTGGATTGCGTCTCACCATTGATATCGGTAACGTCGATGCTTATTTCATAATTATAATGATCGAGCCATTTTTTGCCAGCATCTCCACCGTCTATTGCCTCGAAGTCGAAAGTGAATTTCCCTTCGTTATCTGTCTGAATGATTCCATCTTTTATTTTCACCTTTTCGCCTTGTGCATAAGGGGGAATGTAGCAGCGAAACCACCAGTTGAAATACTTTATTTTGGGCGAACGATACACCGTGTATTTCACTTCCGCTTCTTGCAGATTGGCACCGCTATATGCGATGGCAGCCCCTTCAACTTTTATCGTTTCACCAAGTTTGTAAGATCCTTTGATAGGTGAAGTAGTTACTTCAAATTTTGGTCTTTTGTACTCTTCGACAGAAAATTGTTTCTGGCCATATTCGCACTTCAATCTCATGCGGCCAGTAAGCCCACTGTTCGGAATGGTAAATGTGCCATGAACAGTTCCGTATTCATTGGTAGTCATGGTCAATTCTTCTGCTTTTTGACGATTGACATCTAATAGCTCGATGGTCATTTTTTGATGGGTTGCGAGCTCGGTTGCATATCCTTTCTGTTTGAGTGTAATGGCTTTAAAATGGATCGTTTGTCCCGGGCGATAGATGCCACGGTCTATGAAAAAATGGGTGGTGATTCTCTCTCGATTATTTGCCCCGCCATATCCTCGATCATAATGCGGAATAATGAGTTCTTCTCCTGCCCATTGAATTTTTAATTTATACTGATTGTAGCCTTCAAAATTTACTGTTTCAAATTCACCATTTTTGTCACTCGTATATGTTTCTACGATATTTTTTTTTGTAATTAATCCATTCGAGTCATTGACTTGGTATTGTTCGATTGTAGCGCCTGTAATTTCCTCTCCATTTAGCCTATTCAATATTCTGTAGGTAGATTCGCCTTGGTTGTTTCTTCTGTTGGCACTAATGTGCGTAACGAAAAAATCTTCGTAACATACCACAGATTTATTTCGTTCGTACGTCGGCTTATCGCAAATCAATAAAGTGTACTGACCTTTTTCAAGTGCAGGAAGTATGATTTCTGTATTGTGATTTTGAAGATCTTCTGAGGCTTTAAGGTTTATAGACCATTCTTTGATAGACTCTTTTTTGTATAATGATTCTAATAGATGCTCTAGGGTTTGTCCTTTATGCGATGGGGTCCAGTTTGTTTTGATTATTCTGCAAAAGACTTTGTCTATATTTCTATAGCCAAGTTTAGCAAGGCTAGCCATATTGGGTAGGTTGACGGATTCTACCGTGGCATTCAAATCTTTAGACTTGGCGGTAGAAATGAAATTTTGACATTGGTCTGCACCAATCGTATTTGGATAATCTTTTAGTACCGTCTCTGCAAGTTTCACCGCCTCTTTTCTTTTCCATCGATAGGTTTCGTCTTCTTGTAGAGGGTCGTATTTAGCACCATCGGAATCTAGTAAGTGTACTTTTTTAAAAATCACTTCTGCCGTCTTATCCGAGCTTGGGTATTGCTTGATGAGTTGATTCAATGAGTGAAGATAAAGCGTTTTTTTGTTCTTCAATGGAGTGTTTCTATAGACCCAGTTCAGCCGTTGAAAGTCAGCGTCTAGGGAAGCGTCTTTCGCATCAACTTCATCATAGTAAGTGAGGAGGTTTTGGTAAAGTTTTACCGTTTTGTATTGAAAAGAATCTGGATGTTTGTCAGATATTTTTATCGTTTTGAAAATATTTTTGTCTTTCAAAAATGAATCTTCATCCAAGGAGAAAAAATCTGCAGGTTGCGTAAGACCCGCTTCCGATTGTTTATAGAAATTTATTGCTCTGTGAGTGAGAAAATCGTATAGACTAATTCGGTATTTAAAATTTTCATTGCCCTTGTCGTTAAAAAAAAACTTGTCAATTTCTTCGAGTTTTACACTTTTCAATTCATCTTTCATGACGAGTGAAGCCGAGTAATGTTCGTTTACCTTATCAATATAATTTCGGGCACTCCATAGTGCAATATCCTCTGGTGCATCTCCTGAGATATCCGTCCTTTGTAGAATCTGATATCGATTGTTTTGGTATTGCGACCAATACATCTGTCCGGTGATACAGTGGAGGATAGATTGGAGAGGTTCGTTGGAAGTAGCGATTCGTTTTTCTAAAAACTCAACGTTCAGTTTATCCGAATTCTCTTCTATCATCTGACTATAGCGCAGTTGATAGAATATTGCTTTGACCTGTGAGGTCATGTCATTGTTGTTTTGGGCTTGTTGATCGATTAGTTTTACCTCTTCCCATGCGGACTTATACAGACCTTTTTTGTCTAAGGAGTCTACTTTTTCCCATGAGATAGGGCCAGCATTATTATGTTTGTTGGTGTCTTTCATATTCGAGCAAGTCAGTAAGCTTAAGGTAAGTATGATTGCTATGACTGGAAGGAGTTTCATAGATGAGAGTTAATAATTCTTTTCATAGTTTATTACACGTTGAGTAGGGGTTGGTTCAATGCTGTCGATAAAAATAATTTAGCGTAAGATATCAAGTTTTTTAGTTGCTATTACGTGATTTTTACGATCATAAATTCTAACGAAATACTGGCCAATGCTTAGGTTGTTCACATCAAATAGATAGTTTTCAATGATGATGTTATTCCATTGACGAACCAAGTTTCCTTTCGTGTCGAAAATTTCCACACGATCCGCTACGAGATTATCTATTTTTATGGAAAAGAAGTCGGTCACAGGATTCGGAAATAGATGCACTGAATGATTGAAGTCCTCCAAGTTTATTAGGCCCACAAGCGGATTGCCTTTGGCAAAACAATATTCGCCACGGATGAGTGAGTCCACTCTCATAGCGCCATTGCCATTGGTGAGGCTTCCAGCAAAAAGTGTATAGTAAGGATATTCAATCCAAGTGTCTTGTGGAGATGCCCTGTATGCCAAAAGTGCTCCTTCTTCTATTTCGCCAAAAAGGTCATAATCTAGCACATAATCAGCGGCTCCGTGATAATTTAAGCGAGCCTCAAGGTGCGTTTGTTCATTCCAATTGCCATTGACAATCCAGTAATGCGTGCCTGATAATTCATCAATATTGTCTGCGATATTGTCACTGTCAGGAGCTATCCATTGGTGCTCTACATATACATTGGAACTGTCATTGACAGCTACAACTTTTAGTTTGAAATCCACAAAAGGCAGAGTCAATGTATTTGTTTCTTCCCATATTGGTTGAAGGTGATCTATCTTGGCAATGTTAATTTTATTAGCATAGTTTATTACATAGAAAATTGGAGTAAAACTCGTTTCAAATACAGCATTCGAAAATTCTCCTTGCGAGATAAAATCGGTAGTATAAGTGTCGAGGTTTTCGTCAAAAGCAGTGATTTCGAGCGGTACATTATTATAGAATTCGGGACACTCTCTTAATTTTTGCTGAACTTCTATTTGGTTGGTAATAATTCCATTATTGTCAGTGGTGGCGACACTATTTATTTCAAAAGAGGTAAATCCTGGTTTGTATATCCAATCATTAAAAAAATCCTCCAGTTCTACACCAGTGCTTAGCGTTAGAATGGATCTGAATTTATCTGGATCCAAAGTGCTGTTGAGCGTAGAATCCAAGACAAATTGAAGTCCCTGTTTAAATAATTCATCTCCCATGTATCCACGTAGGCTGTGCATGACACTTGCCCCTTTGTTGTAGCTATGTGTGCCATAGATGTATTGGTCAGGAATAGGGGATAATACTTGAAATCCTTCATCGTCGATATGAGCAGTTTCCAATACTTCAAGATGATTGTTTTTTACAGCCTCTGTGTATGCTGAAATTCCTTCTGTCCACTCTCTCATTAAGTGAATACTGTATTCGGCAGGGCCTTCTTTCAGCCACATGTGGTTATAGGAAGATTGTGATACCATATCGCCCCACCAATGATGACCGAGTTCGTGGGTGTAGAGATTCTCATTACTCGTAGTTGATATTCCGAGCATGGCTTGGGGATAAGCTATGTTGGTAGGATGTTCCATAGCGCCATCAATGGTGATTACATATCCTATCTGTCCCCAGTATTCTGGACCAAACCAATACTCCAAAGCGTCAATAGAATTTCCTAGTCCTTGAAATTTGGTTTGTATTTCATCTTGATGAAAAGGCTTGCTCGTTAGTCTGATTGGAACATCTCCATTGGCACCAGTGTGCACATATTCGTAGCTTTCATAATCAGCAATGGCAACTGCTGAGAGGTAGGTTGGAATTGGTTTGTCCAAAGCATAGTGGCGCATGACAGTTTCTTCGTCGAGTGTCTCTTCTTCTATCAATTGCCCTTGACAAAACGCTTTCCAATTGTCATCCGATGTGACATAGTAGTCATATAAAGCTCGTTCGACATAGGTGTCAAAGCAAGGATACCATGTCTTGCCAAAATTTGGAGGTATAGTAGAAATGCCTATCCCTAGATTGTATATGTAGTTGTTTTGAAAGTAAAAACCACCCCATTCTGGATCTAGGTATGGTATTCCTTGATACCAAATTGTGATAGATGATTCTTCACCAATAGTGGTAGGTGAAGTAAGTTGGATCTTTAAATCAAATCCTTCGTGCGTGAATTCTAATAATTCATTATTGCTCTTTATGGAATCGACCGTTAACTCAAGGAGGTCTAAGGTAATGCTAGTAACGTCAGCCATCTTAGGAGTGTAGGATACAGTGGTGTTGCCTATCAGATAACTCCCTGTATAGTCTCGCACGTCAAGATGAATTTCATAATGCTCGATGTCAAATGTATCACTGCGAGCGATGTTTTTTAGTAGATCCGTTTTTTGTAAAGCAGTAAGAGGAACGGGTCTTATTTTATTCTTGGTATGATGACAAGATATATACTTGTCTTGTGACTGAATATTGAAGCTAAAAAGAAAAGTAGCTATGAAGAAGAAATAAAATCGAGTCATCATTTATGAGAATTAATTCATGGTCAACAATGATAAGAAAAAAAACTGAAATTGATAAATCCTAATGCCAATTACTTTTGTAAGTAATAGAGGTTAGTTTTCTAAAACAAGCCCGTCATAGGCTATAAATACATTTGGTGGCAATTCCTTACTTACTTCTTCATGCAGGCCCATCAGATGGCTTAAGTGGGTGAGGTAGGCTTTTTTAGGGTTTAGTTCTTCGATTAATTCCAGTGCTTCATCCAGTGAAAGATGGGATAGATGCTCTCCTTTTCTTAGTGCGCTTAAGATCAGAATGTCTAAGTTTTCCAATTTGTTCTTTTCTTTTTTTTCAATAGACTTAATATCTGTCAGATACGCCATGTTGTTGATTCTAAATCCTTTAACTGGAAGTAGGTAGTGGAGGTAGTCGATGACCGTAATGGGTAAATTTTTTAACTCAAAATCACTATCTAGTGTTATCAGATTCATCTGCGGAAGACCAGGATATTTATTGTCTGAAAATACATAGGCAAACTCTCTTTTTAAGGCTTCTTGTACTTGTGGCGTGGCGTAAATGTCGATAGGCTTTTTATGTTTAAAATTATACGCTCGAACATCATCCAATCCAGCAATATGGTCTTTGTGCTCATGGGTGATAAAAATAGCGTCTATGTCTGGGACACTGGCCCTTAGCATCTGCTGTCTAAAATCAGGACCAGCGTCAATCACGATATTCAGTCCATCCGTCTCTATCCACACCGAAGACCGCAATCTGTTGTCCTTTCTGTCGGATGAAGTACACACATTACAAGTACATGTAATGACAGGAATACCCTGCGAAGTACCTGTGCCTAGAAACGTTGTTTTCATCGTCAATAATTTATTTACAAATTTATAAGAGATTTTGTCAATTACTGGAATAAAGCATTTATTTTTGTGATTCACTAATGTTTACGATCGTGGAAAGAGTAATACCTACAACAAAGCAGAAGGCACTAAGAATAAATTTGGATCAACATATCTACGGCACGTTTGCTGAGATAGGTGCAGGTCAAGAAGTAGTACGGCATTTTTTTCGTGCGGGAGGTGCATCAGGAACTATCGCCAAAGCCATGAGCGCTTATGACAAAGATTTTAGTGACGCTATTTATGGCGCCGAAGAGCACCACCGATATGTGTGTTGCTCTAGAGTTGAAAAAATGATTGACCATGAATATGGGTTGATTGTAGAACGTATTTCACGTGAAAAACGACCGGACACTAAATTTTTTGCCTTCTCAAATACGGTGACAACCATTGATTATCGAAAAAAATATAAAGGACATGGATGGGTAGGCGTGCGTTTTCAATCCGAAGCTGAGGCAGATCCTAGTGAAGTGATATTGCATATTCATCCTCTAGAAAATGAAGCTGGACTACAGCAAGAAACAATTGGTATCTTGGGGGTCAATCTTATTTATGCATGTTTTTTCTATGCAGATGATCCTGATTTGTTTTTGAATTCATTGTATGATAACATTGACTTGGATAAATTACAGCTCGATACCATCATCATGCGTGGACCTGATTTTGAAAATGTCGATAACCGACTTATGAGCCTTAAATTAGTGAGAAATGGCATGACCAATGCGGTGATTTTCTCTCCTGATGGTATCATGCAGCACCCTGCTGATCTTTTGTATAAGAAAAACATCCTTACCATTAGAGGGAGTTTTCGTCCTGTGACCAAAGTCAATATGGATATGATACTTAAAGGCTACGAAGAGTTTGTTAAAGATAAGAAAGTCGATAAAGAAAACTTGCAAGTCATCTTTGAGATAACACTTAATAATCTATTGATGGAGGGTGATGTGGATGAACAAGACTTCCTGGACAGGGCAGATATTCTCTGTTCCCTTGGACAGACCGTGATGGTCTCCAATTATCGTAAATATTATAAATTAGCGGAATACCTTTCGTCATTTTCAAGAAAGAGAATGGGGTTCATTATGGGTATTGATCACATGCAGGAGATATTTAATGAAAAATATTACCGCAACCTTAATGGCGGAATGCTGGAAGCGTTTGGTATATTCTTCACCCGTGATGTGAAGATTTATCTATACCCATTTTTTGACAAGAAAAAAGATAAACTATTCACTAGTGAAAATCTTGACGTTCACCCTAGAGTAAAACCGTTATATCACTATCTTACTTTCAATAAGAGAGTCATAGATTTAAAATGCAACAAAGAAGTGCTCGGCATCTTCTCAACCAAGGTGTTGAAAATGATCAAAAAAGGGGAAAGCGGATGGGAGACTATGGTGCCAACCTATGTGGATATGATTATCAAAAAGAACAAGCTCTTTGGTTATAAAGAAAAGACAAAGGAGGTGAAAGAATAGGGTTATTTATTATGTTTTTTAGAGGGATTAGTTTCCCCGATCCATAATTTTGGACAGTGTCTCTACTACATAATCAATTTCTTCTTTTGTATTCATTTTACTAAACGAAAAACGTACATTTAACCGATGATGACTGCCCGGAATTTGCTCTAATACATGCGAGCCTTTATCGCTGCCAGAGGCACATGCACTACCACCTGAAGCTGCAATTCCTTCAAGATCTAGGCTGAATAATAACATCGACCCAATACCCGTATCTGGAAGGTTAATACTTAGCACGGTATACAGTGATTCATCAGCAGATTCACCATTAAATCGAACGTCAGAGACTTTGTCTTTTAATTGCTCGATCATATAGTTTTTCAAAGATAGGATGCGATTTTGATGGTCTTCGAGGTGGTTGTAAGCAATTTCCATTGCTTTAGCAAGACCGATGATGCCATATAAATTTTCCGTTCCTGAACGATGGTCTCGTTCTTGTGATCCACCATGAATGATTTTTGCGAATGACTTTTTCTTTTTGTGATATAAAAAACCAACCCCTTTAGGGCCATGAAATTTATGGGCAGATCCTGTGATGTAATCAATATCTATTGAAGACAAGTCAAAAGCGTAATGCGCCATAGATTGCACAGTGTCTGAATGAAAAAGTGCATTGTGCTTTCGGCAAATTTCAGCTACCTGTTGCAGTGGCAGAAGATTAGCGATTTCGTTATTGGCGTGCATTAAGCTAACTAGTACATCTTTATGCTTGGTTAAAAGGGTTTCTAGGTGTTTCAGGTCAACCACTCCCTTCTCATCTAGATTTACAAATAGGGCGTTTATACCTAGTTTTTTAAAATTAATAGAGCTGTCAAGAACAGCGTGATGCTCGACTTTGGAAAGGATAATGTTTTTCACACCATGAGAATGGATAGCGTCATAAATGGCAATGTTATCTGCCTCGGTACCACCGGAAGTGAAAGTTATTTCACTGGGCTGGCAGTGTAGAAAGCTGGCTACAGTTCTTCTTGCTGTTTCTATCGCATCTTTTGTCTTTCGACCAAAAGAATGAGTAGAAGAGGGATTGCCAAAGTGTTCTGTCATGAAGGGTAGCATTGCCTCTAATACCTCTGGATCGAGTGGGGTTGTGGCTGCATTATCGAGATAGACTTTCACGGTTTTTTTTTGTAAAAGTAGGAATATAATTGGTTTTGGAATTGCTTTGCGTACTTTCCGTTGAACTGCACTATATTTTTACCGCAAGGTACGAAAACTACGATAATAACCACCGCCAAAGAGAGCAACTCATAAAATCTTACCCATTGCCGGCCGTGGTGGTCTGAAAAAAATGAGTATATTGTGCTATAAAAGTAAGCGATCTTTATATGCGCAGGTTCTATTCCTTACCAAAAAGAAATCCTTTGCCATGAACGGTGAACCATGGAAAATAATAAAACCATTTTCTATTTTGTGAAATACAGAA
>JAJRRH010000042.1 GCA_024279715.1 Bacteroidota bacterium
AATGCTTGTACGGATGCTTGCCCAGTGATGATTAACCCATTGGATATTATCATCGGATTACGTCGTAACCTCATCATGGAAGAATCTAAATCACCAGAGTCCATTACGAGCATGTTCAACAACATTGAAAACAATGGTGCGCCATGGGCATTCAGTCCGTCCGATAGAGATAAGTGGAAAGAAGAAATAGAATAACAACGTTAAAGTAGAAGAAAAATGAAGGTAAGAACAATGGCCGAAATGGCAGCAGCAGGAGAGACGCCAGATGTTTTGTTCTGGGTGGGATGTGCTGGAAGTTTTGATGATCGAGCAAAAAAAATTACCGTCGCCATGGCAAAAATACTCAATCATTGTGAGGTGTCATTTGCGATTCTTGGACAAGAAGAATCGTGCACTGGTGATCCTGCCAAGAGAGCGGGAAACGAATTTTTATTTCAAATGCAAGCATTCTCCAATATCCAAGTATTGAATGGGTATGGCGTGAAGAGCATCGTGACTACTTGTCCTCATTGCTTTAATATGTTTAAGAATGAATATCCCGAACTAGGGGGCGTATATAAAGTCATGCATCACACCCAATTCATCAATAAATTGATAAAAGATGGTCGATTAAAGGTAGAAGGAGGGGGAGAATTCAAAGGAAAAAAAATCACTTTTCATGACCCATGCTATCTGGGTCGGGCCAATGGTGTGTATGAAGCACCACGAGCCTTGTTGCAAGCATTAGATGTGAATCTCACGGAGATGAAAAGCTGTAAAGCCAAAGGTCTATGCTGTGGCGCAGGAGGTGCACAGATGTTCAAAGAGTCAGAAAAAGGATCTGGCGAGATTAATGTCAAAAGAACCGAAGAAGCATTGGAGACAGGCGCTAAAATCATCGCTACAGGCTGCCCATTCTGTAATACTATGATGACGGATGGGGTCAAAACCAAAGAGAAAGAACAGGAGGTAAAGGTGTATGATCTAGCAGAGTTGATTGCTCAGACGAATAAACTTTAACCCGAATTATAAATTAGATAATCGTAATGAGGGTTCAAAGCCAACGTCCATGGGGCTTTTCGTGAAAGAAGCATAGCACCGCTATGGTGAATTAGGGAAAAGTAGAGTAGCGACATTTGTCAAGATGATATGTCCGTTGTCGATGGGTATTTATCAAGAAAAACTATTTCTGACAAAACCCAAATTCCAACGGCTTGTTGATCCATAAGTAAAACTATGGACGACTAGTAGTTCTGCTCATAAAGGCATTCATAAATATTGCTCCCAAAATCAAAGCAAAAGAATAATAAAACTTCGTAGGCATGATTTCTGTATCGGGCCATATCCATATCGCTAGAAGAATACTATAAATAGGTTCAAGATTGACCACCATGCTCACGGTGAATGGTTTGATCTTACGCATGACCTCCACGGAAGCCAAGAAAGCAAAACTTGTGCATACCAGTCCTAGTACGATAAGATATATCAAGTCATTACCGTGCATAGCAAACTCTTGCACATCGTCCACACGGAAAAACAAATAGATAGATACAAACACAAGGGCAGCTCCAAGTTGGTAGAGCGTGATAGTCTTGGCGCTAATAGTTCTTATTAAAACGCCATTCAAAACAGTAAACAATGAAGCCAATGCGGCAGAAATCACCCCGAGAATAATACCGATTTTAAAACTCAAATCAATAGAAAAAATCAAGGTAATAGCATAGATTATTATTCCGCCTAGAATAATCTGATAGCCTTTGATTCGTCTTTTGAAAAACAAAGGCTCGAACAAGGCAGTAAAAATAGTGCTACTTGCCATACATGTCAGTGCTACCGACACATTAGAACGATGAATAGCCTCAAAAAATGTTACCCAATGCGCTGCTAAAATCAGTCCAACAAGGGATATTTTCAATAAATCCTTTTTGCCAATACTAAAACTACTTCGGGTGAATATAAAATACAGAATAATCCCCGCAAGACCAATTAAAATCCGATACCACACGAGAATATCTGAAGGCAAGTGTACCAGTTTGCCGATCACACCCGTCAGCCCGAATATAAGCACGGTAGCATGCAGTAGGAGAAGGTATTTTGAGGATTGGCTATTCATACTAATCTTTATAATTGCAATAATAAGGATTTACAAAATATGAATTCAATGAATCAAAATTATAGTTTACTAAGAATTTTGTCATAGCAACATCTTCAGAGAAACATCTTCAAAGCAACATCTTCGTAGCAACATCTTCAAAGCCATATATACGTATCCCATGGGTGCATCCACATTTTCGCAACCACATCTTCATTACCAAATTTGCATATCAAAGGTACAATCAACAAACCCATCCTCCCAAAAAAAAATAAAATACCCCCAAACGAGCAACATGTTTGTAGGATATGTTAATAGCTCCCCCAGAGGAGCGTCATGTTAATAGCTCCCCCAGAGGAGCGACATGTTTGTAGCTCCCAGAGGAGCGACATGTTTGTAGCTCCCAGAGGAGCGAAATGTTTGTAGCTCCCCCAGAGGAGCGACATGTTTGTAGCTCCCAGAGGAGCGACATGTTTGTAGGAAATGTTTGTAGGAAATGTTTGTAGGACATGTTTGTAGGACATATTCATACAACATATTCATACAACATGTACGCATCAACATACACGCATCAACATACACGCATCAACACACACGCATAATATCCGCATACATATGAACATCAACAAATTCCCCCACAGGCAGAAACAACCAATCCCCCTAAAGACAAACCCCTAAATAAACCCTATCTTCGCATTATGAAAACAGTATTAATAACAGGAGCAAGCAGTGGTATCGGAAGAGCCACGGCAGAGATTTTAGCCGCATCCGAGAATTACAATCTCGTATTGGTATCTAGGAATATAAAAAAAGTAGAGGCTTACGCTGACGACTTGCCATGTAATTCATTGATTTTGAAAGGGGATGTATGTGACATTGATTCAGTAAAGGATGTCGTTAAAGAAACAAAAGACGAATTCGGATCCATAGACGTATTAATCAACAATGCTGGCCTGGGCTACTTTGATCGCATCGACGAGGGCAAGCTGAATGAGTGGCATGAAATGATCGACACCAACATTAAGGGGATATTGAATTATCTTCATTTCACCATGGATGAATTAAAAAAGAATCGTGGGCATGTCATTAATCTAGGATCCATTGCTTCACACCATATATTTCCAAACTCGGGAGTATATTCGGCTACTAAACATGCTGTACATGCTATCTGTGAAAGTATTCGGTTAGAGCTCATGGGAGAGGTGAAGGTCACCATGATATCTCCAGGAGCTGTCAATACTAACTTCATCAACATCACCACCAATGAAAAACTGCATGCAAACTATAAAGAATACTTTGAGACGGCAATGCATGCCACTACCATAGCCAAGCAGATAAAGCACGCCTTGGAGGCGGACGACGATGCTGTCATTAATGAAATCATCATTAGACCGTTCAGAAAAGCAATGAAATGACACTGTCAGAGATTGAAAAAATAACGAAGCTCCTTACCCGTAAAAATCTACCTTTTTGCATTTATTCCTTGCCTGATGAAAGCGAACTTAATATCGTGGTTCATAGCAATGATAATATTGAATTGACGGATGATGTTTTGACTAAAAACGAACCAGGATTTATCTATCGATCATTTGACAAGACCTTGCCGCCGAAGTTTATTCGTGCTAGTTATGCGGGTAGATTGCGTGATTTTTTGTGGAAAAAATTTGAAGTCTTGCCAGATGTAGAATCACCGAAAGAGATAGAGAAGATTCTTGAGAAGGATATTTCTCACCAAGAGTATATTCAACAAGTCTCGGATTTGGTACAAAAGCTTAAAGCGAAAGAGCTGCAGAAAATAGTGTATTCCAGAACAAAGACTATTGCCACTAAACAGAAACCTGAGAAGATGTTTTTTCAGTTGCTTTCTCAAAGTCCAAAAGCATTCTGTTACCTTTTGCGTACCGATGATGGAGGAATTTGGTTTGGTGCGACTCCGGAAATATTAGTGGAGAAAAAGGAAGGAATGTATCATAGTGTTGCTCTAGCTGGAACGGTTGTTGTCGAAGAAAAAGAATCGTTGTTTTCGGATAAAAACATTGGAGAACAAAAAGTGGTATTGGATTATATATTACATGCGTTGAAGACAAGCGGAGCACAAGATATTAAGTACGGCGAACCCATCGCTTCACCTGCCTCCAACCTTTACCATATCAAATCACCGATAGCTTTTCGTATAGAGGAAGAGAATCTCTCAGAAGTCGTTCGAATAACAGAAGCTTTACATCCTACACCTGCGGTCGGAGGTTTGCCAATAGATAAGGTTTTGGAGCAGTTAGAAATTACCGAGCCTCATTCGCGAAGTCTCTATGCTGGATATCTAGGGGTGGTTAATATTCTTGGGAAGACTGCACTATTTGTCAATATACGATGCGCTTCATATCATGGTGGAGAGGTATGTATATATGTTGGTGGAGGATTGATGTATGACTCTGATCCGGAACTAGAATGGGAGGAGACAGAAGTCAAGGCCAGACTTATTTTGGGAGTAGTGTAGTAGAATATCAGTTGTCGTATTGTTCCATTACTGCATTATAGCATTACTACATAACTGCGTTATTTCATTGTCGCATCGCCACATTATTAGATTGCCACAAGCCCTGCGCCATCACACAAAGCAGTCAGTCAGAAGGGGTGTATCGAAGAATTCTTGTGCATAAACCAAACGACAGAAGAATCCCTAATAAGCCAGGAGATTACTTTCAACGCTTGGCTACTCAAGCTGTTCTAATGTCACCCCTTCGGGGTTTGGATATGGTGTGGTTTTTTAATGTTATAATAATATCACCCCTTCGGGGTTTGGATATGGTGTGGTTTTTATTGCTATAATAATATCACCCCTTCGGGGTTTGGATATGGTGTGGTTTTTAATGCTATAATAATGTCACCCCTTCGGGGTTTGGATATGGTGTGGTTTTTATTGCTATAATAATGTCACCCCTTCGGGGTTTGG
>JAJRRH010000043.1 GCA_024279715.1 Bacteroidota bacterium
AAGGTATTATTCGTTTTCTGCCATGGTATTTGCTTTTCCTTTTTGAAAACTCGTAGATCACGGATATCTCATGCGACCCACCGGTGTTTGAGATCAATGGACTTATCGTAATGTCATAACTATAGCCAAATTTCACGTCATTCAAGGAATATCCTAGTAGTATGGCAAAAGCATCATGGTTTATTCTATCCGAAATCCCATCTTTTACACCGGGCAAACCTCTGTACCAAAATCCAATAATCAACGGGTCATGCTCGTAGTATAGCCCTAAGTCGAGTTGGTCGAAGTCATTTTGTATTCGATAATTGAATGCATAAAGTACCGCCTTTCTTGCTTTTGATTTTGTACGATGGTTTGTAGTATGTCTATACCCACCATGAGCGGAAAATAGTACAGGTTGTATGCTCTCGTAGCCAAGAACCGAGTTGTTGGGCTTGTTTATATGCGATGCCGCTACGCCAAGCCAAAAATTTCTTGAATATAGTACGCCACCAACATTCATGTCGAAGTAGGATCTTCTAGTGTCTTGGTATTGCTCAATCGTTGAATACCCTCCAGGTCTTATTAATTGATCTCCAAATGTCAGTTGGTCGTAGTTTAAGCTAGTAAAACTTCTGCCAATGGATATTCCTGGTCTGAAAAATAAATCATAATTTATCTGTACTTCATAAGCGTATAGTGCCGCTACGCTAGTGTATCCTAGACCTGCACTGCCAGCTTTGTCGTGTAGTACCCGAATGCCTAGTCCGCTATTTATTTTGGATACAAATCTTTCATAAGATACGCTGTAAGTCGTAAATGACCCAGGTATGTTTGTCCATTGATTCCGATAGTTGCTTACAAATCTATTTTGAATTGTATTTCCCGTAAAGCCCGGATTAAGCAGGGTGGGAGCAGAGTAAAACTGCGTCAATTGATAATCTTGTGCTGAAATGTCTGTATAGGTAAACAATGTACCTACTAATAAACCTAGTATTAAATTGATTCTTTTCATCGTTTTATGTATTTCCTTCTCTTCAATCTCTCTTCACTAACATTAAAACAGGAGTTGATGATTCAATCTCCTATGAAAACTCAGTGGGCCTTCGTCATGTTCACGACCTTCGATAGTACTAAAAAGTCTCCCTTTTTGTCTACTTCTAGTGTGATTTCCTCCTTGTAATCGGCATAGCCTGGTGCTTCTACGATCAAATTGTACTTTTTGTTCGGTTTTACGACCAATAAAAATTTTCCGGACTAATTATTTGTAAAGGAAGCAGACATATTATCTAAGTCATCTTGCTCTTCTAGAGCAACATACGCTGATAATGTCTTTTTTGATAAAATATCCTTTACATAGCCTTTTACAACCACCAAATCATTGTCTTCGAATAACATATCAATGTAATATATGTCCATATTGCCTTCTCTTGAGGATGAAAAATAGCCCCTAGACCCATCTTGCGTAGTGGTGAAGTATATATCATCGTTTACGGTATTGATAGGGTATCCTATGTTTATGGGTTTCATCCAGTTGCCCTCAGCATCTCTTTCCGAATAAAAAATATCAAACCCACCAATCGAATTATGACCATTTGAGGAAAAATAGAGTCTATTGCCATCTGCTGACAAAAAGGGAGATTCTTCATCTTTGGTTGAATTCACAACATCTCCTAAATTTTGAGGTTTACTCCACTCTCCGTTGGGTAATTTTCTTACGATAAAAAGATCCTTGCCGCCAATCGTGCCCTCTCGATTAGAGACAAGTAGCATATACGACTCATCAAAAGATAAGCAAGCACTTGGTTCGTGTGTCCCAGATGAATTGATGTTCTCTCCATACTCCACGGGGTCGCTCCATCCGTTTTGTGTCTTGATAGCGTAGAGCAGGTTTCCTGCTCTAAGGTCGCTTTCTGTGCGATATAAAATAAGTGTGTTTCCGTTGGCAGAGAAACTAACATTTGCATCATGACCACTTGTGTTCACTGGCGGTCTCAGTGGCTTGGCTTTTGACCAGCGGTCACCTACCAAGTGTGAAGAAAAAATATCTTCGTAAAAGTCTCCATTTCCGTCCATTAACCCGCCGGTGCTTCCAGGTCTTCTTGAGGTGAAATAGAGTATTGTTCCGTCCCTGTTTATGAGCGGTGCATACTCTTGTGACTTGGTGTTAATGGCTCTATTCATCAATACTGGTTTTTCACTAATTGGGTTAGACATTAACTCTCTCGTGTACAGAATTTTTTCTCTTAAAACCTCAATTACATCATCATCCATCACATGGTTCTTTTTGCCTTGGTAGATGTCTAAACAGTCTATCGCCTCTTCAAATCTTAGATGTAGATGATATGCCTGTGCACCATAGAAAAACGACTCGTCATAGTCTTTTGCCATTGCACCAGTTAGGAATTCTAGAGCTTCTTTCTCTTTGTTGCGAATATGCAATAAACTTACCCCAGTTTTGAACTTGTATTCTGCTTTTTTCGGATAAATTCTAACTAATTTTCTGAACAAAGGCTCCGCCAAGTCATAGTCGCCAATCTGAAAGAAAAACTCAGCTTCTTTTTTTAGCCGTTTGGTATTATCTTTGGGTAATGCCCCTGCTGTTGTTAGTAATACAACGATAATACCAAGAATTAAAGTGTTTAGTTTTGTCATACTTGATATTGGTCTCTAGCCTGCAAAGTTAGTCAAGTATTTGCTTCTTTTTTTTTTTTAATATTTTTTATCAACGAAGGAGCGTTATATCTCCTGACTTTACAAATTGCTTATTGTCTGTAAATGTGACATCCACTCGCCATACATATACGCCTAAAGGTACTAATTCCCCTTCAAAGTATCCATTCCATCCACGACGTGTATCATCTGTCTCAAATAATAACTCTCCCCATCTGTTGTAGATCTGAAGGTTATACTTGTCGACACCTTCAAATACTGGGTGAAAAACATCATTGTCCAATGTCTCTGGATCATATAGTTCATCCACCGGACCTATTTGATTTGGTGTGAAAGCATTCGGGAAGTTTATAAACCCACCTATTTCCACTTCTAACGCACCTTCTATAAATAAACTATCTGGGCAATTGTGTTCATTGTTTGCTATCAGTGTTATATCATAAACACCTGGTGTTGTGTAAGTAAATGTTGGATTTGATTCAGTAGAAGTTGTGCCTTCGCCAAAATTCCATTCATAGATTCCAGCATTTTGAGAGGTATTGTAGAAAAATACGGGCACACCAGTTTGAACGGTAGGTGGGTTGATGTTGAACTCCGCTACTGCATGAGGATACACATGAATTATTCCTTCTTGTAGTATCACGTCATTCCCTCCTGGGCCAGTTACTAATAGGCTTACCGTGTAATTGCCTGGTATCTCATACATGTGAGAAGGGTTTTCCTCCATGGAGGTAGAACCATCTCCAAAATTCCAAATATAGGAGTCTGAATAGATAGATAAATTCGTAAAGTCGATCGTTATTGGTGAACAACCTTCTCCTTCCCCTTCAAACATGGCTATTGGACTTGGAGGGGTTATCTCCACCCTCTGCGTTGTCTCGTCTGAACAAAATCCATTGTCTACAAGCAGATTTACAAAGTATATTCCGTAGGTGTCATAAGTGTATGTCGTAATAGCTGTGTCACTTGTAAAGCCATCGCCCATATCCCATGTAAAGGAAGATTCTCCATAGACTGAATTGTCTATAATCTCAATCGTTGCCTCCGGAAAAAGCTGTACCGCTGGCGTCACTGAAAATTCAGCGTCAGGTACTGGATATACAATAAACTCTTGCGTCAGAGTGTCTGTACACCCAAAATATGAAGTGGCCACTAAACTTACTTCATAGATCTCTTCTGCTACGCCATAGTTTAGGTAGGTGTAGCTAGGCTGCGCTTCGTTAGTGATTTCATCCTCATCCAATGTCCATAGATATTCCAAAGCGCCTATTGAAGTGTTATTAAATTCCATTGGTAGTGGGTGGCAGGCACTTACAACTTCGTCAAAACTAGCAATAAGCTCTGGTATTACCTGTACATTAGTGGTGGTGGTGGCGGAACATCCATTTGCCGTTGTTGCTGTAAGTTCAATCGTATTGGTTAGTAATGATTGCCCAGGATTTGTGAAAATATGGCTGTGTATCGTATCCATCACAGTGGAGTTAGTGCCATCATCATAGTCCCAATAGTAGTCCGTAGCATATTGTGAGTTATTTGCCAATTCAACATAAAGAGGATAGCATACAGAGGTAGAGTCAATGGTGAAGTCAACGATAGGCATCGAGTACACATGTACTAATCCCAACGCCACATCTTGACATCCGAAACTCGACTGGGCAGTAAGCAACACAGGTTCAATAATCGTCTCACCAGTGGTGTTAGAGAATGTATGGATTGGATTGATGTTGCTGCTCGACCCTTGGTCTCCAAAATTCCAATTATAAGAAATGGCATCCTCGCTTGTGTTCGTAAACACAATGTCGTCTCCTGCGCAAAGAGTTGATGGTGAAACAAAAGAAGCGGTTAGTTCGGGAAATACTTTAACCTGTTTTCTGTCTGTTGCTGTACATCCATGATTCGTGGTGACTAGCAAGTCTATCGTATAGGAGAGTGAATCTGAAGTGTCATTATGAAAGATATGTCCATGGATTTCATCATTGTTTATCTCATCGTCACCATCTCCATAGGTCCAGTCATAGGTGCTGCTAGGAGTTGTTGTATTGATCATGTCAAGGTCTAGCGGTGAACATCCTTGGACGACATCAGTCTGAAACGATGCAATAGCCTCAGGATAAACTGTAATAGTGGTAGAGCTTGTGTCTCTGCAGCCATACATTGAGTTACTTACTAAATACACCTCCAATTCTCTATCCGCTTGTGTGCTGTTGATGAATTCATGCGCCGCATTGGTGTTGAGATTAAGTGGTGATCCATCTCCGAAATTCCAAAAATATGAAGTAGCCTCCGTGGATAGATTGGTAAAGTTTATATTCAATGGCGTACATCCCACTGTATCACTTTCAAAAGCGGAAGTAACTTTAGGATAGACAGTTATGTTTACAGAGCTCTCGCTTTGGCAATTATGGTCAGAAGTCACTAATAATGATGTGGTGAACACCATTGGGGCATTTCCATTGTTGATAAAAGTATGGGATACATCTCCCAAGACAGCATCTATGTCTCCATCTCCGAATTGCCAAGAATAACTATCTCCTAGGGTTGAATTGTCAGTAAAATTGATCTCCGCAGGACTACATGCGGTGTAGAAGTCAGGCGCAAATTGTGACAATGAATTAGGATATATGGTTATCACACTCATCGCAGTATCGGTACAGCCGAAACTATTGCTCGCTATTAACTGAACATTATAGTTCAATGTGTCAGGAGTATTATTAACGTAGGCATAGTTAGGAGACTCTAAAGTACTGGTGTTTCCACCACCAAAATTCCAGTGATGATTGACAGCGCCTGCAATATTAGGCATGGTAACCGTAAGTGGTGAGCAGCCTGATAATGGACTTAGATCAAATGAAAAATCAGGCTCAGGGTATGTTGTTACACTCTGAAAGGAAGTGTCTGTACATCCAAAAGTATTATAAGCAACCAAGAACGGGGTGTAAACTATTTGGTTGGCAGTATTGTTTGTGTATAAATACGACGTAGAATTATCCGTAGAAGTAACCCCTGGCTCCAATACCCATTCATAGTTTGTCGCTTCTGTAGATAGATTCACAAAGTCAACGGCTACGGGCTCGCACGCATCTCCAGTTTGCATCGTGAAGTTCGCATTCGGAATTGGGTTCACAGTAATCACTTGTTGTATAGTGTCTGCGCAACCCATGGCGTTATTAGTGTACAGAGCTACAGTAAACTGCTGTGGTATATTAGTGTTATTGTAAAAAGTGTTGCTTGGAGACTCGATGGAAGTTTGCGAACCATCTCCCATATACCAGTTATATGAATCCGCATTCACACTAGTATTATTAAAGTCAACGGTTAGTGGTGAGCAGCCTTCGATAGATGATGCTGTAAATGATGCGCCTGCACCGGCAGCTATACTTACTGACATGGTAATGTCAGAAGAGCAGTTGGCGGTAGTAACGGTTAATACCACATCATAAGATCCGGATGTACTATAGGTATGTTGTGGATTTTCTTGATTGCTTGAATTACCATCCCCAAAGTCCCAATTATAAGATACAATAGGATCCGTAGAACTGCTGAGGTTATTGAATATTACACCATCACCATCACAGGCAGTGGTAAAACTAAAGTCAGCGACTGGTGGGTCGTATATGGTAACCGTTTGGGTAGAAGTGTTTGTACAATTGTTTAGTGACGTGACTTCAAGGCTGATGTTGTAGGAGCCGGGTGTTGTAAGGTTAAGAGGTGCGGGAATTAAATTAGAAGTAATACTAGATGGTAAATTCCAACTATAGCTAACCGCATCCACGGAAGTATTGTTGAATTCAATCGTCGCAGGGCCACAAGAAGTGGTCTGTGAAAGAGTGAATGCTGAAACAGGGCCTGCCACGACATCTACCGTAGCCCAGGCCGTGTCCGAACAAGTGTTTATCGCGCCACTAACGTATGCTGCTAAGCCTACATTATAACTCCCTACAGTATTAAATACATGCGTGAAGTCACTTGGACCAATCCCTGCCCATCCATTGCCATCATCAAAGTTAATAAGATATGCATTGGCATCATTACTTGAACTATTTGTAAAAGAAACTTGATTGCCTGTACAGACATTGGTTGGCGTGGCAGATAAACCTGACGTGGGTGGATTGACGATAGTAACCGTTATATCTGTTGTATCCGTTCCGCAAGTATTTTGCACAATAAGCATCACGTTATATGAGCCTACACCGGGGAAATCGATTTGATGTGGTATCGATGGAGGATACGCTGTCCAGTCCACAATAGAATCACTCCCAGTACCCCAATAGTCACCAAAATTCCAATATTCCAATCGGTTATTGATGTTACCTGAACTCTCACAGTTACGTATGGATGTATTTGTAAAGGTGAATGAATTGTCTGGAAAGCAGTTACTGGAAGAGCTAACACCTATTTGCGCGATGTCTTTATTCCATACCTGTATTGGTCCAAAAGTATTTTCACTAGGGCCCCCTTGAACTGCGTTACAAAGATTCTGAGCAGTAAGTGTGACGACAGTTTCACAGTCGATAGTTCCTGATTGGTAGGTGTGTGATATCGTTTGCAAGTGGTTTGATGCGTCATAAGTCTCAGAGTCTGATCCATCGCCAAAATCCCAGGTAAATACAGTGTTTGGTGAAACATTTGTGCTGTTATTTGTGAAAACCATGGCTTGTGGGGCACATGACTGGGTTATGCCGCCAGCAGGAATCTGTATTGTAGCATTTGAAGGTTCTTCCATTACTAGCGTGCCTGTAACTGTACATCCATCATCGATATCGGTAAAAGTGATGTCGTACGTAGCGACAGAGGCGCCATAGGTGTGTGACACCAAGGTCGATGGATTAAGAGCTGCGCCGCTTTCTATTAAACTGCCATCTCCCCAGTTGATAGTCCAAGCACCAACATTTTCGCTTACTTGTATGTTCAGCGTGTAGTTTGATCCCGAACACTCAAACCATTCTGGACTGGCACTAGGAGTACCTAGGTAGTCATAGATGTCAGGGCATTGCGCTTGTGTGTTGATGGTCAGTACACTAAAGAATAGTGTTAGACCAAAAATTGTATGTTTTAAGACTTGCATATGCACGTATACGGTGATAATAGCATTTTGTTACATCATTTTGTTGGGATTATCTTAGTGTTAGTGAGGCTTTTAAAGGGTGTTGTTTCCTTTTAAGAAGAATTAGTCGAAAGACAAGTATAATTATTGGTGGTTATCTATTTCTAAAAGAGGATTTATAATTCAATAATAAATCATAAATTTGGCGAGCGCTTCAAGGGGATTCAAAAGAGGAAGTGTTAGCCTCTGTGATAGGATAATCAGAGGTATAGGTGTATAGATGGTAAAACTAATAGAGCAAAAGAAAATAGATAGGATCAAGTATCGACATTGTGTTGAGGCCTCAAACGATGGATTATTCTATGCTTTGGATTGGTATCTTGATGTCGTCGCCCATGATTGGGATTGTATCGTTATGGGAGATTATCTAGCGGTTATGCCCATTCCCTACATGAGAATAAGAAGTAAATTATATACAAGAAAAATAATTCAACCGCCATTTTGCCAACAACTAGGGGTGTTTTCGAAGGCCGACATAACGTTAGATGTCATTGAGGATTTTTACAAAACATTAGAAAAACTAAGGCCTGTAAAGTATCATTTCAATAGCGCTAATGCGATGCGGATGGATACTCTTGAAGAGAAAAATAATTTTGAATTGGATATGGCTAGACCATATGAAGATATTCAAAAAGGATATTCAAAAAATCTAAAAAGAAACCTAGCTAAGGCTAAAAAATCAGGCTTAATTATAGATGAAGTGGCGCTAGAAGATTTTGTGTCCTGTAAAACGGCTTGGGCGAAACATCAAATGAAGAAGAGTCAAGTCGATCAGATGATAATGACGCTAAAAGCAATTACTGTTAAAGACTTTGGAAAAATTTTAGGAGTGAAGTGTGATGAGCAATTGGTAGCAATTGCTTTTTTTGTAGAGTATAAAGGACGAATTATTCATTTGGTTTCAGCGACCAATGAGATGGGTAAAACTGTTGGTGCTATGTCGTACTTGATGGATGCCTTGATCCAAGAAAAAGCGGAGAAGGTAAGAATACTAGATTTTGAAGGGTCTATGATCCCCGGAGTGGCACGTTTTTTTAAGAGTTTTGGCAGTGAAAACAAAGCCTACAAAGTGTATCAATAAATGTTGAATTATTGTTGAAATCAATTTCTTAAAAAAGGTGTCAGTTTTAAAAATGAGACTATCTTTGAACCCCGATGAAATTTGTCTATCCGGAATTCCTCTATGCTTTATTAGCGCTACTTATCCCAGTGATAGTACATCTTTTTAATTTCAGAAGATTTAAAAAGATAAAATTTTCCAATGTTAAATTCTTAGAAGAAGTACAGCTAGAGACGCAATCTAAGTCTCGATTGAAACATCTCCTTGTTCTTTTTTCTCGACTATTGGCTTTGGCAAGTCTTGTTTTGGCTTTTTGCCTTCCATATTTCCCTGTGGCGGATAGTCAAGTGATGGCTGGTCGTAAAGCCATTTCGATATATATAGATAATTCATTCAGCATGAACGGTCAGAATGAACAGGGATTACTCGTCGAGCAGGCGAAAGAGCTTGCTAGAAATGTTGCCAAGAGTTATGCAGAAAGTGACCGTTTTCAATTGTTGACCAATGATTTTGAAGGCAGGCATCAGCGAACTGTTAGTAGAGAAGAATTCCTAGAATTCGTCGATGAAGTGTCCCCTTCCGCTAAAGTGAAAAATCTATCCCAAGTAGTGGAGAGAATGAAAGAAGCCTTAAGCAGGGAGACTATAGATAATAAGCGGGGATTTATTCTATCCGATTTTCAGAAAAGCATCAGTGATTTTGAAGAAATTAAAAGCGATTCTAATTATTATTTTAGCTTAATCCGTCTGCAACAAGAGAATATTGGAAATGTCTACATCGACTCAATATGGTTTGCTACACCAGTGCGCCAACTCAATGGGAATGATGAGCTGATCGTAAAAATCACTAACCAGAGTGATAGCGAGAAAAACAATCTCAACATCAAGGTGAGTATCAACGATGTGCAGAAAGCTCTGGCGTCTGTGGATATTCCCTCTAATTCTTCCGTGACGACAAGCATGTATTTCACCAACGACAGTCCGGGGATAATGCAAGGAATGGTCAGTATCACGGATTACCCCATTACTTTTGACGATGTGTTTTACTTCTCTTTTGATGTAAAGAAAAAAATTAACGTGCTTGCTGTGGGCACTGGTTCTTCTTCGATTGCTTCGGTATTTGAAGAAGATGAGATGTATAGCTTTAGTCATCAATCCATCAATGGTGTTGATTATTCCAGGTTTGTGGATCAAGACCTAATCATACTTGATGAGGTGGAGAAGATTAGTTCTGGGCTCAATCAAGAGCTTAAGAAATTTGTGGAAAATGGGGGGACTGTGTGTGTGATGCTAGGAGAAGTTCTTGATAAGTCTAGCTATAATGAATTCATGTTGAATATGAATGCCAATAGAATAAATAGATTAGAAGTCAAAGAAACGAAAGTAATAGATATCAATCTTGAGAACTACTTTTATGATGGCGTTTTTGCACAGATGCCAAAAAATATAGATCTGCCTACGGTGAAGAAACACTGGCGTTTTAATACGCAGTCCAGATCGAGAGAAGAAGTGCTATTGAGTTTGCAAAATGGAAGCTCCTTTTTAAGCCAATTTCCTGTGGGAAGCGGTCAGTTGTTTGTATTTTCTGTTGGGACTTCCGATGCCATGAGTAACCTGACTAAACATGCAATATTTGTGACAAGTATATTGAGAGTGGCAGAATTGAGTAATGGTCATCAAAGTCTATTTCAAACGATAGGTAAAGATGAGGCGATTAAAATACGAACCACTGAGCCTAATTCAGACGAACCATTTCATATAAAAAAGGATCACGGTATTTTTGACGTGATTCCATCTTTTCAAAATTATGGCAGCGGAATAGAAGTCTTCGTGCATGAGCAGATACAACAGGATGGATTGTATAGAATACAGATGAAAGAAGAGGATGTCACAGGCTTGGCATTTAATTATTCAAGAGAAGAATCGGAGATGAAATTTTTGAACAAAGAACAATTGCAAGAGATAGTTCAGTCTTCGGCATTAGAGAATTTTCAAATAGTAGATGTAAATAAAGGAGGGGGTGAGTCAATTCAGTCATTATCGGAAGGGACGAAGCTGTGGAAGTGGTTCGTGCTCGGCGCCATATTGTTTTTACTCGTAGAGGTGTTATTGTTGAGATTTTTATAAATTATGTATTCATAAATAGCTATGGTTAATCTAATTATTAAAAAGGCAAAAATAATTGATAAAAACTCCAAATGGAATGGTAAATCAGTGGATCTGATAATCAAGAATGGAGTGATTGTTGACATTGGAAAAAATCTAAAGAGTAATTATAAAGAAATCGATATTTCAGGAATTCATGTCTCCAATGGTTGGTACGACATTGGCGCTGATTTTTGTGATCCAGGAACAGAGTATAAGGAGGATGTGTACAGCGGACTGGAAGCAGCAGTATCTGGAGGATACACACGAGTATGTGTGTCTTCAGATACAAATCCACCCATCTCTGATAAGTCAAGTGTATCCTATTTATTGAATAAATCAAAAGGTCATTTGTGTGATCTGAGTGTAATGGGCAGCCTCTCCAAAGATACCCTTGGGAAGGAACTAGCGGAGATATATGATATGAAGCAAAGTGGTGCTGTATTGTTTGGTGATGGAGATAAGCATGTGCAGAATGGTGGATTGATGAGTAAAGCTCTGCAATACACTAAAAGTTTTGGAGCAGTATTAGTGTCTCAGCCAATGGATACGAGCATAGCGGGTGCTGGACAGATACGTGAAGGGATTCAAAGTGTGACTATGGGAATGAAAGGCATCCCTGCCATAGCGGAGACGATTGCCTTGCATCGAGATATAAGTTTGTTAGAATATTCAGGTGGGAGACTTCATATCGGGGATGTCTCTACCAAAGAAGGAGTGGATATAATTCGAAAGGCGAAGAAGAATAAATTACAAATCTCTGCTGGAGTGGATATTCTACGCCTTGTGAAAACAGATAGGGCGTTAGAAGGGTATGATGTCAATTATAAAGTATATCCACCGTTGGGATCTTCGGCGGATCGAAAAGCATTGGTGAAAGCGGTGAATGATGGCACGATAGACGTGATTATTTCCCGCCATAAACCGCAGGACGAAGAAGAAAAAAAAGTTGCCTTTGATCATGCGTCGTATGGGGTTATATCTCTTGAGTCTTTATTCGGATTATACGGCAAATATTTATCAAAAGAGATTGAGCTATCAAGATTTGTTGAGTGCATTAGTCATGGCGCGTATGAGCTGACAGGCGAAAGTATTGAAGGGATTGAAGTAGGGCAGAAGGCAAATGTCACATGTTTTTTACCAGAAAAAGAATGGATTTATGACAATGCCAAAAGAAAGTCAAAGTCTTCAAACTCACCATTTATTGGAGAGGTGCTGCGTGGTAAAGTCTTAGGTGTTATTAATAATAATAAGACGAGTCTGAAAAGCTGATTGTAGAATTAACGGTACAGATGTACAGTACCTTTGTGTTCTACCCCTTTGATTATTACACTATAGAAGTAAGTGCCTGACGCGGCTAATTGACCGGCTAAAGTGTAGCCATCCCAACGACTGTTGCCGCCAGTGGATACAAACATTCTTTCTCCCCATCTATTGTATATCACGAACTCCATACAGTTTTCTAAATTACCTTCCACGCCGATACTCATGTAGTCATTGATGCCATCACCATTTGGAGAGAAAACATTGGTGGCAGAAAAATTGATATAGTCATCAATCTCACCAAAGTTAATTTCTTTAGTAATATCAAAGCTGCATTGGCTTGTGGTTTCTCTCAACGTGATAAAGACAAATTCATTGGGCTGTGCATTAATCGTTGGATTGACCTCCGTAGAGCTTTCTCCAGTCCAGAAATTCCACTGATAATTGGCAGGGTCAGATTTATTGATAAGTTGAATCTCAAAAGCTTCGCAAGATGGGAAGATGATATATTCAAAGTCGATAGTAAAGTTTTCAACCGTTATCATTACTTCATCTTCTGCGGAGCAAGATCCATTTTGAGCCGTAACGGTATAGGTGGTGGACTCTTCTGGGCTGGCAGTTGGATTACTGATGTTATCTGCGCTTAAAAAATCTGTTGGAGACCAAGTGTATTGCACGTCTAACTGTGGACTTTCTCCAAGAACTACGGATTCTCCAAAGCAAATAGTCTGGTTGTCTCCCGCAGAAATAGTCAAGGAATTAATTACAAAGACCATTAATGTGTCTTGCGAGTCATTGCCCATAAGATCGGTATAGTGCAGGATGTATTGAGTAGTTACCTGAGGATTGGCGATAGGGTTGGCAATAGTCGTGTCTGACAGACTAGCGCTTGGACTCCAGGCATAATTCATTGCGTCATCGGCGGATAGTTGCACATTGTCGCCAAGGCAAATACTTCGGTCTTCCCCTGCGCTTACAGATTGTGATGAAAAAGGATTCGAAATCAAAAATGATACGAGCAGCAAGGCTATTTTAGTAATATGTTTTTTCACCGAATTAGTTTTTTCGAATTCCAACAAATTTAATCGTTCGTGGTGTCCAAAGTTAAGTCGAATTGAAAACCTTGTTAACGTTTAAAAGTGGAAATTAATGACGAATTAGAATGGACGATGAGCAGCATTGTGATATATTGCCAACAACTATTTTAATAAACGTGTTCAACCAACTTTCAAATCATTACCACTCTTTGTTAGAAGAGATAAAGGGTAATGACTATAACGTCCTACATACGGGCGAAGGAGATCTCCTTGCAGATCGCGCATTTGAGTTTTCTCAAAAAGTAGAAGAGGTGCTCACTGACTTGGGGGAGAAAAGAACGGTCATTCGCAAGCTCTTTAATACCATCGTTGAAGCTTATCAAAACATCAGGAGACATGGACATGCAATAGATGGTAAAGTTTATGGTGCGATAATAGTAAGCCAGAATGATAGTTGTTATGAAGTAATAGTTATGAATTTTATTACGAACGAGGGGATCGAAAAAATTTCAAAGGATATTAATACCATCAATGCCATGGATAGAGTAGCGTTGAAACAGTACTATTTGGAGCGATTGGATAAAGGAGAAATATCGAGCAAGGGAGGTGCAGGATTAGGTTTGATTACAATGGCATTGAAATCTGACTACAAGATTAAAGGTGACTTTCTGACAGTAGGCGAGGGAGTAAGCTTGTTTGTCTTATCCTATAAAATAGATAGTCGAATCGAAAAGTAAATGAAAAGACTCATTTATCGCCACGTGAAAGTTTGAAAAAATTCACTGATATTTCCACACTCATCTTCGACTTTCAATGAAAAAGCGTGGCTGCCAGGCTCCAAATCCAACTCCTTTAACCATCCAAATGCAACAGTCTTTGAAGCATTATGAGCAATCTTAAGCCATTTGCCATCTACGTAGCCTGTTACTTTGTGAATGCCACTTAAGTCATCGGTTAATGAGAATGAAATATAACTGTTTTTTGAGGAAGCTGTTTTTGGAAATTTCTTAAGAGTAATCACTGGAGACGTAGTGTCTTCTTTCAACACAAATTGACCAAGAGACTTAGATTGTCCTGTCACAATCTGTCCGTTGACAGTAGTAGTACAGACATTATAACGACCTTTTTTATTGAGGTTGTAGAGCTTTATTTTTGAACTAGCACTGTCTTCTTTGGCAAGAGCTATGCTGATGAAGATATTATCCTGTATTGGCGTATATCTATCTTGAAGAATGTACGTTTTGCTTTTGTTGTTCTTTGTTTTTGCTTGTTCTGAGAAATGAAACTCTAGGTCGTTGTAGAGTACGCCTTTAGGAAAAATAACTTCAAATCCATCACTCTGAAACGAATTGTCTTTTGTGGCAATAAATAAAGCATCATGGGTGGAGTCGACAGCCTTAGGAGAAGGTTTTATTCCTTTCAATACGTATTGGACGATAGCAGTATTGCCGTCAATATCACTCACCTCTATGGTTATTTGTCGGCGCTCACCTTCTTGAAGAAATATTCTATGACCAGGAAGGCGATAGAAAGCTAGTGGGTTGTTGTCTGCCGGAAAACACTTGTGATACTTCCATCTGTTTTTCACAAAAAGCTTATAGTCCATGTGGCAATTCACGTAGCGATTAAATTCAAAGTCCAATTCATCCATTTCATGATGATAGATCAACTCACCATCTGACTTTATCTTAATGGCATAGACACTAAAAGTATTGCTGACACCTATCATCTTGTCTATGGTATGAATTCCTATCCCGATGGATCCTGATACGTTTATAGTGTCTTTCTCTAATTTGTAAATGTTTTTTCCCGAAGATTTAACTGGATAGCTTTTTTCATTAAATGATCCATCCACAGAACCTTCATTGTCGGGGTAAAAACGAATGCCCTTAATGATAGGCGCGATATTGTCTTTGATGTCGAAGTCAAATAGAAGGGGGTTTATTGGGTGCTCAGACAGGGTCTCTCTTATTTCAAAATGCAGATGGGGACCGCCCGAAAAACCAGTGTTACCTGATAAACCGATAATATCACCTTGCTTAAATTTGAAAAGAGAAGAGTCGGGATAATGCTCAATTTTGAAGGTCTCAGTTTCATATTGCTGCTCCAAGATGTATTCTTCAATTTCATCGGTAAAACTTTTCATGTGCGCATATACAGAAGTGTACCCGTTTGGATGATTGATGTATAGCGCTTTGCCATATCCTGTTGGAGAAATATTGATTCTTGAAATGTAGCCATCTGCCACAGCACGAAGAGTCTTCCCTGAAACACCTTGCGTTTTTATATCTATTCCAGTGTGAAAATGATTGGAACGAAATTCGCCAAAATTACCCGAAAGCATCATTGGGATATCCAGTGGGGCGATGAAATCTCCTTGTTTTACTTGTCCATTACTTGAAATTGATATAGAAATAAAAATAAAAAAGAGGAGTATTTGCTTCATAAGTAAGGCGTAAAAAAAACAGGTGTTAGAGAAAGCAAAATTACCGCTTTAATCAATGTCTATAAAGTGTTGAAAACAAAGATTTTCACAATGTTGTTTTAAATTTGGTGTTTGTGAAAAAATGTTACATTTGTATTCTACAAAACTAATTCTTATTCCATGTCTACAACATTGATAGTAGAAGAAATCAGAAAGAAAACTGAAGTGCTGATAAAAGTAAAACAGGATCTTTCCATTCAAAACAAACGGCTACAAGAGGAGATAATTGTTCTAAAGCAGAATTCAATCCGTGAGCAACAGGAGATTGAGGACGTCAAGTCCAGATTGAAAATTGTGAAAATGGCGAAGTCTCTTGATAGTGTGGACGAAAAAAGTACAGACGCTAAGTATAAAATAAATGAATTGGTCAAAGAAATTGACAAATGCATAGACATGTTGAATAGCTAACACTAAACTTATGAGTGAACTATCTATAAAAGTAAATATTGCTGGAAGAATATATCCTCTGACGATCAAACGAAACGAAGAACAGTCTGTTCGTTTGGCGGCTAAAAAAATTGAAGACAGTATAAAAAAATTTCAAGACAATTACGCCGTCAAGGACAAGCAGGATTTGTTGGCGATGACCGCTCTACAGTTGTCCACTGAATTGGCAAATAAAGAGGGTGTTCCTGTCGAAGATCCGCAATTAGCAGAGAATCTGAAGTCAATCAATCAAATGCTTGATGGTGCTATAAGCTAATGTCAAATCACCGCTTGATTTATTCTTATGTATTCCATTTTTACACAAGGAGTGCCGTTGGAGATAAAAAAAACTTGCTAGGGATCAGCCAAAAATCATTTTTTAGTAATGCACAATAAAAAACTACAAGGTAAAAAAATATTGGTCACAGGTGGCGCTGGATTCATAGGTTCGAATCTAATTGAAAGACTGCTGAATGAAGGAGGGCAGGTTACTTGTCTTGATAATTTATCTACTGGTTTTTTAAGGAATATCGAAGGTTATATGTCCCATCCGATGTTCTCTTTTGTCAATGGGGATATCCGTGATCGACAGTTGTGTGATGATGTATGCATAGGAAAAGATATCGTTTTTCATCAAGCTGCGTTGGGCTCAGTACCAAGATCTGTCAAGTCACCATTACCTACCCATGATGTCAATTGTACGGGATTTATCAACATGTTGCAATCAGCGACTAAGGCTGGTGTTCGCAGATTTGTGTATGCATCGAGTTCTTCCGTTTATGGAGACCACCCGACTTTGCCAAAAGTGGAAGAGAACATTGGAAAACACCTTTCACCGTACGCTATTACCAAGTATAGCAATGAACTTAATGCGGCTGTTTTCGGAAAGCTCTATGGCATAGAAACCATAGGATTAAGATACTTCAATGTTTTTGGAAAAAATCAAAGTCCAGAAGGGGCGTATGCGGCAGTTATTCCTAAATTTATAAAAGCCATACTCGGAGGGGAGTTAATCGAAATTCATGGAGACGGAATGCAATCGAGGGATTTTACCTATATCGATAACGTACTAGATGTAAATATTCTTGCTGCCACCACAACCAATCAAAAAGCATACGATACCGTTTTTAATGTGGCTTACGGACACCATATGCAGTTGATAGAACTGCTGGAGATGATAGAAGAGAAGATTGTTGCTACAAGATCAAATATTCGTGTCGTTCGTACAAAGCATGTCCCGACTCGAAAAGGCGATATTAAGCACTCTTTTGCGGATGTTAGCAAAGCCATAAATTTGTTGAATTACAGACCATCAGTGGATGTGTCAGAAGGATTGGAAAAAGCTATTGATTTGTATTGCAAAGCTTTTGCACCATCGGATGCAATAACATCGGCCGTCATGCCTGTGGATGGAATAGATATTGAAGGGCTGATATAATACACTTATAAAAACAATTTTTCTTTAAGCATAGTCAACGAATCTTGACATGATGACTAGTGTCTTCAGTCACAGGCATAACTGCGTGGGAAAGAGGGGGTGAGCGTGAGTATGAGTCTTGAGTAGCGGAGAGTTGAAGGAAACCCCAAAGGGTTGACATTATTATAGAAAATAGCCAACGCCAAATCCAAACCCCAAAGGGTTGACATTATTATAGAAAATAGCCAACGCCAAATCCAAATCCCAAAGGGTTGACATTATTATAGAAAAAAACCAACGCCAAATCCAAACCCCAAAGGGTTGACATTATTATAGAAAATAGCCAACGCCAAATCCAAACCCCAAAGGGTTGACATTATTATAGAAAAA
>JAJRRH010000044.1 GCA_024279715.1 Bacteroidota bacterium
ACCACTCATTGGAAATGGAAGTAGCGGATTGACTGTAGGTGCACACGTGAATGTTAGTGGTCAAGTTAATGATTTTGTTTATTCTGCTAGTGTTGGTGCCGGGAATAACAGCGGAGTTAGTACCTTAGGAAGTCCTATGGGTGCAGGCGGATACAGCAATTACGGTTTTTTCGCTGGAGTTAACGATGGGCATGCCAACTATGGGATAGGCTATTCAAAAAACAGTTTTAGTGGTGACCTGCCTCAGAAGGTCTCTGCATTTACTGCTCAAATTGGTGATTTTTCTTTTCGGTTGGATGAGGACGTGTTAAATCGTACTGATAAATATCGTACTGGAGGCATGTTAATGACTTATAGAATCGATAAAGATCTTACGGTAGCTTTGGGGGCTTTTATGATGACCGGGATGCAAAGAGGACGAACTTCTGGAGGGAATCCAAAGTTTGATAAATATTTAGGTGGTTTGTATACAAATGAAGACTATCCTAACCTAAGAGCTGGAGCATTTTTCGGAGGCGTTATATATAAAGAACAGGCTTCATTTGTTGGACACAATAGTGAAAAACGACTGCATGATGTACAGAATTGGATACATCGGAATGTTACTGGAACAACACCATATTTCCCGAACAGTAATCTGGACTCAGGATTCTACAGCTATTTTGGAGGGTATCATCCAAATTATTTATTCTACTAATTATGAAAGTAATTAGTAGAATAAGGTTTCTGATTATATTGTTGTTTATCACAAGCTGCAATGTTAGTTTGGTAAAGAATGGGGTTGTTTATGCTGGAGAATCAGATGAAAATGTATTGAGACAAGATGGTTTGTATCAGACTCGTTGTAAAGATTTGTCAATAGCTCGTGGTGATTGGTGTAATGTCTGTATTACATATGGGCCCCTCAACATAATAAATCCGAATAAGATTGATTATTGCTGGGACTGTGGTGCAGAAGATAGTTCATGGTTTTTTTTGAAAAACTATTATAAAGGAGATACAAAATATTACATTGAACCTGGTAATTACATAGTTAGAAACGATACATTATTTGCAAATATCCCTATATCTTTACCTGGCAACAACTGGCTAGGCTGGTACATATACAAGCCCTACGAATGCAGTTTTCAAGGATACATAAAAAATCAAGATACAATAGTCGATTGGCACCTAGTACCACCATACCCTAACATTAAGACAAAAAAGAATTACATGGATTTAGTAGAGCCTAAAATGTTATACTTTATAGAAAGTAAGGAGTTGTTGGGTTTGGATTCATTGTATAAAGCAAGAAAGTTAGTGGACTAAGAAATCAATGACTATGAACTACCTAAGAGCTGGAGCATTTTTCGGAGGTATTATATACGAAGAACAGACCTCATTTATCGGGCATAATAGCGAAAAACGCCTACATAAAGTACAGAATAAAATTCATAGTACAGCTTTTGGGAGAACAATACCCCACTAGTTCTCGTCTTACTGGCGCTTGACTTTGTCGAGTGCCTAAGTGAAGGCAGGCGTTTGTAACGCATTTTTGTGCGATGGATATTTGAATGTAAATCAAGAATTCAACTTAGACCGCCACGAGAAACATATACAACGAAAATGGCTACCTTAGCTCCGTGAAGACCGACAATCTACAAACCACAATATGGCAACCTTTGAGCCAAAATGCCAACGGCATATACGATGAGTATATGTTGGGCAATGGCTACAAAACCACCTTGTCGTTTGATGAATACGGACTGCCAACAGCCATAAAAGCCAAGAACGCTGCCAACAACTACCTTCAAAATCTAGGCATGCAATGGAATGAGACCAATGGTAACCTCCTTCAGCGCTCGGATGCCGTCAAAGGAAGGGTAGAAAACTTTACTTATGAGGATGATAACTTGAAAACATATCAAGTAGATGGTCTGCCGATGATGACCATGAACTACGCCAACAACGGCAACATATCCAACAAAACCGATGTAGGAGGTTACGAATACAACCCCTCCGGCAAGCCCCATGCCGTCACCTCCGTAGATGACAACCTTGGGTTGATAAGCGCTAGTGTACAAAACATCACCTACAACGACTTCAACAGCACTCAAACAATAAGTGAAAATAACCTTATGTTGGAGATGTACTATGGTGCAGATCAGCAACGACGTAAGCAGACTTTCATGAATGGAGGTAGCTTAGTGAAAATAAAATATTTTGTCGGTTCATACGAGAAGGAGATTGAGGACGGCATGACTAGAGAAGTAAACTACATATCAAGTGGCAATGGATTATGCGCTATGTACGTAAAAGAAAATGGTGTAGGAAATTTACACTACCTCTACCGAGATCATTTGGGATCAATAGTGACTATCACAGATGATGATGGCAATGTGGAGCATGAACAGAATTTCGATCCATGGGGTAGATATAGAGATGCAGATACTTGGGCGTATCTCAACAACGGCTTAGACATAGATACAGACCAAGATAATGATAATATTGCGGATTGGGTTGGGGAGATAGCTTCTAGTGATTGGGCGTGGTTTAATAGAGGCTATACAGGGCATGAAATGTTGCCGCAGTTTGGGTTGATTAATATGAATGGTCGTGCGTATGATCCTGTTCTTGGAAGGATGTTGCAAGTCGATAGTTATATTCAGAATCCTTATAGCTCGAGGAGTTATAATCGGTATAGTTATGTTCTTAATAATCCGTTGAAGTATGTGGATCCGGATGGGGAGTTTCCGATAGTATTTGCGATGATAATTGGAGGTATAATATATTCAGGAATTGAGGGTGTTACTAAAGGGCATGAAAATATGGGGTCATTTTTGGGATCATTTGCCAAAGGCGCTGCTATA
>JAJRRH010000045.1 GCA_024279715.1 Bacteroidota bacterium
GAATTTGCTAAACTGATAAACGACGAGGTAAATGATAAAATGGCCGCTTTTATAGCGTAGCCGAATATTAACAGTCGAATCTCTAGAGACTAGACACAAAATTTGGGATTATAAAAAGAAGATCAAGTAGAAAACCTTTCCAAAGAAGAAGGGAAGATCTACACAAAATTAACAGGAACATCCGAGCGCAATTTGTTCGGGTTGTTGGAGACGAAGGCTTTGAATCTGATGTGTTTCCGATTGCAGAAGCATTAAAATTGGCTGAATCTATGAATACGGACTTAGTGGAGATATCTCCAAAAGCTGATCCGCCAGTTTGTCGTCTTGTTGAATATAAGAAGTTTTTATATGACCAAAAGAAAAAACAAAAGCAGCTGAAAGCCAAACACGTTCAGACTGTAATAAAAGAATTGCGATTCGGCCCCAACACGGACGAGCATGACTTCTTATTTAAATTGAAGCATGCAAAGAAGTTTTTGGAAGCAGGATCAAAAGTAAAAGCATACGTGTTCTTCAAAGGAAGATCAATCGTATACAAAGAGCAAGGTGAGGTTCTGCTACTTAAATTAGCTACAGAACTAGAAGATTTTGGTGTCGTTGAAAAGATGCCTGAACTTAGAGGAAAACGAATGATTATGTTTATCTCACCATTGAAAAAGAAGAATTAAAACAAATAAAAACAAATAACAGGATGCCAAAAATGAAAACGGTCTCCAGTGCCAAAAAAAGATTTAGAACCACAGGCACAGGAAAGATCAAAAGAAAAAAAGCTTTCAAAAGTCACATTCTTACCAAGAAGTCAAAGAAAAGAAAAAGGAATTTGACGAAATGGGATGATGTGAGCAAAGCGGATTTACCAAATGTAAAATTGATGTTGACTAAATAGTCACGCAATTGGTTCAATTTATTAACCCGGTATTTAGCCATTAAAAGCATCGGTACATCGATCGCTAAACACCAAAAATATTTATAATTTAAAATGCCAAGATCTACAAATTCAGTTGCCTCCAGAAGAAGGAGAAAGAAAATTATCAAACAAGCAAAAGGCTACTACGGAAGAAGGAAAAATGTCTATACCGTAGCCAAAAATGCTGTTGAAAAAGCAATGCTATATGCTTACGAAGGCCGTAAGCAGAAAAAAAGACAATTCCGAAAACTATGGATTGCCAGAATAAATGCTGGCACCCGTATTCACGGAATGAGTTATTCTCAATTTATGGGAAAAACAAAAGCTGCAGGTATTGAACTTAACAGAAAAGTTCTAGCCGACCTAGCAATGAACCACCCCGAAGCTTTTAAAGTTATCGTGGATAAAGTAAAATAAATTTACTCTAACGTTTTAGATAAAAGGGCTCTATTGTTGATTCAATAGAGCCCTTTTTATATCTTTGCAAGAAAGAAGACTATGACCAACAAAAGAATCAACCTCGTCCTCGTAATACTATTCTTAGTGTTCACTTTCAATGCCACAGCTCAAAACCCAACCAAAGACTACAGTTCATTCAGATTTCCTCGTACTCAATGGCATAATGTAGATAGTGCATATACCATAAGTCAATTTAAAAATAACACAGCTATTCTATTCTATTTTTGGAACAATAATGATCCAAAAAGCTTATCAGAACTCGAAAAGATAAAACGAATTGAAAAGAATTTTGACAAACTCACTGTACTCGCTGTACACCAACCTGAATTTCCTATCGAACGGGACAGTGTCTTTTTGAGGAAATCCATTGCTAAACTGAACATCCAATTCCCCGTCATCAATGACTTGAACCACACTATATCTCAATACTTTGAGGCAGACTTCTATCCTTCAATAATCCTATTAAGCCCGTCTCTTAAACTTGCCTCCAAGGGAAATGAAACTATCAATGAGCTTGAAATCTCTAACATCATACAGAATGCCATCCGAGATCACGAAGTAAACCATAGAAGTCTATGGCCTCATCCGACCTATTCTTTTGAAAAAAACCAGGAAACATACTCTCTACTCTCCCATCCCCAAGCAATATGTAGCGACGCAACAAGTGGCAACTTATATATCAGCGACACTGGCCATAACAGAATCATCTTCTGCAAAAAAGACGGACAAGTAATTAACTTTGCTGGCAATGGAAAAAGAGGCTACATCGATGGAGATATATTACAAGTAGAATTCAATTCACCTATTGATCTCGCTTATGATAATATGGGGGACATTCTGTATGTACTAGACTACAATAATCATGTTATAAGATCTGTGAACTTCAATGAGTCTAAAGTTACAACCCTATTCGACTTCTCCAAAAACAGTATAGCCCCTGCCATTAATACAGCTCTCAATACCCCCAAGGCAATAAAATTCTCAAACGGAAATTTATATTGGCATGACTACCTATTGAACTTGAACATACTCGACCCCACCACTATGGAGTACTCGCAGGTAATTGTTAAAAAAGACTCTGCAAATCAATCCACTCTCAAATCAAGCATCTCATTTGCTATTAACTCTAAGAATAACTACTTATACAACACACAAAACCCTTCAAATATATTTTCAGTCATTGGCGCAACGAATACTAAAGTCATCTTTCCTGATAGCTTATCACCACAAAGTATCCGCAGTTGCGAAGCAAACAACAATAAATACTACTCTCTAGATTATTATTCTAATAAGCTATACGTTATTGATCCCGAATATGTAACACTAACTGACATTATAGAAATAAACGATACATCAATTATTGGCCCCAATGATTTGACATTTATCGACAACAACATCTACATTGCCAATACTCTAAACAACACTATTGAAATATTCAACTTAGACAATCAGAACATCACACCATTTACACTAACTAATCTGAACAGACTCTTCCCTATTCCAGGACAAAAGGAGAGGGCCTCAATCATTGACACCATTATCATTCACCCTACTCGTCAAACGAATATTGAATTAAATATTATCCCTCCCCCTAATTATGCAGTATATTCAGATGCAGAGAATTATATCATGTGTAACGATAGAACTGAAGTCATTTTTGACAATAAAAACAACCTATCCAATTCAATTAAAATGTCCGTTTTCCCAAAAGACATCAAACACACTTTGAACCTTTCAGGAACCATCCATTATTGTCACGTAAAAAAACCTAATGATTGCTATCGAAAAGAATATGGCTTCATCCTTCCAATAAAGATCTCGAAAAAAACAGAATCCACAAAAAAAGTAATCCTAAATATCAATAGGTAATACTATTGTTTTATTCTTGTGATCGACTCCTTTGCAAGAAGATGATCCGGCTTCAGACTTAATACCATTTGAAAATCATTTTCAGCAGCCAATACATCCCCATTAACCTCGTAACATAGACCCCGATTATATAGCGCTTGGTAGTACCTCGGATTTCTCTTTAAAGCAAGTGAATAGTATACAATTGCCGAATCTAGATTATCATTCGACATTTGGATATATGCTATATTAAAATATGGTGCTGGATTACTAGAATTAATAGATGTCAATTTTCTAAAACTAAATAACGCCTCATCCTTTTTGTTCATTTTCATTTCAAACGAACCTTTTCCATACAAAGCATTTACATTGTTTGGTTCAATCTCAAGTGCACTTCTGTAGTACAATAAAGCAATAGAGTCATTTTTCAAATCGCTAATCAAACCTAGCATCAAGTATGGCTCAAGATAATTCGGATTCATTTCTATTGCTGTTTGAAAGGATGACATTGCTTTTGAAGTATCTTGCGCTGACAAAAAAACTCTTCCCTTCATAAAGTACACTTTCGGATTGGCGACATCAATTCGCAAAGCTATATCCGCATGCTTAATAGCATTTGAATAGTCACTAAGTCCTAAATAGTACTCAGCAAAGTGAATTTGAGACTCTATATCCTTAGGGTCAATTTGAATTGCTCGGTCATAAGAAATTTTTGCCATGGCTAGATTTCCCATTTGCAAAAACACATCGCCACGCAAAGTGTGATAATTTGAATTTAATGAATCCAACGCAATGCATTTATCCAAATTTTTACTCGATTCATTTATTGCATTTTCACCAAGTAAAAGTTTTGCTCTCTGGTAATACAATTCGGCATTCTTCGGATTATTCAAAATTAAAGCATCAATATCAACCAAAGAAATGTTTTTATTCATGACAGGTAAATCCTGGTCTCCGGCTTGCTCAGTCTGATCAGAAATTGAGCAAGCCGTAAACCATGATATAAAAATAAAAACTAAAAATATTTTCTTCAAAAAAGTCATGTGGCAAAACTAACACAATTATTAATTCTAAAGAACACCATTGCTAACCAATACCTAACCAGTTATGGATAACAATTACAGAAAAACTGACTGAGACACATTCTACTATCCCTCCTCTTTCTTACTCACCTTTTTCTCCACCTTGACTTCTTCAACGCTCGCTTCACCCATCACTTTTGCTTCAATCTCCTCCATTAGCTCAGGATTATCCTCCAGTAACTGCTTTACAGCATCTCTACCTTGCCCTAACCTTGTCTCACCATAACTAAACCATGACCCTCTTTTAGATACGACCTCCATATCAACCGCAAGATCCAATAATTCTCCGCTTCGAGAAATACCTTTACCATACATGATGTCAAATTCAGCTTTTTGAAAAGGTGGCGCCACCTTATTTTTGACCACCTTTACTCTTGTTCTATTACCTACTATTTTATCACCATCCTTTATTGCACCGATCCTTCTAATATCCAGTCTAACAGAAGCGTAAAACTTAAGCGCATTACCTCCGGTAGTTGTTTCAGGATTCCCGAACATAACCCCGATTTTTTCTCTAAGTTGATTAATAAAGATACAACAACATCCAGTCTTACTAATAGAACCTGTAAGCTTTCTCAATGCTTTGGACATTAATCTTGCTTGTAACCCCATCTGAGAATCACCCATCTCTCCCTCTATTTCCGCCCTCGGCGTAAGTGCTGCAACAGAATCTATAACTAAAAGATCCACAGCGCCAGAACGTATTAGATTGTCCGCTATCTCTAGTGCTTGTTCACCATTATCAGGCTGTGAGATAAACAAATTCTCGGTATCAACACCCAAATTTTCAGCATAAAACCTATCAAAGGCATGCTCCGCATCAATAAACGCTGCTATTCCACCCATTTTTTGAACTTCAGCAATCGCATGAATAGCTAGCGTCGTTTTTCCTGATGATTCTGGCCCATATATCTCTACCACTCGACCTTTTGGCAATCCCTTAACTCCTAGAGCCATATCTAGCGTTATAGACCCAGTTGGTATAACTTCAATCTTTTCAATTGCAGAATCCCCCAATTTCATCACTGCGCCACGACCATATGACTTTTCCATTTTGGCAATAGCCAATTCCAACGCTTTCAATTTGTCCTTATTTACTTTTACTCCCATTTTTCTATCTATTTATTTGATTATTCAAAACACTCAAATATTTGCTGAGCGTGTTTTTTAGTTTTTACTTTATCTATTATCTTTAGAATCATTCCGTTCTCGTCTATTATAAAGGTCACACGGTGGATACCTTCATACTCTTTCCCCATAAATTTCTTAAGCCCCCATACACCATAAGCTTTTAAGATAACCTTATCTTCATCAGCAATAAGATCAAAAGGAAGGTCATATTTTGAAATAAACTTCAAATGACGCTCTTCACTGTCCGCACTAACACCGACAACTACAAATCCATTAGACGTGAACTCTTCATAACTATCTCTCAAGCTCTTAACCTCCATTGTGCACCCAGGTGTCATATCCTTCGGATAAAAGAACAATACCACCTTTCTACCTCTATATTGCGACAGACTAATAGCTTTTCCATTCTGACTTACTCCTTGGAAGTCTGGCGCAGTATCACCTTCTTTTAAAAAAAATATCTCACTCATAAGATTCTCCGTTTGTATTTATTATTGATAATGCAATATTACAAAGTTAGATTGTAACCTATTTACAATCTGCATTTTTTTGTTTTGAACAATTTACACCTCTTCTAAATCACCCCACTAAAAACATTCTTAAAAACAGTCTCTCATCACAGTTTACCTAGCATCACCTCCAATCCGATACTCTGTAAATATTTAACAAAAAAAACTTGCTTGAAAAACGACCACTAAAAAGCAATACAAAAACTACCAACACCCTAGCTTTCCGCGTAGTACCTGTTTCATCGATTGCCCTCCAATCAAACAATCTACGGCAATATATCTCATGAAATAAACACTCTTATTCATCCATTACCCAATAACCATTTCCTTCCTTCAAAATCAACCCCGTGAAGAGTGTTTTTCTTTGTTTTTCATCTAAGTAAAACGTGGTTTAGTCGAATATATATATAGTTTAAGCGAAAATTTAAGCGTTAAACACTCAATGGAAGACAATCTTAATAGTTGATTAATAGATAATTACAACCCTAAACCCTGCTTGTTAATAAAAAAAATATCTTTTTAAGCGATTTCTGCTTTCCATTTATCGAAAGTTGTAGTACTTTTGCAGATGATATTACCACTGTTGGTCGTATTAATTTATAAAAACAAATACATTTATACCTAATATTAATTATTAAATCTTCGTTATGAGAAATCTTTACAATTGTTCCAATTTATTGCGAACATCAAAATTTAACCCTTTGTCATTTACCTTCTTGGTTCTTGCCATTGTGTTTTCATTGAGTACGTTCGCTGTGAACGCTACCGGAACAGATAGTCCTAATGGACCTTATCTTAATCCTGCTGCGTACATGCAATACAGTTATGGCAGTTCATTATCTTCAAGCAATGCAATGCTTATTGATTGTGCAACTGATGTAACTATTGACATTTCTGAATCAACTGACCCATCAAATACAGGTGAACCATCTGGACTTGCGGGCGCTGCCAACATTACATTTAGTGATGCTAGCAATGGTGATTGTCCAGAAATTATAACTCGAACTTTCGTTATTGATTATGACGATGCATCTATTCCAGATGAAACTTGTGTTCAAGTTATCACTGTAATAGATACGGAAGCTCCTCAACTGAGCTCTGTTACGCCAGTTGTCAATGTACAATGTACAAATGACATTCCTGCTGCGCCATCTGTAACAGCAACGGATAATGGTACAGACAATGTAACGATTCAGTTTAGTGAATCAAACAGCTTAGACATTGATGAAGATTGTGTCATTTCTGACGCTTCCACAATAGGTGGTCAATCTTGGACTTTACTAATTAATGGCTTACCGAACGGCTTAACTAACCATTGGGTAACTGGAGTAAATGCTCCTAGCTTTACAACATACAATGACGGAACAGCATTATTAACAGGTAAGGTCTATGCGGATAACGACCCGAACTTAGTGCTTAACTTGCATATTAGAGCAATAAGTAAAAGAAACTGGGCTGACTGGAATGCTCTTCCAGGAAGAACTTATAAAGATGATGCAGGATTTGCTGCTGCTGGTGGTGACCTTTGGGAAACTTGGGATTTTTATGAATTAGATGATGCAAATTCATACCTAACTGGTGAAAATGGACTAGCAGGTACTTACTTAGACCTTACTCATGCGCCAACTGATTTTCACTTTGGATGGCAAGTAGGACAAGCGGCTAACGACCTTGATGGTAGTTTTGGTATGTCTACTTGGTTTTTCTTCACCGGAAACCTTGTCATGAATGGCAACTCTGTAAGTGCAAATGGCACAGGAGATGTTAACACTAACAATGCTTGTACTCCTAATAACAATACTGTTTGTTCTTATGAAGTGGTATATACATGGACAGCAACTGATGATTGCGGTAACTCTTCTAGTATTTCTCAAGTAGTTAATGTTTCTGACACAACGCCTCCTGTTCTTTCTGAATGTCCAGGTGACATCACTGTAGAATGTGACGCGATCCCAGCAGCACCTTCTATTACCGCAACAGATAACTGTGACGGAACAGTGCCTGTTACTTTTGTAGAAACAACTCAAGCGGATGCAAACTGCTCATACGCACAGGTGATTACTAGAGTTTGGACTGCCACTGATGAATGTGGAAATATAATTTCTTGTACTCAAGAAATTACAGTTTCTGACACAACAGCTCCTGTTCTTAGTAATGTGCCTGCTGATGTGACTGTTGAATGTGGTGATAACGCACCAACAACAACTGTCCCTACATATAGTGACAACTGCTCTAACGACACAGAATTAATAATGACGGCTAATGTTACAGAAACAACTGGAACATGTCCAACAATTTCTACATTAACAACTGTATGGACTGTAACGGATGCTTGTGGTAATGTTGCCACTGCTCAACAAGTAGTGACTTTTGTTGATACAACTGCTCCAATTATTACTTGTCCTTCTGATGCAACTGTTAACTGCAACGAAAGCACTGAGCCTTCTACTACAGGTACTGCCACTGCAGTGGATGTTTGTGGAATGACGGCTGTTACTTATACAGACGGTCCTATGACAGGTGACTGCCCTGTTTCTTTTATTAGAACTTGGACAGCAACGGATGATTGTGGATTGACTGCTACATGTGATCAAACAATTTCTATCAACGATACAGAAGCACCAACATTTACAAATGTACCTTCTGATATAACCATTAACTGTGGAGATGCACTTCCTGCATCTGATGCAACTGCAACTGACGTATGCAGTGGATCGGTTACAATAACACAAAATGATGTTACCACAGGAACATGTCCAATGGTAACCGTTAGAACATTTACTGCAACTGATGCTTGCGGGAACACTGCGACAGCGACACAGACTATTACTAGCGATGATAACGAAGCGCCAGTATTATCTGTTGCTCCAGCTGATCTTACGGTTCAATGTCCTAGTGACCTACCTGCACCAGGATCTATTACTGCTACCGATAACTGTGACGATAATGTTGATATTCAATTCTCTCAATCAAGTAACCTTGAAGGAGAAGAAATATGTACTACTAGTGATGCTATTGGTACTGCATCAGACTCTTGGTCTTTACTCATCAATGGTCTTCCAGCAGGATACACTAATCACTGGATAGTTGATGCTGCCGGAGCAACATTCACTACTTTTGCAGATGGAACTGCTTTATTAACTGGTAAAGTTCATGCTGACAATGACCCATCACTTGTTTTTGACATGCATATTCAAGCAATCAACAAAAGAGATTGGGCAGCTTGGAGTGCCCTTCCAAATAGAATTTATAAAGATGATGCAGGATTTGCTGCAGCAGGTGGTGACCTTTGGGAAACTTGGGATTTCTATGAACTGGATGATGCAAATTCATACCTAACTGGTGAAAATGGATTGGCTGGTTCTGTCCTAACACTTACCCACGCACCTACTAACTTCCATTTTGGATGGCAAGTAGGACAAGCGGCAAATGATATTAACGCAAGTTTTGGAATGTCAACATGGTTCTTCTTCACAGGAGACCTTGTAAATAATGGTTCTTCATCTAGTGTAAATGGTCAAGGTGACGTAAATACTACCAATGACTGTGAGCCTAATCCAAATGATGAATGTGCATATGATGTTACTTACACTTGGACTGCCACGGATGATTGTGGCAACACATCCACAGTAACTCAAAACATACATGTAGAAGATACTACTGCACCTGTTCTTTCTGAATGCCCTGCAGATGTAACTGTTGAATGTGATAACATTCCTACTGTACCAGTAATTACAGCTACTGACAACTGTGACGGAGATGTGCCTGTTACGTTCAATGAGGTAATGACACCAGGCGCTTGTGATGGGGTATCCACTATTATTAGATCTTGGACGACTGTTGATGCCTGTGGAAATGAATTCGTCTGCACACAAACAATTACGGTGAGTGACACAACTGCTCCTGTATTTACTTTTGTACCTGCAGATGAAACTATCGAATGTACAGATGACATCCCTGCCGCTGCTGACGCTACAGCTACTGATAACTGTAGCGAAGTGACTATCACTTCAACAGAGACAATTACAGGTACATGTCCAATGACAGTAACTAGAGTATATACTGCTACTGATGATTGCGGAAACACAACTACTGCGACACAAGTTATCACTATAGATGATAATGTTGCTCCAGTTTTAAGTGCTACTCCTGCTGACATGACTGTTGAATGCGACAACGTGCCAACGGTGCCAACTTTAACTGCAACTGACAACTGTGACAGCGCTCCTGTTGTAACTGTTGCTTCTAGTATCATTCCAGGTTCTTGTGAGGATTCTTACACTATTGAAACTTCATGGGTAGCAACTGATGCTTGTGGTAATACCACATCACATACTCAAACAATAACTGTTGTTGACACGACAGCGCCTGTTTTTGTTAACCCACCTGCAGTGGACATCACTGTAGATTGTGACAATATTCCAGATCCTTCTGCTGTAACAGCTACTGACAACTGTGATACTGATGTTACTATTGATTTTGAGGAATTAACATTCTCAGGAGGTTGTGAAGGTACTTTCCAAAGAACTTGGACTGCTACTGATAACTGCGGAAACTCAACGGTATTTATTCAATTTGTACATTTACAAGATACAACAGCGCCAATATTAGTTGGAATTCCTGCTGACATGACTATCGAATGTGATATGGCCATTCCAGCTGTACCAACAGTAACTGCTACTGACAACTGTGACCCTAATGTTGTTCCAGAAATGACTGAAACTGTTACTCCAGGAAACTGTGCTAATAGCTCAATCATTGTTAGAACATGGACTGTTGAAGATGATTGCTTTAACTCTACTAGTGGTTCATACACTATTACCATTGTAGATACAACTTCTCCTGTAGTTGTTGCTGATGCAGATGCAACTATCGAATGTGGCATGGATGTTCCTGCTGCAGCTTATACAGTTTCGGATAACTGTGATGATAACCCAATGGTAAATGTAACGGAAGTAACTACTGATATGTGTGGTAATACATACACTATGGTAAGAACATACACTGCTACGGATGCTTGTGGTAACTCTTCAACAGATACTCAAACTATCACTGTAGTAGATACTACGGATCCTGCTTTCACAATGGTGCCTGCGGATGTAACTATCGAATGTGATGCTACTGTACCTACGGATATGGCTACTGCTACGGATGAATGTGGCAATGCTACTGTAACAGTTTCTACTGCTACTGTACCAGGTGACTGTCCTAATGAATCAGTAATCACTAACACATTCACAGCTACTGATGAATGTGGTAACACGGCTACTGCTACGCAAACCATCACTATCGTTGATACTACTGCTCCTGTATTCTTTAGCGTCCCTGCGGATGTTACTGTAGAATGTGATATGGAGATTCCAACAACACCAGCTACTGCAGGTGATAACTGTGGTACTGTTTCTGTAACTTATTCAGATGTGACAACAGGTACTTGCCCAATGGTAATTACTAGAACTTTCACTGCTATTGATGCTTGTGATAATGTGACTACAGCAACACAAGTAATTACTGTTGATGATACAACTGCTCCAGTAGTTATTGCTACTGCTGACGTGACTATCGAATGTGACATGGCTGTACCTGCTCCTGCTTCTACAGTTTCTGATAACTGTGATGATAACCCAACAGTTGTTGTTACTTCAGAATCTACACCAGGTTGTGGAAACACTTATGTAATGGTTAGAACTTATACAGCAACTGATGCTTGTGGTAACACTTCAACAGATACTCAAACAATCACTGTGGTGGATACAACTTCTCCTGTAATTGTTGCTGCTGACGATGTAACTATCGAATGTGGTATGGCTGTTCCAGCACCTGCTTCTACAGTTTCTGATAACTGTGATGATAACCCAATGGTAAATGTAACGGAAGTAACTACTGACATGTGTGGTAATACATACACTATGGTAAGAACGTACACTGCTACTGATGCTTGTGGTAACTCTTCAACAGATACTCAAACTATCACTGTAGTAGATACTACGGATCCTACTTTCACAATGGTGCCTGCAGATGTAACTATCGAATGTGATGCTACTGTACCAACGGATATGGCTACTGCTACGGATGATTGTGGTAATGCTACTGTAACAGTTTCTACTGCTACTGTACCAGGTAACTGTCCTAATGAATCAGTAATCACTAACACGTTCACAGCTACTGATGAATGTGGTAACACGGCTACTGCTACTCAAACGATCACTATCGTTGATACTACTGCTCCTACTTTCTTGAGTGTTCCTGCGAACATCTCTCTAGACTGTAGCGACGACGTACCAACAACTCCTGCAACTGCAACGGATAACTGTGGTACTGTTTCTGTAACTTA
>JAJRRH010000046.1 GCA_024279715.1 Bacteroidota bacterium
AATTGCCGAAGGTATCCACTGCCAACCTGTCTCGAAAGCAGTATCCATATTCGCCACAAAAAAACTGTAATATGCATGCCCGAGAACTCCAAGTAAAGAGATGAGAAATAACAGTTGTGCAATTTTCTTTTTCAGCACCAATGCCATGGCGCCCATAAAGCCAAAGAACACGGACACACCAAAAGCAATATAAGCCCAAAGCGGAAATCTAGCATGTAGATTTTGTTGTTCGACAGTCATTTCTAACAACTGCTCTTCTCCTATCATCAATTGTTGCAGAAAAGCAAGTACACCCATCAAGTTCCATAAGAGAACTATGATTGCAAGCGGCCAAAACCATTTTGGTGGTCTATTTTTTTTAATTGTCATCTGTGATATAATAATGCTAGTGCAATAATAATCAAAAAAAATGGGGCTTTACCCCTACATACCTTTCTGTTATCAAATTATTATTATATTTGGCAACCACAGATTGTAAAATCTTAACTTAGTAAATCTTTAACCCTATTTCTTAAAATATCATGATGTCAAATATTAGAATTATCTTATCTCTACTCCTTATACCATTTTTACTCTCATGCGGAAGTAAAGAACAGTTACCGACACAAATGTACCTCAATGATGCAGGATATAACCAACTCAAAGAACAAATAATTTCCCATTATCCCACTCTTGCTGAAGAGATAGAAGTCATTAGTTTTGACTACGGTGGTTCGTATAACGATATGGCAATGGAGAAATGGTCGAGCACAATATCTATGGAGTTTGTAAAAGGAACGAATAAAGATCGTTTGGTTAGCTACACCCTTTCTAATGATGGTTCTATTACGAATGCTAACATTGATGTATCCGTTGGGGAATATGGTGAGGAAAAACTATCTAATAAATATGAAACTTTTGAGCCTGAATTATTCTCCTCTAAACTTATTCAATTTGACTCAATAACAGATTTAGTTGAATCTTGTATTGAAGAGTACAAAAAAGACACTGGTGTTGAATCTGCTATGTGTAATGAAATCAGCATTAATAAGGAGGGGGAAGAACCAATTATTAACATTCGTATACATGAGAAAAAATTAATTGGATCTATTCGGAGGGACTACACTTTCTCAATGGACGGCAAAAAAATAGAATGATGTTTCAAAAAAAACGGACATATATACTATCTTTATTGCATTATGAAAAATAGATTCATGGGAAGGGTTACCACCATCTATCTCTCCTTTTCTTTCCACAACCAATAAACACCTCGTGCATTAGATTTCATCTTATCCAATCGCATAAGGATGACAAATTCCTCCGTCCATGAAATATAACCCATTATCATGGCAAAATAAAACAGCCAAGGGTAATACCCCACGGCAAATAAGGTGAAGAAAAATATGCCTTGAACGTATCCTGCAATTTTGGTAGAATACAAGTGAAGACTCGGGAATTTTTTGAACTTAATCAATGATGTGAGATTACCTACAATAAAAAGAAAAAGGAAGAGATAAAGCATCCACATCACATCCTTCAGGTCATCCATTTTGAAATACACGATACCTAGAAAAGCAAGAATATAGGTGCCATTATCTGCCAAAGAATCTAATCGAGCGCCGAACTTCGTTTGCAGATTAAATCCACGGGCTATCAACCCGTCCAGTATATCCGTCACAAGGTTGATACATAAAAATATTGCGAACAAATTCTCTCTTCCAGTCAAGACCATCCATAATAAAAAAGGGAATGACAGAAGCCGATACATGCTCAATGCATTAGGCACATTAAATAACTTCTCTTTACTCATATCAATATTCTTTTTTTATTCTCAACATATATAGCAACATCGAGAGGATAAGATGAATACCCACACCGAAGACAAAAATCATACTCGCCATACTCCCATCCACATACCCCAAGAAGAAGTACAACAGACTCACTCCAAAAGCAGAATCCATCTTATCGATAAGATGAAACAGATATCTATTCTCCGTACTCTCCCCCCCTGGACGAATACCCAAACGACGTTTCATAAAAGAATTGGGCAATTCAAAAACTATATACCCTAATCCCAACATGGCGCCTAAAAATAATGGTCGATTGACATTCACATTGCCAATTACACTTAGGAACCACATCATCAAGGCATTCAGAGCAACCATAACAAATACACCACGCCATGTTTTATTAGCACCAAACCACTTGTTCGAAATTGGTTTCTTTAGCCCAGATAAAATGTCCATTTTGACGATAATCATGTGAATGACTCCGGATACAGCAAGCGGAACAGCAGTAATTATAAGATGGTGTAGCAACATGTTCATCACTTTACCAATAAATTAAGTTTGGCATAATCAATCTTAGAGTGATGCCGAGGATCTCTTGGAATTTCCTTCATTTTCACTAGTTGATCATAGTCATATCTAACAAGCAAGACTTTAATCTCATCTTTGCTTTTGTGAGTTTCTACCACAATGATAATCTTTTGATGGCTTTGGATGATCGTTCCCATGGTAACGCCATCTAAAGTCTGCAGATAATTCTCCACAATAAATGGCGAAATAACCTCTCCCTCTGTTTCAATCAATTGCTGACATCGCCCTGTCAGATACAATTGTCCATCCTGCATATACCCGCTATCTCCTGTACGATGCCAAATGGTATCATGACAGATTATTTTATTCCTGGCGAATGCTTCGTCATTTTTAAAATAACGTTTCAATACATGATCTCCTGCCACTACTATTTCACCAATCACGCCATCATCAAGTGAAGCAAGTCCATTGCAACCAACAATTATGGCATCGGTGATGGCAATAATTTTGAGTTGAATTTTATGATACACCTCACCTACCGGCAATCCGCTTTCGAGCTTGGATTGGTTTGCCACCAAGTCAATAGCAGTAATAGAACTTATAGGCTCTGCCTCTGTAGATCCATATACCAACTGAATATTAGCGTTACTAAATCCGTTTAAAAACAATTTTGCATCCTCAGGAAAAACTGGTGCTCCTCCAGTAAAAACTGCCTCCACATGGGATAAATTCACTTGATATTTAATACAGTATTCTGCAGTTTTTTTGATGAAAAATGGAGAGGCAATAATTCTGTTAACGTTATTGGATTGTATCTGATGTACTATTTTTTTAATTTTACTCTCGTTTAGTTTTTTTATTTTAAAATCGGCAATTACGGAAGTACAACCCGTTCCGAGGTTGACGAACAAAACGATGGGCAACAAAGTCATATCGACATCCGAGGGCTGTGGATGAATTTCATCCAACAAGGCATCGAATTGTTTTTGAAGAAATTGATGGCTACGTTCAGCAGCCTTTGGAATACCCGTACTGCCTGTGGTAAAGGTTATCAAAGCTGCATCTTCAGGCGACACATCCACTCTACTGGTAGGAATACTAGCTTGTTTGTTTGGACTTAATTTAATGGGTATCTGACGCAATGATTTAGAAATAATAGAATACATCCGAGCTTTACGAATACCTATAAACCCCTTGCAATCGGCTAAATCACAACAAAGATCCAGCCTCTTTCGACTTACCCATTCATCAAGGAATACCGCCGTGGCACCAATGTAAAAAAGTGCCAACACAATTCTGTATAGATCAATACTCATCGGTATGAATATCATGACACGATCCCCTTTCTTAATTCCCTTGTTAGAAAAGTAAGTTGCGGTCAATTTCACTTGGTGGTGTAGGTCTTTATAGATTATAGACTGTTTATTCTCAACAATTGCCAAGCGATTGGGATACTTCAGGGCAGCATTTTCAAAAAGTTGAACGATATTCATAGCATAGTAGATTTATGATTATCATTCTCAATATTTTTTGCGTACAACACATAAGATTTGAAATGCTCTATGTCCATTTTCTCTGAAATTTTTCGCGATGCATTATCTTCAATCATCAAAGCATGAATGACTTTACCATAACCCTTTTGTTTTGCTATAAGGTTGATTTTTGCAGAGAGAAACTTTCCAACAGCCTTGAAAGGTGAATCTTTTAATCGCACCATAGACTTGATAATGACAGTTTTATTTGAAGGGTCAAAAAAATCTTTTATGGCGAAAATAAATGCGTTTATTCTTTGATCTTTATCCTCAATTATCCATACTAATTCGGGGTCGAAATAAGAAGAAAAGCCTTCATACTTATTTACGAAATCATCTATAGAAATAGGCGAATAAAGAAAATTCTGACTAAATCCATCAATCGACAACTTCGCAATGGCAGTCAAATCTTCTGACAACCTATGGATGTCAAGTTTTCGGATAGTAGCCCCATCCCGAAGATAAGATGTTTCCATCGCGGCGAGTTCATTTTCGTCAAAATTCAATTGCTTGTCGAGATTGGAAAAATACCGCGCTATTGGCCGAAATCCTGCATTCAGAAACTGTTGATTGTAGTATGCATGATGATATGGCTCCATAAAAAAATTTGGCTGGTCATTATGCTCACTAAATCGGTAAGATTGCCAGGTGCTGCCCTCCATTGGCCCAATCAGTTCTTCATAGGATTGCTTATTCGCCTCTTGTATTGCATGCTCCAACAATATACGACTTGCCTCCTCAGAATTCATGCATTCATAACTACCGATACATGCCAGTTTTTGCCCGTTATTGATAAGCGAAGGGTTATCATAAAATGCGTATCGCCCTATGGGTTTATCATCGAGAAGCAATATATAGCATACTACCAAGTATTCAGAAGATGGCTCATGTCCGAGTACAAATCGAGGGCTGCCTTCAGAATAGATATTCTTTATCACTTCCTCAAAAAGGGTGTATTCCTTTTGTCCTGGCAGGGTCGCTATAAATGTCCAATTTCCAATCATACCATAAACCCGTAATGCGTGAGTAAAAACAGAACAAAAATGGCGCTAGCAGGGATGGTTAGATTGTCATAACCTTTGTGCGAAACAGCTTCTGCAACAACTGTTGCGAAAGAAATAAATATAGCTGCTAAAAATGATGACTTGGAGGAATATTCACCAACTAAGGTGAGTAAAAGATAAGACAATACTGTTGCCACGATAAAAAAACCGAGAGATCCTGAAAGCGTCTTTGTATGTCCTATAAAAGTATATCTTCCGAACGGAAATCGCTTACCAACCAACGCTGCCACAGGGTCACAGATGGCAAGAATCAAAATAGGAATATAGTAAAACACGTATTGCCCATAACTATAATACACCATGAAGCAGCCGAAAACGATAATGGGAAAAAGGATACTACCACGAGTTTCTCTGTTGACTCCATTGATGGATTTGAGTAAATCAAACTTGAGAGAAGTCAATAAAATAATTAAAAAACTAGCACATAAGAAGAGAACGAGCCATGGATTTTGGACATAAGGTGGAAAGAGCATGGTCAGCAATCCTGTGGAGAGATGAACGTACTTTCTTGTGAGCTCTGCTTTGACATTGAACTTGTGAAAAAGTAATTCTGCACTTGCAAAAAGAACTAAGAAAACACCTGCTAGATATATCGTATTTAAGAGATGTTCACTCATTTTTTTTCTTCTATTATAAAGTCTGAGTAGAAAAAACCCTTGTCTTTGGCTAACAATGAATTAGAAATAGACTCTTCATACTGTAAGTCTCCTACTATGGATGACATGCGTTGGGGTACCATGAGATTCCAATAGGCATATCGGGAGGTTTTCTTGCCGTTTTTCACTAAATTTTTGGTCACTGCCTCAAATGTTTTTCTATCCATATATTCGAATATATTAGATAGATTGAACTTATTGAAATCTTGGTATTCATGGAATGCATCTTCAGCAAGACCTTGAAACACGACGAGTTTTGATATATTTCGTTTGATTTTCATGAAATTTTCTTCTCGTACATAATGAGGCAAATAGCTTCCAAAGCTACCATTCATTATGAATTTCAGAAAATAATTTTTCTGACAGGTCTTGGTGCTTAACTGCCCCTTGGCTCTTTCTAGAATATATGACGACACGTTCATTTTCACTTGTTTTAGAAACTTTGGATCACGCCCCAATCGTCCCATAACAAATTTACTAAAGAAGATTTTAAACAACAATCTCCATCGCCATGTATTCCAATGTTTGTCAAAGTATCGCTTTTGTTCCTCCTCATTTTTTGTTTTGAAAAGATTTTGAACTTCCTGCTTGGAATGAATTTTTGGAAGAATTTTCTCTCTAAAGTAATTAAAATAATTTTCAAATTTACCTTGATAAATAACTCCTTCATTGATTTCCTCCATTCTATTTTTCCAGAAAAGAATTTGATCGTTCTTTAGATGAATAGATAAGTCATTGAATAACTGCTCTCGTTGGCTACAATCCTTGAATCCAAGAAACTGTATTAGTGTCGGGTAATCAAATGTTTTGAAAGCCGCAATCTTGAGTGCTATCAATTGCAATTGAACGGGATTGATATCTACCGCTACCACAATTTCAGGATCGCCGGTCAGCAACGATAGACTATTGTCACCAGCAGACCCTATGGATAGCACCTTGTCTCCAGCTTTTATGTCCAGTCCCTCTAGAAGGATATCGGCATCCTCCCAACAGTTGGCATACCGTATGTAGTCGTGACGTACTTTCTTTAGTTGTTCTGCCATAGGCCAAGGTCGCAGTATGTTTTATACTGATCGGTGAATGTATAAAAATATGTTTAGTTCTTAACCCACTTTATACCTACAAAAACGAAGTGTATTGTAGG
>JAJRRH010000047.1 GCA_024279715.1 Bacteroidota bacterium
AGTCATTTTTCTAAAACATCGCAAATTTAAGTAATAAATACATGGTTGTACAGGGTAAAATGAGGTAGTTTAAAGTCATGATGTTAGCATATTTTAAGACACACCATCAATCTTTGAAAAATAGATATATTTTATTGATTATGAGAGTGATGTCAAGCTATCTTTATAAGCGTTAATGACATCCATTGCTTCTTTAACATCATGTACCCTAAGGATTGAAGCACCTTTGTCAAGGGCAAGCATGTGTAAAGCAGAGGTCGCAGGAAGCGACTCTTCAGGCGTGATTCCTAGTGGTTTATATACCATGGATTTCCGTGAGATGCCGACAAGGACGGGTAGTCCAATATTCTTGAAATGGTCAATATTATCAAGCAGTTCATAGTTATGCTCAAGCGATTTTCCAAATCCAAAACCAGGGTCAAGGATGATGTCATGAACCCCAGCTTCCATGAATAACTTGGATTGATAGTGTAGAAAAGAATATACTTCTCTAACCACATCTTCATACTCAGGGTTGTCTTGCATGTTATCGGGAGTACCTTTCATATGCATCATGATATAGGGTACATTGAGCTCGACCATGGTGGACATCATCTTCGGGTCTGCTGTTCCCGCAGATATGTCATTGATAATTTCTGCGCCAAAATGCACACACCGCTTTGCTACTTCAGCCCTATAGGTGTCGATGGAAAGGATGGTGTTAGGGAATTCTAGTTTTAAGCGATCTATGGCAGGCAATAGTCTCTCTAATTCATGGTCTTGCCCAAGGTCTACAGCTCCTGGTCGTGATGACATGGCACCCAGGTCGAGTATTGTCGCTCCATCAGCAATCATTGTAGCCGCCTTTTCTACAAGCTCTTTTTCAGAAGATACTCTACTGTTCTGGTAAAAAGAATCCTCGGTAAGGTTCAGGATTCCCATGACTATCGGTGTCGATAAGTCAAGGATATTTGACTTGATTCGGAGTGTTGTTTTTTGATAAAAAGCCATATCTTGTGCGCTCAATAAAAGGTTATATAAAGTTGGATCACACCCTCAAACAATACGATGAAATCACTGGCAAATGTCGTGATATTTTTGAAAAAAAGACGCATGATTATGGTACTGCTTGGAGAATACTTCGTAGTTCTTCTTTAACGGATCAGATATTCATAAAGGCTAATCGTATCCGAACGATACAGGTTACTGGTAAAAACAAGGTGGGCGAATCTATTGAAGATGCATTTATTGCTATCGTTAATTATGCTGCGATGGCATTGATTCAGCTTTCTTTGGATGATGATGATCGAGTAATTTCTGAAGGTATGGATATGCCTGCAAGGGATGCGATAAAGCTTTTTAATGAAAAAATTGAGGAAGCTAGATCATTGATGATTGATAAAAATCATGACTACGGGGAGGCATGGCGAGATATGCGTGTGAGTTCATTGACGGATCTGATTCTGATGAAGATTTTGCGGGTTAAGCAAATAGAAGATAATGAAGGTAAAACCAAAATCTCTGAAGGGGTTGAAGGGTCGTTTTATGATATGTTGAATTATTCTGTCTTTGCGTTGATCCATCTTTCGGAAGGTTAAATTGTATTATAATGTTATGTTGCGACAAACATGTTGCTACAAACATGTCGCTCCTCTGGGAGCTATTAATGTGTTGCTCCTAATAACATGTCTACAAACATGTTGCTACAAACATGTCGCTCCTCTGGGAGCTATTAATGTGTTGCTCCTAATAACATGTTGCTACAAACATGTCGCTCCTCTGGGAGCTATTAATGTGTCGCTCCTCTGGGAGGTTTTAATGTGCTGCTGGGGGAGCTATGCTATAGGTAAATCTTCGAGTGCATTACATACCTTGTCATGATACTCAACTATTTTGTCCTGTTTCATTGAAATGCCGGCCTCCTTGAGAAACGTACATGCTGCATATTTCTTTGAGCGTTCATGGTAATCATTTACCCATCTATTGTGCTTCTCTTGTTGGGCAGTACTCTCAGTAGGGAATATCACTCGATGTCTTTTGATATTTATTCGATGGGGTTTGGGCGTCAATCTAGCCCGATAGCAATTCTGCTTTCTGCATAATGCGGCATAAAGTGAGTCGGCAGCAAAAGCCTTCATCAATTTTATTGACTCTGAAGAGTTCGGGTCAAAAGATTTCCCAAGTACCATCACTCGATAACCAGCAGGAGTTTTATAAACACGGTAGTTATATTGCGGATACTTTTTAATGATCTTGTCGATATGTTGTACTAGCTTCTCCTCTGTGCTTAATGTGATAAAGCTATTCATTATCTGCTTTAAAATGTTGGTGACAAAAATATATGACATTTTAAATCCTTTCGTATCGATATCAACGAACATGGTATTAGCAGAGTTTAAAACTAGGGCACCATATCTATTACGGGTGATAATATTGTCCTCATCTATTTCGGCGATAACTTCTTCCCTAATGTCGACTACATAATTATAATCTTTTTTAAGATTGCCATCTATTATTTCTTGAATCTTACGTGCTTTGTCTCTAGCTATAGATTCTGCATCTGTCAAGGAGAGGTTTGATCCACCATAAAATTTGTAAATAATATCTTTCGTTTCAAGCACCCCCGTTTGGGCATTGAAATACTGATGGTTTAGCACCTCTTTCTCATACAATGCCCAGTACTTATAAATTCTCATCTTTTTTTGTATATCCCTTATTAATTTTCTTAGTAATTCTTGTGTTTTTTTCTTTCAATGCCATCTCTTCAGATTCAAAGTCTTTGGTCTTTACCTGAGCGGTATTGCCAATTCTTCCGTAACGAACATAGAGGGTTGATCCAATCGTTTTCACTTCCCAGTATTTTTTACTGTTGCCTTGAATGTACTCATAGCGTTCGTAGCTATTAGATTCTAAAGTCTCATCTTCTTTTTGAAGATTATCTTCTTGTAAAGCTTTTTTGTCGGGTGTGATATCCGCTTGAAGAATCTCATTTTCTACTTGTTTAGTGTCTCGGGGTTGTTCTTTATCAATTTTTTCTTCTGCTACATTTTCTTTTCCTGCCAACAACAAGTCTATGGACTCCAAAACACGTTCGGGTCTTTCTAACCAATCCTTAGAAAACACAGAATATATCTTCCATCCAAATGCGGAAAGCACAGCATTCCGTTGGCAATACTGTTCTAGGACATTGTCTTTGGAGTAAAAGGAAGGCTTGTCAATAAGTATTCCGAGAAGATAGTTTCTGTTACCTTCTTTTCTGATTCCTAAATCACACTTAAAATGGGATTGACCGATATTCATGTCTAACTGATAGCCTTTGCTTTCAAGAGCTGTTTTGAGCTGTAAAACAACAGGATTGTCTGTGGCAATTCTAGTTTCTTCTTCTAGGTGAAACAATCCGTCAAGTACCGTATCTGCTAATGGTAAGTCACCATCAGATATATGCTTGGCATAGGCTAGAAATCGTTTGAAGTAATTGGCTCCTTCATTATAATCGTTTTTTATCTCATGGGATAAAATGGAGGAAACGATGACCATATGTTTTTTTGCTCGGGAGAAAATCACATTCAATCTCTTCTCTCCACCTCTGCGATTTATGGGGCCAAAATTCATAAGCATTCGCCGTTTGCTATTGTATCCATAGCATACGCTCATGATTATAATATCTCTTTCATCTCCCTGCACATTTTCAAGATTTTTTACAAACAGACCATTAAATTGGTCTTCATCTTCCCTTTGATATTCTTCTTCTAGCAGAAGTTCAAAGGCGGTGTCAGTACGAGCAAGTCTTTCGAGGGCTGACTCTATTTCTGATTGTTGATCCATTGAGAATGCTACTATTCCGATGCTTAGTCCTATTTTTTCTTTGAGCATCTGACAGACCATATTGGCAATATAGTCTGCTTCATCTCTATTTTTACGATTTTGGTAAACGGCATTCTCAAGGTAATGGTAACTGATGCTTCTATCAAGAACGATCTGACTATCCACAGGTTCTTTCACGTCGATTACTGGTGGTATCGACTTGTTTGAAGATTCATGAATACGATTGTCAGGTATCGTCAAGAGACTTCGTTGATAGAAGGCTGCATTGCTAAAGCTGATTAGACTTTCATGTCTGCTTCGGTAGTGCCATCCCAACATCACACTGGATAACTTTCTTGACCCCTGGTTCAGGAGGCTATCGGCGTCTAGGGTGATCCCAATTCTACTCTCTACTTCTTCTTCGTCTTCATCGCTGTAGGTGTTGGAGCTGAAAAAATTGGTCGGTGGCATCTGCATTTCGTCACCAACGATGATGGTTTGTTTTGTTCTGAAGAGGGAAGGGACACCTTCTTCTACAGTAATCTGACTTGCTTCATCATAGATTACAACATCAAATATCGAAGTGTCAATAGGCATGGTGTCGGAAACACTGAGTGGGCTCATAAGCCAAACAGGCTTCAATGAATTCATCAATTCGCTTGCATCTGATGATGCCAATTCACGGATGGACTTATAGCGCATTTTTTTTCCAAACTCATTTTCAAGAATACGACGAGCGGCATTGTATTTTTTCTTTGCTACTTTTTCCTCTGGGGTGAGCTGGTTGGCTAGGGTCTCCGTAATGCGCACTTTGTTTACTACTTCTGCCCGAGTTTTGGCACGGATATAAGCAACATTATCATCAAAATAGTCATCAAAAAGTGTCGTAACTCTGTCGGCACTTATCTTCAAGCGATCCGCATCCATTTCGGAAAAAATAATTTCTTTCTCATAGATATCAGCAAGCGATTTATAGGCAAGATTGTGATGAAACTCGCCCAATGTCCATTTACGATCATAGAGGCATTGACGTAATTCTTCACTCACATTTTTAGAATCTTCAATATATGGAATGAAAAGAGAAAGGGAGCCCAGTGCTTCTGTTGTTCTGTTTAGCTCACTGTCCATTTGTGAAATGGTAAGTCGATCGATGTTGTTCAGGATTTTATCAGCCTCAATATATAGCTTGTCAAATGCAACATACTGATTGATTAAAAACTGGACGTACTCGTTTTGGTTAGTGGCAGACCAATTCACAATATGCTTGTCCGGTTTATTGCGCATACCGATAATCCATTGAAAATCCTCTTCATAATTAGCAAGACCAAACTGTCGTTGAGCATCTTCCACTTGAGAGTGAATATCCGCTTCAATGGAATACTCTTTGGTTAGTTTTTGCAATACATCAGATATCTCTGGCTGTACAGAATGTGCATCGAAACGATAAGCGCTTTTGATCTTATTCTTTAATTTATAGTATCCGGGACTGATAAATCTAAAGATTGACTTACTATATTTTGTCCACTGTTTGAGTGCAATATCTGCGTCTTGCGGATTGAACTTATTTGTCCAATGTTTGTTAGACTTTAAGGCTTTGGTGTGTTTTCTTTTTGCGGATTGCAAATTTTTATCTAGTTCTACAAGTTGTTTTTGTTCCGTAGATTCAGGAGAAAAAACAGATAGTTTGCCAGCCTTCAGAATGTCTTTTATTCGCTGGGCAAGATCCATTTGGGTTTTCCATTGACCCATCGTCATTTCGGTGTCAAAACTAGCATTGCTCTCGTCCATCAACTCGCTGAAATCATCAAGCATAGAAAGAGATTGGTTTGCGGTCTCCATAACCAACTTCTTTGGATTGTTGCTCTGTATCAGCTCTTGAGAGATGTTGTTGAGTGGATAGTCGGAGATGTATTTTCCAATGTTATTTCTTTGGATTTGTTCTGACCATTCTGTAATCCACGAGATATTATCTTTGAATTCTGAATAGGTCGGGAAAAGTATTTGATCTTGAACATCGGGATTATCGTATAATTTTGTGCTGTGGTGAAGAACGGTGTAGAGCTCAATTGGAGTGACATCTCCGGCTTTCATTGTTTGGTGAAAATACTTGAGCTTCTTCATTTCTTGATCTATCGCTTCGATTGTATTTCCTCTTTCCTTGCTAATTCTTTTCACGCTCATCGGGTGCTTGATGAAGTCGTTGTAGGTATCTCTTAGATTGTGAATAAACGCTTTTTTATCTGCTTGCGAATCGTGTATCAAACAACAAAATTCATCTAGTTTCCTATTTTTTAATCGATGAAATACGACGTCTAGTGCCGCACGTTTTTCACAGACAAACAACACCTTTTTATCTCTAGCGATATAGTCGGCAATTAGGTTAGTAATAGTTTGTGACTTGCCGGTGCCAGGAGGTCCTTGAATGATGTAACTTGCACCGGTGCGGGCTAGTTCTACTGCAGCAGATTGTGTCGGGTCGGACGGAATGATAGAATACTGATTATTCAAATCATACTCAGAAGTCTCAATAGGACTAAAGACTTTTGGGAATTCACTAAACAATTGGTCGAATATCTCGTCTCCCACATTTGAATTAATAATTTCATTATAATCTCTTACGAGGCTCATTTTTCGGTAATTGAAATTACCCACGGTAATATTGCATGTATTGACTTCCCAGATCGTGGGATTCACCGTGCCGTTATTTTTTGAAGTATAAAAGGTGCGGGTTTTCTCAGCGATGGCATGGTCTTCATTCAGTCCCAAATCCTCATTGATGATTGACTCTAGAAAATCATGTTTTTGTTTTACTCTTTCATTAAAAATCTGAAGTCCCAAGGGTTCATAGTTCTCGTTGGAGTAGGAGTAATTGAAGGATTGAATATTTAGATTGAGGGTTCTATTCTTAAGTCGTTTATTCTTGATGCTGAAATTCCTTTTGGCAATAGAATGAATTAATTGAATCTGCGGTTGCTTGAGCCAATTGAGGGTGATACCCGTGCCGCCACTTGATATTTGCGTTTGGATGGTAGCAATCAATTGTTCGATCGTAGTGGTAGAGAAGTCAATAAAACCCGGGAGCTCAATACCATAAAGATCCTTGAGATAGTAACTTAATATTGGATTGATTTCTGCCTCCGAACTGGAGAATTCAAGAGTGTATTGATCCTTAACTCCTTTTTTCTTTACGATGGAAGTCGGAAGTAGAAGTAGGGGAGAAGTGATGCGTTCATTTGGATTCTCTTTAAAGTTATACCAATTCAAAAAAGCAATAACTGTTCGCATGGGACTGAAACCATATTCGTTTTTGCTCTTTCGAGCATCGAGTCGAATCTTATTGAGTGTAGGAGAGAGGTATCTATTGCTTCCCACATCAAGGTAGTTATTGAGTCTTAGTTTTTTATTTTTTATAATCTTCTTTCTGATATTGTCATTCCAGTAGATAAGATCATTCTCCTGAATATTTTTATAGTCGAGAAGTAGGGGGACAGAACTTACTGTAAGATTCAAAAAGCTCTTGTTTTCTTTGAAATACAACAGCTTATTTCTACGGCTGATATCGAACAATCGATTTTTGAGTCTATTCAGTATCCAAGGAGTACGTTTCGAAATATCTTGTTTTCTGAAGCCTTCCGTTTCAGTCAGGTCTTGATAGTGTTCTGGATTATACTCTCGGTAGTTTTTTAATTTTATAATTGCCTCTTCGATATTGGCAGTCCTATCCTCACGATAGAGATGGGTCATTTCAAAAATCACATTGAGGATGGTAGGGTGAAGCTTGGTATTGAGGAAGTAGAGGTTTTTCCTTCTATTGACAAACGCCTCTAAGTCATCCTTGTCTCTAAAGTCCAATCCAAAGGCAATACTAGCCATCACCTGACCAATGATAAAAATATCGGTCAGCGGGTCATAATGTCCGCGTTGAAAATCCCAGCATAGGTAATTCGGAATGTAAGTAGGGACACGTTTTGAATCACTTTTTTCCACTTCCTGGATTATGTCATTCTGATATTTATCCTCTCCACTGTCAATATCGGTATAGTGGTTATAGGTGTCTGTTACTTTTATGACATCTTCTTTTGTCTCCACTTTTGCGAAGAGTTCAGAGAAATTCTGAATTCTCTCTCTCGGGTTGGTGTCAAGGGATAATTTATCGGTAAAAACAATTTCGTCAATAGACTTGATATAAGCAACAAGATTGTTTTCATGTAGAGACTTCACCTCTTCCAAAAGTGGAAGGACGTATGCAATGAAATCTTGTGATTTTATATTGCCATAATCCTTGAGTTCCCCAAGAAGATGGAATAGATTTTTTTTAGTGGTCATACAAACTATCTTTTTTGTTTTCACGCATTTCCATCAATTCTTTTGTCACTCCTTTGCGAAACGTTTTGAAATCACGAACACTTAGCTTGAGTTCTTTACGGATAATTTTTTCGTATTCACTTTCCATCTCTAATAGTTCTGCTATTTCAAGAGTGTAAGCAATAGGTGCACCTTCAAGGTCGCTGTCGGCTTTGGCAAAGTCTAGCAAAACAAAGCTCAAATAGTTTTTTATATTCGACTTTGCATTGGCGACTACCTTATTAAGTTCTTTGATGGATTTGGGATTTGTAGATTTTGTAAAATCATTGAAATACCTTAAGGCGAGATTAAAAACCAAAGAACTATTCATCCAACTTGGTTTAAGAATCCATTGTACAATGTCAAAAGTGAGTTCAGAAACTATTTTTTGCTCAAAAATATCTAACCTATCGATGTCTAGCGAACCTTCAATGAACATTATAATCTTGCTTGAATAATTTTTTGATTTTTCAGCTCGCATCTGTAGGGCAAGAGCACGTACATAGGAGTCAGGATGTGTTTCATTCTGAGAAGTCTTCTCTTCGCCACTTAATATTTCCTTGGCCTGCTGCAGATAGCTGTCCGCATTAACATCTTTGATGCCGGTATTCATTTTCACTAACATTTGAATTACCGGTTTGTAGTCTCCACAAACAGTCAGAGAACCAGCATCACAGAATAATTCCATGTAAAGCCGATATACTCTTGCCGTCTCAATCGTTGAATTATTACTGCTTGTATTATTGGCAAGAGCAAGAATAATGTCACTGGTTGTTTTGAAGTCGCCATCTTCCATTTTGTAAAAAAGATAGTGGCTCAGTTCATGAGCGAGCAGTGCTTTCATCTCATCTCGTTCTAGTAGATTGATGACATTGCCAGAAATAACGATGTGTGCCTCCTTGTCTATAATAGAAATGCCAGCATTCATGTGCATGCTGTTGTTCTCTTGATAGATTGTCACCTCTGCATCAATACTGAGCGCTTTACAGATATCCATCGTAGTGACATATAAAGTCGGGTGGGTATCCCTGTCCAGTCGATAAGTATTTTTTAACAAGGCAGACTTGTACTCCTCTTCCTGTTTCTTTTTGTTCGTATTATTTCTGAACCAATCCCAAGTTTTTTTCCTGGACTTGAGGTGGTCTCTTAGTTTCTCTTGGTATTCAAATGGCATTAGCGTATTTTTTACAGCGTGACAAATATAATTGGGTTTATTTAAGAAGCCTAATGTATAATAGAATTTTGAACGTATAGTTTTAACGTCATACAGGATAAATGAAAATTGCTCCCAAAGGATATTATTTGTAAATTGTGCACCTAAATTAATAGATGAAGGTATTTGGAATACATAACGAAAAACTTGAGAACTATGATAGCATATCGTCTTGTATAACGAAGCATATAGGTTGTGCAATGTCGGATTTGTGGATAGCGGTGAGCGCTCAGGAAATTGAGAAAGATTTGGAGGCTTTCGTCAAATTGGTGTTTGTTAGTGAATTATTTTTGATAGGCGGCTTGAATGTCATCAGGATAGAGGGAGATGGAGCGAAGGATGCTTTCGAGAAAAAATTACTGTCGGTGATGGATAAATCTATTTATAATGGAACGTCATTTGAACAGATGTATGAAAGTCTGAGTGATTGGCAATCCTCTTATGAGAACAGGGCAGAAGCTAGTGTTATTTGTAACAAACAGGGTCGGTATGATGACAGTATCCGTACTATAGTGATATGGAACGGAAAAAATGTGCTCTCACAAGAAAAAAAGCTCACGATCGAGTTTGTAAATACGGCAATGACAGCAACCGTTCGTCAGATTCAAAAAGTTATCCTACCTGACTTCTCTGGAAGCATTTTTGGCAAGCCTCAGTTGGAAACAGGTGAAATTGGAACGGCGGTATTTGGTTTAGACAAGAATTTTGAAAGTTTTTATTTTGCTGAAAACCAAAGGTTAGGAGCTTTCGTATTAAAGGAAGATTACTTGACTGTAGGTTATGGAAAAATTATTGAATAATGAGAGAAAGAATAAATATTAGAATAAAATCAGCAGTAGATAAATTCACTATGGAGGTGTTTTACCTACTGTATGAAAAAGATCATTTTGAGGCTTCCTACGAGCGACTTCGTGATGAGTTTGTTGCCATCTCAAGGGCGCTATTTATTGACAAAGCGGATGAACATTGGACAGCGTTGAGACCGATTATAAAGGAGCTTACTAAGAAGATTTGGCTTGATGCCGAGGCAACAGAGCGTAACGATCCTGCTGCTCAAAGTTTGGAAGAAGTGTTTTTGGCATATCCTGGATTTTTCGCAATATCAATCTATCGGGTGAGCCACGAGATGTATAAAATGAAAATTCCCATCCTGCCACGTATGATGAGTGAATTTGCACATAGTTACACGGGTACAGACATACACCCTGGTGCCACCATTGGCGAATCATTTTTTATCGATCATGCCACAGGTATAGTCATTGGAGAGACCGTCATTATAGGTTCAGAGGTGAAAATCTATCAAGGGGTAACCTTGGGTGCTTTTCATATCACCAAAAGCATGGCAGCGGTAAAGAGACATCCTACCATTGAAGACAATGTAACGATATATGCCAATGCAACGATATTGGGTGGCGATACAGTAATAGGCAAAAACTCTGTGGTGGGAGCATCTGTATGGTTAACCAAGTCGGTACCCCCAAACTCATTTGTAAGTTATAACTCCGATATAAAAATAAAAACAAAATGAACAATTCATTAAAATTCATTGGAAACACCCCTTTGGTGTTGACTAGCAACATCATAGATGGAACTTCTAATAAGTTATTTTTAAAACTGGAAGGTAATAATCCAGGAGGCAGTGTCAAAGATCGGGCGGCATTCAATATGATTCAGAGTGCTATGGATAGAGGAGATATCCAACGGGGAGATAAATTAGTGGAAGCAACGAGTGGTAATACCGGTATTGCCCTGGCATATATCGCTCGATTGATGGGATTGAAGATGACGTTAATCATGCCTGAAAACTCTACCAAAGAACGGGTGCAGACCATGCGAGCCTATGGAGCAGAGGTGGTGTTGTCATCTAGTGAGACCGGTATTGAGGGCTCTCGTGATGTGGCAGAAAATTATGTGCGTGAGCGGGGTTACTTCATGTTGGATCAATTTTCAAATGAAGACAATTGGAAAGCACACTATAAAACGACTGGTCCTGAAATATGGGAGCAGACGGCAGGTAAAATAACTCATTTTGTATCTGCCATGGGCACTACGGGGACGATAACTGGGGTTTCTGCTTTTTTAAAAAAGATGAATAAAGATATCATTATCGTGGGTGCACAACCCGAGGAAGGTTCGAGAATACCTGGAATAAGGAAATGGAGTCCTGCGTATGTACCAAAAATTTATAATCCACAACATGTCGATCAGATCGTCTATGTCAATACAGATGAAGCGAAGAGGATGACGAGAAAACTGGCAAGCGAAGAAGGTGTTTTTGCTGGTATGAGCAGTGGGGGAGCGGCCGCTGTGGCTGCTAAAATTGCTGGCGCTTTGAATAATGCTGTCATAGTCAGTATTGTTTGTGACCGTGGAGATCGGTATCTGTCTTCAGATTTGTTTGAATAGGAGCCATGCTAAATGACTTATGAGCCATTGTAATACGCATTGTACGTGGTAGATAGATGGTTGAGGGTGGTTTTTAGTTGGCTATTTTGCTAAAACTTACGGATACAATTGTATTTCCAAAAACTCACCCCCAAAAAACAACAGATAATATTTTGAGAATAAATAAATTAGTGGTAATTTCGCACCCGAAAAAATGGGGCTCGGTGTAGCCCTTTGAATAATTACTTTTACTTGACACCAATCCATATACAATATATGGTAAGGGTAAAATACAAAACATAATATCTGATAATGTCAGAAGAAAATAAAAACGAAGAGGTAGAAAACACTACAAACTCTGTAGAGAACACCTCAGAATCTCCAAAAACAGAAACCACTCCAACGCCAGAAGCTGAAAAAGCTCCTGAAAAGGACCAAGCACCTGAAGTTACTAAAGAAGCAGTAAGCACAGATGGTAAAGTGGATGTAGAAGCTGTAATAGAAGCCGATAAAAAAGACAACGATGGGGAAGAAGATGCAAAGCCCAAATTTGTTGACCGTGGTGAAGACACTACTGCTGAACCAGAGCTTGACTTTGACTGGGATGCTTATGAACTGGAAGATTCAACCAGAATAGGTAATGATGACGAAGAGCTTCATGAAGCCTACGGCAGAACACTAACATCCATTGCTGAAACGCAGTTGTTAGAAGGTACTGTGATTAATATCACAAAGAAAAATGCAATCATCGATATCAATTATAAGTCGGAAGGTGTAATCTCTCTAAATGAATTTAGATACAACCCTGATTTGACAATTGGAGACAAAGTTGATGTATATGTTGTAAGCGCGGAAGATTCTTATGGACAACTTGTGTTGTCACACAAACAAGCCCGTGTATATGGTGCTTGGAACAAAGTTAACAAAGCCCTTGAGACTGGTGAAGTGGTAATGGGTCATGTTCTTTGTAGAACAAGAGGTGGACTTATTGTGGATCTATTTGGACTTGAAGTATTCTTGCCAGGATCACAGATAGATGTGAAACCTATTCGTGACTATGATGAATTTGTAGGTAAAAACATGGAGCTGAAAGTTGTGAAAATCAACCTTGAGTATAAAAATGTTGTGGTATCGCACAAAGCACTTATCGAAGCTGAGCTTGAAATTCAGAAAGATGAAATCATGGCTCAATTGGAGCAAGGACAAGTACTTGAAGGTGTGGTTAAAAACATCACCTCTTACGGTGTGTTCGTTGATCTTGGTGGTGTAGATGGATTGGTTCATATTACAGACCTTTCATGGGGACGTATCTCGCATCCAGAGGAAGTAGTAGAGCTGGATCAAAAAATCAATGTGGTAATCCTAGACTTCGATAACGAGAAGAAAAGAATTGCACTTGGGTACAAACAATTATCAGATCATCCGTGGGATAAATTACCAGAGGATATCAAAGAAGGTGATGTAGTAGAAGGAACGGTAGTCGTTCTTGCGGATTACGGTGCATTTGTTGAAATTCAACCAGGTATCGAAGGTCTCCTACACGCATCAGAGATGAGTTGGTCTCAACACCTACGTAGCTCGAAAGATATCTTGAAAGTTGGTCAGAAAATAGAGACTAAGATCTTGACTTTGGATAAAGAAGAAAAGAAAATGTCTCTTGGAATGAAACAATTGACAGAAGATCCTTGGACAAATATCGACAAGAAATATCCTGTGGATACCAAACATACTTCTATCGTTAGAAACTTTACTCACTTCGGTATCTTTGTAGAACTTGAAGAAGGAGTAGATGGATTAATCCATATCTCTGACTTGTCTTGGCAAAAAAGAATCAAGCACCCATCTGAATTTTGTTCGATTGGTGATGAGTTAGAAGTAATGGTAATCGAAGTGGATCCTGAAAACAGAAGACTAAGTCTTGGACACAAACAATTGGAAGAAAATCCATGGGATGTATTCGAAACAGTATTCCAAGAAGATGAAACATATGAAGGTACTGTATTGAAAGAAAATCAAAACTCTGCCATCGTAAGTCTTCAGTATGGAATGGAAGCAATCTGTCCGAAGAGACATCTTAAGAAAGAAGATGGCACCAATGCAAGAGAAGGCGATCAATTGATGTTCAAGATTCTTGAATTTAACAAGAATGCGAAGAAGATCGTTGTATCTCACCTTAGAACGTATGAAGACAGTCCTGAAGATGTAAAAGATCAAGAGAGAAAGAAAAAATCTTCTGATAGAGCAAATAATGAGAGAGAGATGAAGAAAATCAACAAATCTCAAGAAAAATCAACCTTGGGTGATTTGGATGCACTTTCTAACCTTAAAGCTAAGCTTGAAGGTAAAGGAGAATAATCCGATTAAAACAGTTTTTAAAAGCCCGAGACTTATGTCTTGGGCTTTTTTTGTTTGTTTATTGTGGCTTTAGCGGTTAAGACTCTAATAAAACTACAAATTCACCAATCATTTAGGAAATGTTTTAGTAACTTTATCCGACATGAAACTACCACACATAGACATCGTAGTCAATGAACTTAGCGCATTTGAAGCGGTGGTGAGTTCTGCTAGTGATTATTATCCTTTCGGTATGGAAATGCCGGGGCGAAGTTATTCTAGTAATAGCTATAGATATGGGTTTAATGGGATGGAGAAGGATGATGAGATTAAGGGATCGGGAAATCATTATGATTTTGGTTTAAGGAATTATGATACAAGGTTAGGGCGCATGTTTAGTACTGATCCAAGATCGCCTGAATATCCTTGGCAAACTACTTATGCATATCATAGAAATAGTCCGATTGCTACAATTGATTATTTAGGGGGTGGTGATGATTGGTACATTGACGATGATGGAAATGTAAGTTGGAATGATACAAGGGGGGAAGTAGGTTCAATTATTGAGGTTGATGGAAAGGAACTTGAGAATATAGGAACGGCTTTAACTGTTGATGTGAACAGCTATATTGATGAGGGAAATGACTTGCCAGTTCCAGGTGGAGCGGGGGACAAGCTAACAAATACGCTAACAATTACAGGTAATTATGACTTAGATGGTGCATTTAGTGGATTTACAAGTTCATTATCGACAGAGGTAGGTAAAACATTTGGCATTATAAGTGGGTCTGATCCGTGGGGAAGTCAATCTAATATATCTTTAGGTGAAGATGGAATATGGAGAGGGGGGTTTGAGTCTCATACTCAAGTTAACTTTTTTGAAGAAATAGGTTTAAGATTATTAGTTGGAAATATAGTTGATGTTAATCAGATTGTTAATTATTCTGTTGGAGCTAATGGTGTTTTGGATTTTACTATTGGACATGGAACATATCCTTCAGTAATGCTTAATATTGAAAATACTTATGACATAGAATATCAATTTATGGAACATTCATTTATATTGAGTCATGGTATAGGCATGCTTGCAAATTCCATGATTATACAAGGAATAGTTAGGCAGGAAGAAAGTTATCTTATTAATAGAAGTTTAATAAAAAACAATAGTTCATTCGTCAAGTTTAATGGATATACAGCAGGCGATGGTGAATTGTTCAGCTATCCTCATTTGCCAAAAAATCCTTAGTAATGTATAAGGCTATTTTAGTTGTTTTTTTAACAATATGCGGAGAAACCTTTTCTCAAGACACTCTAAATGTGTCTATTGAAAATAATTATGGTTGGGGCTATATAATATCTCTAGACTATGTTAAAATTGATTCTTCTATTAAGGAAAATCATTTTGTACATTTAGATAGCCTTGGAGTTGCATATTCGAATACCAATTTAGTTGATGACATCAGAGTGATACAATTTTATAAAGACAATGCCAATATCACGAATTCAGAAGTCATTATGCTATCAGCATCAAAAATCGAAATGGATTTAGTATATACTTCAATCAAAATTCCGTATTTAAAGTTTTACGTTTTAAATTCTGAAGAATTAAAATTAGACAAATCACATTGGAGTGATGTTAGAGTTAGACATAAAATACGGATTATAGGTCGAGAAAGATTAGATAGTTTGTTAATTAATAAACAAATAACACTCTATTAATAATCAAGTTATAATCGTAATAAATTTAACCAAGAATAGCAGGAAAATAACACCAATATAAATCATCCAAAAGCTCTTCTTATAGTAAAACATAATATTCACTTCCTTTAAATCACTAATTAGATGATATCTTTTCAATAAGTAATATAACGCCCAAGTCACATAAAATATTAATGTTAACCAAATTAAGACATATATAATCATTTGTAAACCTGTTCCATTTCAAACAAACATTTTAATCTTCAAATAAAAAATGTTAAAATAAAGACGTTTCAAATGTAATCAAAATTACAGTCCCCTCTAGCGCTCGTTTGTAACGAGTGTTTTGTGTGATAGCAAGCATTTGCAATGCCTTTTTGCGTGCAGGCAACACCATCAAATGAACTTCATCGAATCAGCCATATCCGATATGATAAACCTATTCCATCCAAGAGAAGAAGGTCAAGAGCTTCGCACTTGGCGAGAAATATTAATCTTCACAATCATAATCACATTCATAAGCTTGATGATTAACCTATCAAATTAAGTCAAAAGCACCTCAAAACGATCCAAATCAACCCAAGAATCATACGCCAGAGCGTGATCGCCAACTTGTTAAAAGAAGGAAAAGACCTTAGGCTAGCCCCCACTAGTCCTCGTCTTAAAAGCAAGAAGCACTAGCGCTTGACTTTGTCGAGTGCTAAAAGCGAAGGCAAGCGTTTGTAACGCTTTTTTGGGTGTAGGCAATACCAAAAAGACACCATCACAACCATCATCCCAAACCAAAACCCCAACTTGTCACCAACTAGTTGGTGGAAAATTCATCGTCCAAATGACCCAAATCACCCTAAAAACAGACGATAACAGCAAAACTTATCAACACCCACCATAACCACCCAAACCCCAATACCCATCCGTCTTTCCGTTCTTTTTCCTTCCTTTTTTCTTTTTCCTTTTTCAGCCCCCATCCACAAGCCAATACAGGTATTTTATTTGCATTAATTTGGGGGTGATTGGGGGGCTGAGAAAACGAATAAAAGCAGAAAGAAAAAGCCCGAAAGTCACCCCGTCAGATTATTTAATAAAAGTCTAATCCTAAAGGGTTGGGTAAAGTACTCCCATCATTCCAACCCATAACAAATTTTTACTAACTTCACCCCAAACAAAATAAAAGTGTACAACGCCCAAAACATATCCTGGACAGGCGACTATACCGTCAGCAATGGAAGTAGCCCATTAAAAGTGTCACTCCCATCCAATGATGTCATGGCAGCCTTCCAAGGCGCAGGTAATACCAACCCAGATTTATACACCCGCACCCTAGGCAAGAAGAAA
>JAJRRH010000048.1 GCA_024279715.1 Bacteroidota bacterium
AACGGAGCATTTTAACCACAGGAATAGCCATAGCTATGCCGAGGAATAAAATGCGAGTACGTCCATGATTTTGAAGTTGTTTTGGGTCGGAATAGAGGAGGTCATGGGCTATTCGGATTATGGGGGAGTGACAATCAAAAAAGCCCCGCTCGTTCCTCGCTGTGGGCTTTTTTTGTGAAAAATATTTTGCTCAAGCCTACACGTTTGATTGCCTTCGGCGATCCTGGTATGGGGGAGTGACAATCAAAAAAGCCCCGCTCGTTCCTCGCTGTGGGCTTTTTTTGTGAAAAATATTTTGCTCAAGCCTACGCGTTTGATTGCCTTCGGCGATCCTGGTATGGGGGGAGTGACAATCAAAAAGCCTCGCTCGTTCCTCGCTATGGGCTTTTTTTGTGAAAAATATTTTGCTCAAGCAAGCTTGGCAAAATATTTTTCACAAAAAAAGCCCTGATGCTACGCATCACGGCTTTTTAATTGTCGGGGTGGCAGGATTCGAACCTGCGACCTCCTCGTCCCAAACGAGGCGCGATAACCGGGCTACGCTACACCCCGATTCGGTTATCTTTTGAGGGCGCAAAGATATAAATATTTCTTATCCTGTAAAGGGTATTTTTGTTTTTTATTTTATTTCTTTTCCCTATCTGATACAACTCTTGATTATCGGACGATTAGAACGAATAATATCTACTCCTTTTCCTGTCTCGGTTATCCTTCTTTTTGTTACTTTCGACCCCATATTATAAAATTTTTGACAGATGAACATCGTATCCTGGAATGTAAACGGCATAAGAGCCATAATGAAAAAAGACTTTGAGAAATCTGTAAAAAGCCTTAGCCCTGACATCCTATGCCTTCAAGAAACAAAAGCCCAGGATGATCAAGTGACTGCTGCGCTTGAAAACTTTAAGGACTATCACCTATTTTCCAACTCAGCAACCAAAAAAGGTTATTCAGGAACTGCCATCCTATCCAAAACGAAGCCCCTATCGGTACTGCCAGATATACAGATAAACGAACATGACGATGAAGGGAGAGTACTATGCGCTGAGTACAAGTCTTTTTATTTAGTGAATGTCTATGTTCCAAATTCAGGGTCAGAACTCAAACGTCTTGATTATCGTCAGCAATGGGATGCCGATTTCCTAAATTACTTGACCAATTTGAATAAAACCAAGCCCGTCATTGTTTGCGGTGACTTCAATGTTGCACACACTTCCATAGACCTTAAAAATGATAAAGCCAACTACAACAAAACATCCGGCTATACACAAAAAGAAATTGATGGCATGACAAATTTTATAGATTCAGGTTTTATCGACTCCTTTCGATATCTTCATCCAGAAGAAGAGAAATACAGTTACTGGAGCTACAGGTTCAAAGCACGAGAACGAAATACCGGGTGGCGATTGGACTATTTCTTGGTTTCAAAAGATCTTTTTGACAAAGTAAGCGATGCGTATATCAAACCTGAATTCTTTGGTAGTGACCACTGTCCTATTGGCGTTGCAATAGATATTTAATTGCTCTTTCCATATTTACTTTAGCTTAATTTTTTGATTTACAGTGATCCAATCTTGAAATTCATTGCAATGAAAATTTGCAGCGCCTTTTTATTTTTTATGACTCTTCGCTCAAACGAGGCTTGGCTTGAGGCACAATAACATCCCCATTCAAATAACGGATTGGCTACGCCCATCCTTGCTGCTCCGAATTCCGAATTGAAAGGCTGTAATTTTCAATTACCGAGCCTTTTATTTTTTCTATCTCTTCGCTCAACCGAGGCTTGGCTTGAGTTAGAAAAAATAAAAGGCTGCCACTCCGTGACAACCTTTCATTCTTAGTGAGCGCGCTAGGATTCGAACCTAGGACCGCCTCCTTAGAAGGGAGGTGCTCTATCCAGCTGAGCTACGCGCCCGTATTTTCTTTATCCCAAAGAATCTGTCGGGATGAGAGGATTCGAACCTCCGATCTCTGGTCCCCCAGACCAGCACTTTAACCGGACTAAGCTACATCCCGTGAAGCTATCCTCTTTACCGAATTTCTTCGGGCTGCAAAACTAATAATATTATTTATTGCGACAATTATTTTTACCCTTTTTCCTTTAGTAATTAATTGCATCGAAAATTAGATGTTAAATGTTTACATTAACAACTACCTATAAACTTGTTAGAGACTTACATTAAACTATATATTTAAGTAAAACACTCCTTTAATTCATTAATAACAATTCTAATGATTCGCCTTATGAACAAACAATTCCAACTTATCAACAATCCAAATGGCTCGCCTTTGATAAATCAAACTAAAAACATAGATTTAAACATTCTCAAAACAAGGATTTTTATCATCTTTGCAGTCCAAATTATTTTATCGTTAGTTAATAGAGTTTTTTATGAAGTTCATCGTATCAAGTACCGCATTATTAAAAGAATTACAAAATGTAGGAGGAATAATCAATTCCAACAACTCCATGCCTATCTTGGACAACTTTCTGTTTAATATAAAAAAGAAAGTATTGACCATCACTGCATCGGACTTAGAGTCCACAATGATTTCATCTCTAGAGGTAGAGACAAAGGAAGAGGGTGATATTGCCATTCCTGCAAAGACCTTACTGGATACGCTAAAGTCTTTTCCTGAACAACCTTTGACTTTCACATTTGATGAATCTAATGCGATAGAGATTCTTTCGGACTATGGAAAATACAAACTTAGTGGATTCAATGCGGAAGAATTTCCAAAGATACCTGCGCTAGAGGACACCAATGAGATGACGATTTCGTCTGAAGCACTTCATGAAGGCATTGCCAACAGTTTATTTGCAACGGGAAATGACGACCTAAGGCCCGTCATGTCAGGCGTGTTTTTTGAATTAGGAAAAGATGGGGCAAGGTTTGTTGCAACGGATGCCCACAAATTGGTGAAATACACTAGAACAGATGCCAAAGCACAGTCAAATAGCTCGTTTATAGTACCAAAGAAGCCATTAAACATCCTCAAAAACGTTCTATCAGGGACAAATTCAGAGGTAACGATAAAGTATAACAATACCAATGTCATGTTCACTTTCGATCAGATGACTATCGTGGCTCGATTGATAGACGGTCAATACCCGAACTACAACGCTGTTATTCCGGCAGAGAACCCTAATGTATTGACCATTGACAGGATGGCTTTATTAGGCTCCGTGAAAAGAGTTGCTATCTATAGTAATAAAACGACAAACCAAGTAAGATTAAAAATATCGGGCAGTGAATTGACCATCTCAGGAGAAGATCACGACTTCTCTAACGAAGCAAATGAGAGACTTACTTGTGCTTACGAAGGAGAGGATATGGAAATTGGATTTAACTCAAAATTCCTTTTAGAGATGCTATCTAACTTAAACTCTGAGAGCATTTTACTAAAACTAAGCAACCCAAAAAGAGCCGGAATCATCACGCCAGCTGACAACGAAAACAAGGACGAAGACATCCTTATGTTGGTGATGCCTGTGATGTTGAATTAGCACTTAGCGTGGACAACATAGTAGAGAATCAAAAGGATATTAATTATCAATACACTACCTTAGCCATTTGATTTTACTTCCTGCAAATGAACTTCTCGAAAACAAAGTTTCTCACCCTCTTTCTTATATTGACTCTAAACCTATGGAGTCAAGAAAAATACACCCCCTATGACGACTGTCCGGGACTGATAAAGAGTCATAAACCATCCTTAAGGGCTGACTTTCCGCAATGGGCAAAGATGTTGTATCTATCAGAAGTCAACTACCATGACCTCATCGCTGCGTATAAAATATCAAACGACAAAACTAGACCTGACTTAAAGCCCATCATACGATATTATAAGCAATGGCAAAGAAGGATAGAACCATGGACTTCGCAAGACGGAACCATTCAAATACCTAATCTCACTAAATACTACACTAGGCAAAAGGAGGCTCAACTTCAATCTTCCTCATCCAATAAAACAATCTCCAACTGGACATTTCTTGGACCAAAAGAAACCTTCTGGCTTAACGAATCAGGGGCGTCGACATCGCCACTATCCTGCCCATGGCAAGTAAACATCTATTCTTTCGATGTTGCCACCACCAATACAAACACCATATACTGCGGAACAGAAACGGGCTTTGTAAACAAGACCCTTGACCAAGGAGCGTCATGGCAATTATTAGCCCCTCAGTACAATTTTGGCGGTGGTGTCACTGCTATCGCTATCTCTCCTACAGATGAAAACATGGTCTATGTAGCATCAGGAAGTCAAGTGCATAAAACTTTGGATGGCGGCTTGTCTTGGACACCTCTGTTAGCGCTAAACAATCTGTTCTATGCCAACGAATTACTTATTGACATCAACGACCCAGACAAGATAATTGCCTCATCAGGTGACGGTATTCATGTGAGTACAGACGGCGGAGAAACATGGAGTCAGCCATGGTTTTCAGAGACTTATGACATAGAATATCACTCGGTTGATTCAAATATCATTTTTGCCTTGACCAAGTCTGGGAACTCTTTTTCCCTCATAAAATCGATGGATGGCGGCAGTACTTTTCAGATGCAGACTAGCTTTCCGGATGACATTACCGAAGAAAGTGGCGGATTGTTGGCGGTAACACCTGCTGACCCAAACAAGATGTTGGCGGTTCTACTGAGCAGCAACAACACACCTCATCTCTATGAATATTCGAACTCAGAAGATTCATGGAATATATTGGCAGAAGGTCAGACTACCGCACTAGAACTCAATAATGGCCAAGGCTATTATGACTTAGTCCTAGAGATATCCCCCGTCGATGCAGACTTGATATTTGTGGGCACCACTACCTTATTCAAATCCGACAATGGAGGGGTTAGCTTTGCTGTGATTGGAGGGTACTATGGAGATTTTGCCATCCATCCTGATGCACAGGAAATGAAAATTCTCAATGATGGCAAGGTGATTTTAGCCACAGATGGTGGAATAACTATCAGCACGGATGATTATTTAACCCAGGGCAACTTCACTTCACGCACCAAAGGCATTGTCGGTTCCGATATGTGGGGAGCAGATCAAGGTTGGAACGAAGATATACTTGTAGGAGGTAGATATCATAATGGAAACACTGCTATTGCTGACTTCTACCAAGACAAAGCCCTGCGAATGGGTGGGGCGGAATCTCCTACAGGATGGGTACTTCAAGGAAAAAGCAGACACGTTGCTTTCAACGACTTGGGTAATGGATGGATCTTACCACAGACGGCAGAAGGTGAACCAGAGGGACGATTTATCTTCAGCAAGTATCCGAATATGGATGAGTATGGAGGTAGAAGGGGCAACATGGTATTTCACCCCAACTATTACGGAGAGATATACCTTGGCGAAGAAGATTTCCTTTGGAGAAGCCAAGATATGGGTATCACGTACGATATGCTTTATGAATTCCCCGGAAGAGTGCGGCATTTAGAGATACGCTATTCTAATCCACTCGTACTTTATGCAGACATCAATAATTATGGGCTGTACCGTTCTAGTGACGGCGGCATCACATGGGAAGCCAAACCGACGCTTACCAATGGAAGTAACGGCAGTTCATACTGGGAAGGCAAAACTCATTTTGCCATCTCCCCTACGGACGAAAACACTCTATATGCCTGTCTAATGAACGGCACTTGGTCCTCGGATATTGGGAAAGTTTTCAGGTCGAGTGATGGCGGAGACACTTGGACGAACTGGACGGACGACCTTGTCCTTCACACCAAAAACATCGTTATTCAACCTGACGAAGAAGGAAATGATCTTGTTTACCTCTTCTCCAATGCTGCTGATGGGCATAATGCACAAGTCTATATGAGGAGAGTAACGGACGACAGTTGGTCTTCTTTTGACAACAACTATCCCGCAGGAGCAAATACGAACAGGGCGATGCCTTTCTTTAGAGATAGCAAACTTAGGATGGCAGGCAATGCAGGATTTTGGGAGTCGCCATTGTTCGTTGAAGAATTCATGCCATCAATCAATCCGTGGGTGGCACAAAAACAATATAGCTGCATGTTGGACACGTTGTATTTTGACGATCACTCCATCCTTAACCACGAGGGAGCTACATGGCATTGGAGCTTCTCCCCTATGCCATCCTACGTCGAGGATGTTAATATTCGAAATCCGAAGGTGGTGCTTGGCACTGCTGAATCGTATGACGTCACGCTTACGGTCACTGTCGGGAATCAAGAATACACAAAGACCATTCAGAATATGGTAAGCACTACCACATGTCCTTCTATCGAAGACTGTTCCAATCCGGCGGAAGTACCTAAAGCAAACTGGACTTTAGAATATGTAGACAGTGAAGAGAACAACTACCCCGGCACTGCCATCATGGGGTTTGACGATGACATTAACACTATATGGCATACTAGTTGGAGTAGCGGAACAGATCCATATCCGCATGAAATACAGGTGGACATGGGGGTGGCTTATCACATTTCAAGTTTCACCTATACACCTAGACAAGATGGCGAAAATGGGCGGATAAAGAACTACGTTTTTTACCTTACGGAAGACCTCTCGAACTGGGGAGAGTCGGTAGCCTCAGGCAGCCTGACTAATACGGCAGCGCCGCAAACGATAGTTCTTGATACGCCAAAAAACGGAAGATACTGGCGATTGGTTGCGCTATCTGAAGTCAATGATGGGCCTTGGTCTTCGATGGCTGAATTTGATGTCACTGGATGCACGGACTTAACCATCGGGATAGAAACGATACGTGCGATGGAGGATATCATTGCTTTTCCAATTCCTGCGAACGAGGAGATACGTATCCACCTGCCTTATACAGGCAGTATCACATATTCCCTCTATGCCATTAACGGAGAATTTATAAAAAGAGGACAAGCCGCCTTAAAGTCTAGTCAATTCACATTGGATTTGAACGGGGTGAGTGGCGGGATTTACATTCTCCAAATGACCGATGCGGATGACCGCACTTATCGGGTGAAAATCGTAAAGGAATAGAAACTCGCTATTCCGTATTCTGATCTGTATTGGGTTCTGTATTGGGCTCTGACGGACTTGCCTCCTTCCATTCGTAGGTTATTTCCCAATTATCCGTTGTCATATGAGTGTTTTCAAAATCAGGCGGCAGGTTACGCAACCGCTCAAGCTCTTCTTGCTCCGCAATTTCATCCAGCTCCCATTGATACACTTTACGCTGAACCCCTTCGTACTGAAAATACCAAGCTAGAATACCGCCAGACACAGCACCCCAAAGATGACCTTCCCAGCTCACTCCCTCTTTAATGGGGAAAACACCCCATATCAAACTACCATATAGAAAAATCATCAGCATAGACAATGCAATCATACCTGTATGCTTACGAAGAATTCCGCTAAAAAAAATAAACGCCACCAAACCATATACTACACCACTCATGCCAATATGATTCGTGCCGGGACGAGCACTCACCCACACCCAAAATCCGCCCATCAATACAATCCAAGCAAGTGTTTTGAGTGCTACCTCTCGATAGAAATAAAACAAAGCGCCACCAAGAACTAGAAGAGGGATGGAATTATTAAAAAGATGCTCAGTGGATCCATGCAGGAAAGGGGTTAAAAAAATACCCAACAATCCTTTCAATTCAAGCGGTCTGATGCCCCATTGGCGAATAGAAATCCAACCCTTAACTTCCAAAAAATAGCTAGACCACATCAAAATGAGCAATACCACAGGAACTACAAAGGCTTGTAATAGCTTTTTTGACTCTTCTTTATTTGACTCTTCTTTTTTCATCTCGCTACTACCCAATATCCTTGTACTAGGTGTTTGCAATAAACGTACCTTTTGAACAACTTACAATACCTGGAAGTAAGTTTTACTAAGAATCCGAATTTCATAGGCCATAATTGATACGAATAAATTATCTTCGCAGTGACGAATTATAGGAACATAGACTTAACGAGGAAATCAGCCTCTGTCAAGGCTTAAAACATTATTACACTTCATGGAATCCATTCTATTTGAAATACAAGATGCGGTAGCCATCATCACTCTCAATCGACCAGATGTACTCAACAGCTTCAACATCCCTATGGGTGTCAAAATGGCAGAAACACTTGATAAATGCGAGAAAGACGATGCTATTCGGGCTATCTACCTTACGGGTTCGGGCAAGGGATTCTGTGCTGGCGAAGACCTGCAGGAGGTGATTGGGGATGATGTGCCCAACTTTGGAGACATTCTAGACAAGACATTTAATGCGATGTTGAGTAGAATTCGACGAATCGAAAAACCATTCATCTGTGGTGTCAATGGTGTAGCAGCTGGTGCTGGCGCCAATATCGCTATAGCCTGTGACATTACGTATGCGGTGGAGAATGCGAAATTTGTACAAGCCTTTACGAGCATTGGGCTCATTCCTGACAGTGCAGGCACCTATACCCTGCCCCGATTGATCGGCATGCAACGTGCTGCTGCATTAATGTTTACGGGAGAAAAACTAAGCGCTCAAGAAGCGGAAAGGATTGGCATGATATACAAATGTGTCCCTGACCTTAACGAGGCTCTCGACATGGCAAAAAAACTTGCCAAGCGCCCAACAAAAGCCATCGGACTGACAAAGAGAGCGCTCAACCTTGGACTCAAAAATAATTTTACAGAGCAATTACAAGTAGAAAAAGAATTGCAAATAGAAGCTGCCAACTCGTACGATTACAACGAGGGAGTAACTGCTTTTTTGGAAAAAAGAAAACCTATTTTTAAAGGGAAATAAGAGAATGATGAAAATTGGAATTGTAGGTAGTGGCGCAATGGGTGCCGGCATTGCACAAGTAGCAAGCACAGCAGGACACGAGGTATATGTGAGTGATGTGAGTGACAAAGCTCTGGAAAAAGCACAATCTAAGTTGTCGTCAATACTCCATCGGCAAGTGGAGAAAGGTCGAATGACAAAGGAGCAAATAGAGGGCATACAAGAGAGAATACATTGGACTTCTAAGATTGATGATCTAGCCTCATGTGGGCTAGTGATAGAGGCAATTATTGAAAACATCGACATAAAAAAACAAGTTTTCAAAAAATTAGAATCCCTTTGTTCGGATAAAACCATCTTGGCGAGTAACACCTCGTCGCTATCCATAGCTGCTATTGGCGCTGCTTGTGAGGACTCTTCACGTGTGATTGGTATTCATTTCTTCAATCCTGCTCCACTGATGCCGTTGGTAGAGATTATACCTTCCATAACCACAGGTTCAAATATATTGGATCAAGCAAAAGAGCTAATCGACTCCTGGGGGAAAAAGACGGTGGTGGTCAAAGACACTCCCGGCTTTATAGTCAATCGAGTGGCACGACCATTCTATGGTGAAGCATTAAGAATTTATGAAGAAGGAATCGCTGACTTTGTATCCATCGATACGGCAATGAAGGAGATAGGAGGATTCAGAATGGGGCCTTTTGAATTGATGGACTATATCGGCAATGATGTGAATTACATTGTCACGGAGACAGTTTTTCACGCATTCTATAACGACCCACGCTACAAGCCTTCCTTCACACAGAAGAGACTTTCGGAAGCTGGACTACTCGGACGCAAATCAGGCAAAGGATACTACGACTATTCCGAAGGGAGTGCAAAACCTGAAAGCAACATCTCCAATGAGAAGGCAAATGAAATTGTAGACCGAATAGTGACCATGCTCATCAATGAAGCTGCAGATGCCGTATTTTGGAATATTGCGAGCAAAGAAGACATTGATCTCGCCATGACCAAGGGAGTGAATTACCCAAAAGGCTTATTGCGATGGGGAGATGAAATAGGGATTGACAAAATCGTGGACAAGATGGACACACTCTACGATTTCTATCGAGAAGACCGATATCGATGCAGTCCGATGTTGAGAAACATGAAGGCGGATGGAAAAACTTTTTTTGACTAAAACGATGACCAAGGCAAAAGACATAGTAGATGCAATGTATAACAATGATCCGTTCAGCCGGTGGCTAGGCATAGAGCGAATCGAGGAGTCAGAGGGATATTCAAAACTTCGAATGACGGTGAGGAAAGAAATGCTCAATGGGTTTGCGGTAGCGCATGGTGGCATCACATACTCATTGGCAGATAGTGCTTTTGCTTTTGCATCCAATAGCCGAGGCATACACGCTATGTCGATCGACACATCCATAGCGCATACAAGGGCCGTGAAAGAAGGGGATGTGCTGATTGCTGAAGCCAAAGAAATAAGTCTTGGAAAACGAACGGGCGTGTATAATGTCATCGTCACCAATCAAGTGGACAAAGTGGTCGCTGTATTTAAAGGCACTGTATTCAGAAATGGAACAGAATGGGATGTATGATGGTAAATCTTTTAAAACAAAACTGATATGAAAAATCTGAAAATTATTATCCTTTCTTTATTCGCCCTTTATGCGATGACAGGAATTGCACAAACGGATGAGGAGATGCGTGAGGAGATATTAAATTATGAAAATCACAATCTCATTCTCGAAAATGGTCGAGAACTACTTTGGGAGTATTTTTTGGATGGAAATGTAGAGAAGGTGGATAGGATATTGGCTTTTTTACTAGACAATGTAGGGGAACATTATGAAGGCTTTCGTATCTTCGAAGAGCATTTGCTCTATTTCTATACTGGACGATATGAAGACATCCTTTCTTCCGAATTGAAAGATGGCATGGCGGTGGTGCGTTCATATAGTGACACGTTAAGCCAAATAAAATCGCATATCCGTCCTCCAACAGATAGAATGTATAGGGAAATCAAAACTTCGATGAATAGTATCTCTAATGACATAAGGGCTGAAATTCTTGCTTCTACATACTCACAAGAAGACAAGGACTTCTTAGAATTGTACTTTGAGCGCCTTAAGTATGCTTCCTATTCCGAAAATTACACTTCTGCTTTTGACAAAATAAATGTTCTTGCTAAAGAATACAAGGAGAAATATCCAGACTCGAAACACAACATATACAGTTGGAAAAACGGGACTGCCGTTTACGAATTAAATGACTGGTCAGGCACAGCGAATCTAGGAGGTGGGCCTTCATTGTTTTCAGGAACACTGGATGATACATTTAAGACTGGTTACCAACTTGGATTGGAAATGGATGCTTATTACAAGCGTTTAAACTTAAATTTTAAACTATTGGCAGGTGGCACAAAAAACAGGGACAGCCTCGTTGTGGATGAGGTCACATGGCTAAAAAACACGGAACTTGGTCTTACCACAGTAGGGTTGGCTGTTGGGTGTGTTATTATAGACTCTGAGCTATTTAAGATTACACCAACGGTAGGGATGGCTACCTTTAACCTTATACCCACGACGGATGAACAAGATGATTATCCAGAATATAAAGAGAGTGGCATTAAGTTTATTACTTCCATAAATTTTGGCGGTTCATTGGACGTCAAACTTGGGGGAAACAATTATTACTACAGTAATGATTTTTACCCCTATATTCGTTTGAGATACGGGTATTCAATGCTACAATATCCCACGAAGTATGACATGTTTGACGGGGACATGCAATCCTTTTCAATAAGCTATGGATTCTACGTAAGAGGTTCACACAGGGTGTATGATGAAAAGGTAGAATCAGAAAAATATTAATCAGAGAAAATGAAAAACACATACATAATAGATGGTATTCGCACACCAATAGGAAGTTTTACTGGAACACTAGCTGCCGTAAGAACGGATGATTTGGCAGCCTTGGTTATCAAAGAATTGATGGCAAGAAATAGCACCGTACCTGGAGAAGCGATAGATGATGTCATCCTTGGATGTGCCAATCAAGCTGGTGAAGACAATAGAAATGTCGCTCGTATGGCTTTGTTGTTGGCAGGTCTCCCCTACTCTGTTCCGGGCGAAACGATAAACCGGCTCTGTTCGTCAGGGCTTAGTGCCGCAGTACATGCTCACCGAGCTATTCAGGCTGGCGATGGTGACTTATTCATCGTAGGTGGTGTGGAAAACATGAGTCGTGGCCCATGGGTTATTTCTAAAGTATCAAAGGCTTATGGTCGTGATGCAAAGATGTTTGACAGCAGCTTTGGCTGGCGATTCATCAATCCAAAACTAGAGGCACTTTATGGCGTAGATGGCATGGGACAGACGGCTGAAAATCTTGTCGATTTGTATAAAATACGCCGTGAAGACCAAGACCTTTTTTCTTATCGCTCGCAGATGAAAGCTACAGCTGCTAGGAATTCGGGAAGACTTGCACAGGAGATTGTACCAGTGGAGATTCCGCAGAGAAAGAAGGATCCGATAATATTCAAAAACGATGAATTCATCAGAGACAGTACTAGCTTAGAAGTGTTGGCAAAATTACGGCCTGCCTTTAGAAAAGAAGGTGGCACCGTTACTCCAGGAAATGCTTCGGGACTAAATGATGGTGCTGCAGCAATATTGATTGCTTCAGAAGATGCTGTGGAGAAATATGGGTTGACTCCTAAAGCGAAGATATTGAGTTCGGCAGTGGTAGGTGTAGAACCTAGAATCATGGGTATTGGTCCGGTAGGTGCAAGCTTGAAGGCGTTGAAAAAAGCTGGACTTACTCTCGATCAGATGGACGTGATAGAGCTGAACGAAGCCTTCGCAGCACAATCATTGGCGGTCACTCGTGAACTTGGACTTGCGGATGATGACCCACGAGTTAATCCAAATGGTGGCGCTATCGCGATAGGTCATCCATTGGGAATGACAGGTGCTCGACTATTAAATTCAGCGGCCATAGAACTGCAAAACAACAATAAAAAATATGCGCTAATCACCATGTGTATTGGTGTAGGTCAAGGCTATGCCGCCATCATCGAAAGGGTATAATCGTTAAAAAATAAATCATGATATTTGAATACAAAGGGTATACGCCAGTAGTACATGAGACAGCTTTTGTACATCCGCAAGCGACAGTCATAGGCAATGTGGTCATAGGCAAATACGTGTATATTGGACCTGGCGCTAGACTCCGTGGAGATTTCGGAAAAATAGTCATTAAGGACGAAGCCAATGTACAGGAAAATTGCACGATACATATGTTTCCTGGCACGACAGTGACTCTAGAAGAAAAGGCGCATGTCGGTCATGGAGCGATAATTCATGGTGGTCACCTCGGCAAGAATTGTCTTATTGGGATGAATGCGGTCATTATGGATCACGTGATTATTGGAGAAGGAAGTATCATTGGTGCATTATCGATGGTCACAGAAGGGACTCACATCCCCGACAGAAGTATTGCGGTTGGAAATCCGGCGCGGGTAATCAAGGAGGTCAGTGACAAAATGCTCGAATGGAAGACGAAAGGAACGGCATTGTATAGTGCTTTACCAAAGGAACTCCATGCTAGTTTGAAAGAGGTAGAACCATTGCGAAATGAGCCCGAAGGTCAGCGACCGATTGACATGGATTATGAGACATGGGGCAAGAGTAAATAACTATTGTACGAGACTCTGTTCAGGTATGTGAACGTTTTATTAGGTTTTTAGAATGGGATTAAAAAAGTGCTTTCAACATTGGAATAGCCCCCAAGGAGAGATACATCAATATCGTCCATAATGCGGAAGAATACTCCATGAATTTGGTGAGTTTTTTGGTTGGTTTTTTTAAGAATAGAAAACCGGGCAGCGCACAAACCACGAAGATGATCGACAGGATGACATAAGACATATCACCAAAACCAGCATAGTGGGATGCGCCCATTGCAAGCAGCATAGTCACGAACATGAGCCCTATCCATATCCTAGTACCACCACTAGTACCATACAGACCTGTATAAGACACCACTCCTTCTTCTTCGGTCTCAGGGGTTCTTAACTTTCGTCCAAACTCTAATACCAATCCGTTCATATAGGACACGGCAAAGAACCATGCCAATCCCCAATGGGGGCTATCATCACCCAAGAGCCAATCCAATCCACTGGCGTAGATATCAATCAGTGGAATGATGACCATGTGAGAAGTGATGTATAAAATCTGACGTTTTTTCAACCAATTTGGCACAAAGAACTCCACTCCCATCAGCATCAAGTATCCAATGACTAAGAGATATAGGTATAGCATTCGTGGTTGAAGAATAGCGATCATGGCGATTTGCAAAACACCTACAACTATTCCAATATATTTCAGTTCTTTAAGGGATATCAGTCCCCGTGGAACAGGCAAGTATGTACGATATTTGGCATCGTCGTCTTTGTCTTTGAATTCATCAAAAATTCTTACTAGAAAAAATAGTGTTACAGTAGCAAAGACGCCAATCGCATAGTCTTGCCAATGAATAAATCCTTCTTGCCCTCTACAAATTCGAGAGTATGACACGGCGGAAAATGTAAACGCTGCGATGAGTAATCCATGCGCAATGAAAGGAAACCGTTCTTTTTGATAGATCCAGAAACGTGCTAAAAATGACTTGCTATTCTCCCCTTTTGCCACTATCGACCAAGGTTTTTATGCGCACTTGTAAAGTGATCTACTGACATAGCTGAGGCGATTGAAATTTCACCTGCCAATGCCAAAGCGCAACATATTTCTGCAAACTTCTTTGCTTTGCCTGCACCTAAGCAATCGATCATGGACAAGCATTCTTGCTGTGTAGGTAAGCTAGTACCTCCCCCCACTGTGCCCACCGCAAGCGATGGCAAGGTCAATGATACGTACAGGTTCCCGTCTTTATTAACCTCCATGCGTGTAAGCCCAATGGAAGACTCTGAAATGCATGCTACATCTTGTCCGCAAGCGATAAACAATGCAGTAAGCCCATTGGCGACATGCCCCTGTGCCCCTATCGATCCACTTTGTATAACTGCCAAAGTGGATGATTGCCAATATTTCGCAATCTTTTGAGGGGTGGTTTTAAGAACGTTTTTTACAATGTCTTTGTGCAGGACTATTTCGGACGTCACCTTCTTGCCACGTACATGGGCGAAAGAATTGGAGGTTGCTTTTTTGTCTCCGGAGTAGTTGCTTTCAATATACCACTCATTGGGTAGTGTTTCAAAATTGGCTAGAATATATCTGCATATCTGATCGGTACAGATAGTTACCATATTCTGTCCTGAGGCATCTCCTGTGGTGAAATCGAAGGTGAGGATTACACTATTGCCTTCTACATTGGTTTTTACATCGACAAGTTTTGCATACCGGCTAGACTGTCCCACTATTTCGTGAAATTCATCCATATTATTACGAATCCATTTTACGAATTTTCCGACGACACCAACGGTGTCAAATTTGAAAAAAGGGCTGCGCTGAATCCCTTCGACAATACACACCGAAGTGATACCTCCCGCCAATCTACAAGCCTTCATCCCTCTATTATAGGATGCCACCAATGCCCCTTCTGTGGTCGCTAGTGGTACAAAGAAATCTCCTGTGGCGTGTACTCCATTAATTAGCACAGGGCCCGCTAGTCCGATGGGAATTTGCGCCATGCCGATATAATTCTCTATGTTTCCTTTTAGGGATTCATTGTCTTCGAAGCGTTTTGTCCCTTGTACAAAGTCGAGGTCAACACCTTTCTTCTTTAAAAAAGCAAGTCTTGATTGTTGACCGCTGACGGTGTAATCGTTGGCATATTGCTCCTTATCCATAGCCGCAACTTCCTTTGCAGATTTAGCAGATACTTGCTTCGCTAGCTCATCAAAACTATTCTCATTCTCCAAAGAAGCTATAATCTTTTCTACTCTTTTATGGTCTTGTGACATATTCAGTATATTATTGATTAATCAAAGGTAAGTTTGTTCATGCAATAATCCTACCTAATTTAACAACCGTTAGGTACTGAATGACAAACGATGATTCTTGAACTTTGTTTTACAATAGTTCGATTGCACGATAAGATAGTGGCTTGAGGGGTATATGTTATAGGGGCATCTAGGGGATTTATGGTTGGAACGGAATTTTTTGACTTCTATTGACACCTAGTTTTGTTCTAAGACCTTGTGTCTTTTGGTTTAGGAACAGATGATTAAAATACGCATGAGCTTAAATTGGATTGTTGTGGATTGGGAATTGGAATGTTAGGGCGTTGTGGTACGGGGCAGCTGACTGGTTACCTTTGTTGGAGTGTCATTTTTTATTCCTTTTTATTCTTGGATGTTTCTTCTGGAAGATATTATATTATGCTAGTCCGCTAAGATGCAGGAGATCGTGCGACATTATCGCAAATTAGTGCCTAAAACCCTTGTTGTTCGCATAATATTATTACCCTCACTCGACATTTCGGAATAATTAATTTCTCCTGTCGTTTTGCGGATTATCCATTTTTTTTATTGTCCTTTTTTTATCAAAAAAAAGAACGAAAAAAGTGCCAACCGTCA
>JAJRRH010000049.1 GCA_024279715.1 Bacteroidota bacterium
AAAATTCATAAACTATGTAATTTAATACGTTACTAGTTACGAATATATGAAAAAACTTCTGTTTTCACCAATTTATTATGCAGTAGAAATATGTAATCCGGGATAAACTTCGTCTTTTTGAGCTATTTTTTGCTGATTGAGGGATAGATTTTTTTATATTTTATCGAAGAATAATACGGGTGAAATTATTCATTCGTTTTTCGACAACACCCAAATTTCAATAAAAAAAGAGGTACAGATCCTAAGACCTGTACCTACCAACCAACTATTCATGAAAACAACTCGGAGGAGAATTACTTCCCCTCTTTGGATTGCCTCCACCATTAAGACTAGTAAGAATTAAAAAGTCACATTATTTTTTTCTAAACCCGAAATTAATTCAATTTACATATAAATCAACACATTAATTAAACTATCATTAATCGTTGAGTTTGTACAACTAACAAATACAAATAATGCGATATTATTTTTACAGAAACAAATCAAATTATCTAAAAAGAATCATGTAATGCACCACAAAGATGAAGGAAATTAACCTGGAAAATTCATCAATTTTCCAGCAATTTAAGTAACACCTGCATATTTTGATTTTTTCAAACGCCCAATTTTAGGTGTTGCTAAATCGGAGTTTCGAACTTTGCTTCCCACAACCCAGTTCGCAGTTCTGCCGAGCTTGTCGAAGTATTCATGCAATACACTTCGTTTTTGTAGGTATAAAGCGGGTTAACAATTCAACACCCCTTACGTCTAACAAAGAGGGACTGTGTTCAAAATAGAAAATCCAGGTAAAAAAAGATAATATCACTGGATGCGATCATGGTAAAATATACTGGAGAAACCAATTCCACGGCCTATCCTGTCCTTACGAATTTCACTCTCCAGACATTAGGTTATAGCCTCTTTTGGAGAAGCCTTTTAATTCTCCGATAGTTTTGTAAACCTGCAAATGGGTTTGAACATCATAAATATCTCAAGACACTTCTATTCTAGCTCTTCTATCTTTCCGTTATTCATTCGCCAAAACAGATTCCTATCTACTGCATTGACTGTGCCATCAAGGTTGAAATCAGCACCTGTACTGAGGTAAACAAATGGAATCGTATTTTGCATACGCCAATTACTATTAATATCACTAGTGTTCACTGCACCGTCATTGTTGGCATCCCCCGACACTAACATATTCTTTCCATCCATGAGTATCATCGGATTATTACCTAACACTTCAGTAGCTGGATTACTAAAATCTACCATTGCAGGCAGACTCGTATTGATAAAATTGAGAGTTCGCACCCCGAGATGATTTCGATGATGAAGAACGATATACACTGCATCGGGCAGTATACCTGCATCAAAAACTACTGGCGAAACTCCATCTATACTCACCACATCACCGTCCCTTTGAATCAATGCAGCTTGTGTTGCAACGATGGCATTGGGGATGACACCACCCCTTAGCTCTACCAACACCCAATCGACAATGGCATCACTACCATTCACATCCAGTACAGCTGGACTAACAATTTCTCCACCACCGCTTACCTGGGTGTATCCAAGTGCAGTATATGGCTCCTCAGTGGGAATCACATTGGACTGTCGAAGAGCATCATGCATGAGACCAACTCCGGGGATAGATGCCCCTTGCAGCTGCGCTTTCAACGTCAGTGACCAAGTAGGCGAGTTTATACTGTTAGGAGGATTAAAAGTAGATAGTGTGCCATACTCAAAAGCGTCCCAGCCATTTTCATGTGCGCCCATATCTGGTGCTTCGCCCATATACGAATCACAAAAGTTTGGAATAACTACTCCGTCATCATATCCGAGACTAGCAGTACTCAGTTGAAAGTCTCCCATTTTAGAAGCGAAATCAAATGTAGGTGCACCAATACTATAGGTAGGTTCGCCGGTAATTCCATTGCCTTCCTGACCTATAGGAATAGGATGGTTGGTCAGGTCGTAATCATAACTATTATCTACATTGTCTGCTTCCGTAGATATAGAATTGTTCGTCGATGAGCGAACTTGTAGGATGTTATTGAGCGTAGTACAATGCTTAATATATCTGTTGGAGCCATAGCTCGTTCCAAGTCCACCACATCCGTGATCATTTGGCTGAAGGATTGTATTGTTAAAAACATACATGTGCCCTGTCATCCAGTCTATTGAATTGGCAAATCCCATTTTTAAGAACCCACCATAATCGCCATAGACACTACCTTGATGACTGTATGCTCTACCACTCACATTACGCCATACGTATAATGGCCCTATGGAAGAAGCTGCATTTCCTATTCCTATAAACACTTCCTCGATATAGTTATTCCATATCCTCACATTGGTATTGCATCCTTCAGTCTCAATGCCATCGTCAAAACAATTGGCGAGATAATTATTATAAATATCTGAATCAGGCCCAGGAAAACCAGCGTAACTGCCATTTGCCCAAAGTCCCAATATGTCATTAAAGTAATGTTCCTCATCACTCCACATCTCATTATAGCGAATAACATTGTTGCCAATATTACACTCGCCAAGCGCTATTCCTTGCGGCCCATCGGGGTGGTAATTGCTATGATTCTCTGGGTCAGAATTTGGATCATGGAGCTCCGCCCATGAATTGGTATCCCATTTGGGATGATGGATTTTATTTCTCTGAAAAACACAACTATACGCATGATTAGCTCCTGCGTATATTCCAGCTTGATAACCCACACCAAAGCCAGTACCTGGAATATCCTCTTCTCCCCAATCACTTATATCACAATTCTCGATAACGATATGATGGCTACCAAAAAGTCGAATAGCCGATTCCGCTGCATTGGTCATCGTATAACCCCTGATGATGACATACGCACAATCAATTAGCCGAATGCACTGCACAGAGCCGTCATCAATGTGTATCGTTTCATTAGTGCCATCGATTAGAACGTATGCCTCTGGTGTTCCAGTAAGGTTGCCATAGCTCAATCGAGTAGTCATACTGCCTGGTTCTATGACTTGACCTATTGGAAACTCTTCACTCCAGGTAGCACCCTGCAGATTAGTTACCTCCCCGGTACTTTCCAAGGTCAAACGTATGTCATAAACGGTATTGGGTTGTAGATTGACGATGCAGCCCCGATAGTCGGCTTTATCTCCTCGCAGACCTGTCACAGGATTGATGCCCGACTGTGGAATAGGATTGTAGCGCATATCTAGGCCATCTCTCCACACCTCACTATCTGTGGGTTTGAATTCTACACCCACTGCCACTCCCTCTGCCCCATTGTCAGGTGACCAATAGATACTGATATTGTGAAAGGTGGAGACGGTAAAAGCTTCTTGGGCAAAAGAATTACCAGTGCTTATTAAAAATAAAAAAGAGACTATAATTTTAGGGGTGGTTTTCATAATGGCATTCATTTATAAGGTTAGAAAAGAGGTTCTCGTTGGTCGGTATTCACCACAATGACGTTGGCATCAAGATGGTCAATAAATGTAACCATAAAAAACTTCTCTTACTCTTTTTTTCATGTCTGTATGAGATGTATTGGTCGACAAGAGGAGGTCGCTAGAAGAAATTTATAAAAATTCAGGAGTCTAAAAAGTCAAAAACTTGGCTTGAAAATATTAAATTTCAGAACAGAATCCCGTACTCAAAAAAGGAATAGATCCAAAGGGTCGAAGTATTAAACTCGTATCTCGCTAAAAAATAAACGGGATTAGTTCAACTAACCAATAAATTAAAATATTTTTTCAGAGTCTCACGAATAAAAGAAGTAACTGTATCTTTACGCAATATTTTGGTTCATGAAAAAAATTCTAATCCTAACTTATACATTTCCCCCATCTCCATCAATCGGTGGACGACGGTGGGCAAAGTTTGCAAAGTACATGGATCGTGCCGGTCATGACATCTGTGTGCTAGCCTCTGACATAGGTAGGGGCCAAAAAAGCCCCTGGCAAAGCGACATTCAATCATTGCTTAAAAAAGAGAAGGTCGTCTATTTGAAAAATGGCTACCCAAACGTCTTAGACTCCTATCCTGAAGGGGTAGTTGACAAACTAAAATATCGTCTAGCCATCCTAAAAGTAAAAAAAGAAGTTCGTGGAAACTACTATGACCGCTCCTCTTACTGGCAGAAGTCACTGTTTCCGAAACTCAGAAAAAAACTTGAAGAAGGATATGACACTGTCATAGCCACTGGCGCACCATTTCAGTATTTATACTATCTCACCGAGTTGATTCCAGACTTTCCGAATGTGAAGTTTATTGCTGACATCAGAGATCCATGGGCAAACAACAAGACAGCATACGGTTTTGAAACACTTTCTGATGAGAGAAAAAAAGAAGTCCTACATTTCGAACAACAGGTGATGAGCAAATTTAACCATGTCGTAACAGTCTATGATGAAACCACTTCCTACTTTAAAAACCGCTCTTTAGGCAAGACTGCTTTTCATACCGTTTCGAATGGCTATGACTCTGAAGACTTTAGCAGCCATCAATTTATTGAAAAAAAGAAATCCGATCATCTAAGATTTGTACTTACAGGATCCTTATATGACCCTGCTCTTCATATCTTTCGCTCGTTCGTAGATGAACTTAAAGAGCTTAGCGTCAGTCATCCTAATGTTTTCAAGTCTCTTCGATTTGATTTTTATGGGCGCAAGAACACGAATTACGCTCCTTTTTTCGATGATCCACTCCTAAAGGACACCCTATACCACCATGGCATGGTCAGTATCGAAGAAGTGTATCAAAATATTAATGAGGCGGATATTTGCTTGCTGTTCTTAACCGATGACATGAATTATTCTAAGAGTACCAAATTCTTCGAGTATATTGCTCAAAGAAGAAAAATAGCCGTGTTTTCGACCCCAGGTGAAACTGGAAAAGAAGTGACCCAACAGAAGATTGGATACGCCATGAGTCCCGGTAATATCCAAGAAGGATTTATTAAAATTCACTCTGACTGGACGAAGGATAACTTATCCTTTCCTACTGATTTTGACTCTTCACATTTTGAAGTGGCTGACTTAACCAAGAGATATCTTGCGCTGATTGAAGAGTAAAGGGACGACACTGTATCTAACAAGAATCTGACGGATGAAGTGGCAGTCGGAATTGGAGCCAGGATCTTTAACAGCAAGGTGATTAGAAGTCCGGCCGCACGTAAGTTTGGCGATATTTTTGCCTCCGCAGAGTGATTTGGTGCAAAAATGGTGACAAACCCGAAAATTCATGTTTTTTTTATGCTAGTCCGCTAAGATGCAGGAGATCGTGCGACATTATCGCAAATTATTGCCTAGAACCCTTGATGTTCGCATAATATTATTACCCTCACTCGACATTTCGGAATAATTAATTTCTCCTGTCGTTTTGCGGGTTATCCATTTTTTTTATTGTCCTTTTTTTATCAAAAAAAAGAACGAAAAAAGTGCCAACCGTCACCAAATCTTTCGTTTACTTTTGTCTTACTCGTCGTGATTCTGCCCTATGCGTTGGTAATTTGGTTTCTTATTGACATTGTCC
>JAJRRH010000050.1 GCA_024279715.1 Bacteroidota bacterium
AATTTGGGTGTTTCTAAATCGGGGTTACCCGCTTTGCTTCACACAACCCATCTCGCAGTTCTGCTGAGCTTGTCGAAGTATTCATACAATAAACTTCGTTTTTGTAGGTATAAAGCGGGTTAAGAGGAGATGGTGTTGAATACTAAATGCGATTTTGGGTAAAAAAAATCAGCCGTTCAAACGAAAATGAACAGCTGATTTTGATTGTATTTTTAGTGTCTAATTAGAGTAGTGTCGTTGGACATACATATTCTGTAAGTGGGGCGTTCGTCTCTTTTAGATCCTTAAATCCTCCACGTACATCGGTAACGTTTTTGACACCGTTTGCTTTGAAAATAGATGCTGCAATCAAAGAACGATATCCACTGGCACAGTGTAAGAAGTACTCTTTGTTTGGATCTATTTCAGCAAAGTTGGAGTGGATGAAATCCAAAGGAAAATTCTCAACACCTTGTACGTGTTCAGACAGATATTCGGATTCTTTTCTTACATCCACTGGTTTTTCCATAGTACCGTCAGCTAGTTTTTTTGCAAATTCATTGGCTGAGATAGAGCCAATTTTATCTACGTCAAGCCCTTGTGCCTTCCAGTTGGCAATACCCCCAACAAGATACCCTATCGAGTTGTCGTACCCTACTCTTGAGAATCGTGTTACAACTTCATTTACTCTTGCTTCGTCTTCTACTATGAAGATGATTTTTTGTTGAATATTAGTGACCAAAGCTCCTACCCAAGGGGCAAAACTTCCGTCTATTCCTATGAACCAAGCGCCTGGGACTGTTCCTTCTTCTGTGTAAGATTCTTTAGAACGAGTATCAATGACGAGTATATCTGACTTTTCACTCATTTCTTTGAAGGTGGCAGGGTCAAGAGCCGTTGAGCCTCTGTGTAAAACTTCATCAATGCTTGTATTGATTGACTTGTTCATTTTTACATTGTTTGGGAAGTATTGTGGTGGTGGTTTAAGACCTGCAGTTACTTCTTGAATAAACTCTTCTTTGGTCATGTCAGCACGCAAAGCATAGTTTGTTTTCTTTTGGTTTCCTAGGGTATCAAAAGTTTCAGAACTCATGTTTTTTCCACATGAAGATCCCGCACCGTGATTTGGATATACGAGGATGTCGTCTGGTAGAGGCATGATTTTGTTTCTTAGAGAGTCAAATAGAAGACCAGCTAAGTCCGCTTCTGTAATGTCACCTGCCTTGGTGGCTAGGTCAGGACGACCCACATCACCAATAAATAATGCATCACCAGTAAGAATGCATGGTGTATTTCCTTCTTCATCTGTAATAAGATATGAGGAAGATTCCATAGTGTGACCTGGTGTATGAAGTAATTTTATTTGGGCGTCTCCGAGTTTGAAAACTTCTCCATCTGTTCCGTTATATATTTCATACTCAGTTTTTGCATTGGGTCCAAAGATTATTTTAGCGCCAGTTTTTTGCGCAAGATCATATTGTCCAGAAACGAAATCGGCATGAAAATGTGTTAGGAATATGTATTTAATTTTGGCATTGTCTGCCTCAGCCATTTTTAGATATGGCTCCGTTTCTCTTAATGGATCTACGATGGCTACTTCGCCATTCGATTCTATGTAGTATGCCATTTCTGCTAGGCATCCAGTAAACAGTTGTTCTATTTTCATAATTCTTTTTATGTTTTTAATTTCTTGTCTCAAATGTACGAATTTTTTTAAGATCCATAGGTAACCTTTGTTACATTTACCTGTTTTTAAACCCGAATTACGTATTAGGATTTTGTTATGAGAGTTCAAGTTACAATAAAATATGGACTTTGACTAATTTTAGCATAGCACCGTTATGGTTAGCCCGATTTATAAACACCCAAACTCGCAGGTGTTACTTAATCGCTGAAAAATGGTTGAATTTTTCGGGTTAGATTAGAAAAGTTAGCAAAACGGTTTATTTTGCAATAGTTTGGGCTCGTAATAGAAAGTCCTAATGCATACTTCGGGTTATCGCAATTGTTAATAAGATTGTTTGATGTAGTGCTCATGTTTTACCTCTTTGGAGACATCATGGCATTTATTTTTATAACAATCTATCGCCTCTTGTACGCTAATAAAACATCTATCAAAGCCGATTTTTTTAATCAGTCCAGATTTCCGAATGGTATCTCTCACAGGCCCTTTCAGACTTGAGAAGATGACTTCCACTTCGTTTCTTTTGAAGTAATCTAGAATTTCATTGAGGGCAAATACGGCGCTGCTATCTAGACTATTGATACTTTCACCATCAATGATTACAAGTTTTAATTGTGGGCCTTTATCTTCCGCTTTTTGTTGAATTTTGTCTTTAAAATATGTGGTATTGGCGAAGTGAAGTTGCGCGTCAAATCGTACGATAAGTATATCGTCATTGATGATAACATCACTAAAGCGTTTTTTGTTTCTGTAGAAATGCGTTCCAGGTATTTGTCCAAGTTCTGCGATATGGGGCTTGGTGCTCTTATAGACTAACATGCCGAGGGAAAGAATAATACCAGCGAGTATGCCTTCTTTAATTCCAACCGTGGCCGTTACCAATAGGGTGATGTTGAGAATTACGAGATCTCTTTTGGCGTATTGGAGCAATTGTTTTGGTACTTTGAAATCCAAAAGACCAAATACTGCCACCATGATGATTGCTGCCAAAACGGCTTTGGGGAGGAAGTAAAAAACGGGGGTAAGAAAAAGAAGTGTCAATGCTACTACAGCGGCAGAGATGAGGGAAGCTAGTTGAGTGTGGGCTTCTGCTTGGTCATTGACTGCAGTTCGAGAAAAGCCTCCAGTGGCTGGATAGGTTTGAAAGAATGCGCCTATAAAATTACCAAGTCCTAGTGCGATTAGTTCTTGGTTGGGCACTACTTTATAGTCTGTATGTTTTATTTCTATTGCTTTGGCTACGGATATTGCTTCTAAGAACGCAATAAAAGACAGGGTAAGGGCAATAGGAAATAGATCGGTCATTGTTTTTTTGTCAAACACTGGCATTCTAAAGGCAGGGAGTCCTTCGGGAATAGTTTCTACTATTTTTACACCATAATCATTAAGGTGTAAAAACTTTACGGCGAGGATACTCATGACGACAACGACTAATGCTGCGGGTATTTTAGGAGTATATTTTTTAAGGAGAATGATGGTGAGTATTGCTAATACACCTATTAGAAGGGTGAGCCAATGAATGGATCCAAAATTTTGTCCTACATCTGCAAGGATATTTTGGAGTTTGTTGTTGCGTCCTAGATTCATGCCTGTAAGATGTTTGAGCTGATTGAGTCCAATGATAAGAGCTGCAGCTGTGGTGAAACCACTAATTACTGGTTTGGAAAGAAAATTGACTAGAAATCCGAGTTTGAATACGCCAAAAAGTACTTGTAATACCCCCATCATAAAAGCGAGCATGATGGCAAATTCGATAAATTTATCAGACCCTAATTCCGCCAGTGCAGCAACGCCAGCAGCAACGATCAATGAATCCATGGCTACTGGGCCTACTGCCAATTGCCGGGATGTACCAAAGATGGCATAGATTATTTGTGGAATCATAGCGGTATATAGTCCGTAGATAGGAGGGAGTCCAGCTATCATGGCGTATGCTATACCTTGTGGTATTAGCATAATGCCTACAGTGACCCCAGCGCTTAGGTCACCTTTAATCCATTCCTTTTTATAGGATGGGAGCCATTCTAGTATTGGAAAAAAACTTTTTATGTTCATAGGGAGTCAGCTACGGCTATTATTTTGCAAAGTTAAATCGAATTTGTTTGAATTTCTGCAACAATGGTTACATACTTTTGAAGGTAGGATTAATGAATATGAGCATTTAGTGGTATGGTTAATGACATTCTTCAAAAGCTATAATCTCACAAGGAGTGTCGATTTTTTTATGGATTTCGTTGATGGCATTTTTTTTATCCTTAAAGAATACTCCATCGCCTAGTTGTTGGAGAAAGCCTCCTTTACGCAGTACATCTTGACTGATAAGTTTGAGCCCTGATATATAGATGCCGCCACGATTTTTTTGCCATTTGAGAATTTCGTTGCTCAGCCATTCTGCTGCTGCCAGGTCGATGAAGTTGATGCCATCGGCAGCGATTAAAACATGCTGGATTTTATTGTCGTCATATAGGTTGTTTAGGAAGTCGGATATTTTTTCAATAGAGCCGAAATACAATGAGCCGTCGATACGGAGGATTTTTAGATTAGAACATTCTTTGGCTTTTTCATCACGAATAGTATTGATAAGGCGTCCATCATCATTGAGCGCTAATGTGGCAATGTTGGGTTTGGAAGTTCTTTCCATGTAGAAAAAGAAGGAAAGGAAAATTCCGATCATGAGCGCTTGGTCTAGGTCGAGAAACAAAGTGCCGATGAAGGTAGCGCCAAATACGATGAGTTCTTTTTTGCTGCTTTGGAATATCTGTTTGATGTGCTTGAAGTCAATGAGGTTGTACCCTACGAGGAGTATGATGCCACCCATTGCTGGTTTTGGCAAATAGGCTGCATATTCGGCAAATAGCAATACGACGATCATTAGTCCTATTGCCGATATTACGGCTGACATGGGTGTTTTGGCACCCGATTGGAAGTTGATGCTGGAGCGAGTGAAAGATCCCGAACTAGTATAGCATGAGAAAAAAGTAGAGACTACATTCGTTATTCCTTGCGAGACGAATTCTTGGTTGGTATTGAGTTTCTGATGGGTGTGCAATGCTATGGAACGAGAGATGGCAGCGGCTTCTACTAGCCCTAATGTAGCGAGTATGATGGCGCCACTGGTAAGGGATTTCATGTTTTCTAGGTCGAAATCGGGTAGTCGAAAAGGGGGAAGGTTAGAAGGTATTTTACCCACAGTAAGTACGTCAAACCCCATGAACGTAAGGTATAGTGCTAAGAGGCTGCCGAAGACCATGGCGATGAGCATGTATAGTCGAGAGAGGAGTTTTATTTTTTTTATTAGTAGCGCCACCGCAAGGGTAGAGATAGCGACAAGAAATGCATGCCAATTGGTTTCTGAAATATGGTTGGCGATGTAACCTACGATATTGTAAAATGAGCTTCCTTGGGGTACTTTTATTTCGAAGATGTGTTTGAGTTGTTTGAAGGCGATAAGTACACCTGCGCCTGCGGAGAATCCTATGATGACTGAATTGGATACGAAATTGGCAAGTTTGCCCATGCGAGCCAATCCCATGACGAGTTTGATGACACCTGCCATGAAGGATAACAGAATGGCAAGAGAAACGAATGCTTCGATGTCATTATCTGGGGTTACGTATTGACTGATGATGGAATATAATACGATGGAACTAGTAGTGGTAGGACCAGAGACAAGGTGGTATGACGATCCGAAAAAAGCTGCAATAATTGGGGTGAGCATAGCGGTGTAAAATCCATATATCGGCGGCATGCCGGCTATCATTGCGAAGGCTACCGCTTGGGGTATTACGATGATGGTACCCGTGATGCCCGCTATTAAATCATCCTTCCAGTGTTTTTTTGCCAAGGGAAGCCAGTCTAGAAATGGAAAGATTTTATTCATTCACTGGAGTTTGTTCAGGTGTATTTTTAATTGGGTGTAATATTAGTAATTTTTTTTTGGTGTTTTTTTTTGGATTGGAATTGTATTTAAAGGTGAGGTGTTGGTTTCGTATCGGGGATGCGGAATGAATGCTTGAATGGCTGGTTGGAGTGTGGAATGAATGCTTGAATGCTTGAATGCGATAATGCTTGAATGCTTGAATGCGATAATGCGATAATGCTGGAATGCGATAATGCTGAGCGTTGATTGAACCCTGAAGGGGTGACATTATTGTAGCATTGAGTAGCCGATCGTAGATTAAACCCTGAAGGGGTGACATTATTCTAGCATTAAAAAACCAATACCCAATCCAAACCCTGAAGGGGTGACATTATTATAACATTGAGTAGCCGAGCCTAGAAAGAAGGTTGATATAGAGTTTGATTATCCCATGGACTGGTTATCAATACGGACATTACATATTCGTTTTCTCAGAACCCAATTTCAATGCCACAAGACGAATGTCGTTATAGCTGAATTTGTTGTCGATTGTATGTTTGAGGTCGGTGAAGGATTCGTATTTTATTTTTTTCATTATTTTCTTCAATTCCTCATATTTCTCTTTGCTCATGAGGTCTGTGATGGGCAGGTCTCCTGTTCCGACATAATGGGACAAGTGGCTCTCAATGGTAGAAGGTACTAGTTCTCTTTCTTTGGCAATTTCAGCGATTGATTTTCCACTTTTGAATAGCTCGTAGGATATTTGTTTGGTGGGAGATTGTTTTTCTTTTTTTTCTTCCTTGACGTATTCTTTGGGGGAGAGTTTATTGTTGTCGATGTATTTCTGTATTATTTCTATGATCTCTTCCCCATAATTTTCGACGCGTACTTTTCCAAGGCCGTTTATTTTTTTTAGGAGTTTGGGTGTGTTGGGAAAGAATTCGCACATTTCGAATAGGGCACGTTGCGGAAAAATTTGATAGACTTCTACGTCATTCTCTTCGGCTAAATCGGCACGTAATTCTCTCAATTGTGCAAATAGATCTA
>JAJRRH010000003.1 GCA_024279715.1 Bacteroidota bacterium
CAATATGGTGAGTAATATTGAAATAATCAGATATGAACTCATGGTGTAACTTAATACCACTTCAAATTTAATTAAGTAGAATGCAAGAAGAAAAATCAGGAACAGGACAAAATGTAATCTCACTACCGCAAGGTGGAGGAGCTATCAGTGGAATGGGCGAAAGCTTCTCCCCCAACCTCTTCACAGGAACAGGAAACTTCACTGTGCCCATAGCTGTTCCACCCGGAAGAAATGGCATGCAACCAAGTCTAAGTCTCGGATATAGTACGGGCAACGGCAATAGTTGTTTTGGATTGGGATGGAATATGTCACTGCCACAAATTAGCCGTAAGACAAATCTTGGGATTCCTAAATATGATGATTTACTAGATGTATTTGTGCTTTCAGGTGCTGAGGATCTTATTCCTGTAGAAAGTAATCAAGTTACGGATGAATTAACGGGTGTCATCACCACAATAATCAGTTACCGTCCAAGAACGGAAGGACTATTTGCCAAAATAGATCATCTAAAATCCACCAATGGAGAAAACTATTGGCGAGTAAAAACAAAGGACGGAATGGTAACTTACTACGGTAAATCCCATGGTGAAAACACTAGAACTGCTGTACTAACTGATCCTGAGAACAACAAGCGCATAGCTTGTTGGAAAATAGCAACCACCATTGATCCTTTTGGTAATTCAGTAGAATACTATTACGAACAGGATCTGCAAACCACACCATATTTCAGTAACCAATTGTATCTCGTAAAAATAGAATTCAACAACTATACATATAACAACGAAAGAAGATTCTTACACTCTATTGAGTTCTTGTACGAACAAAGAGTTGATGCGTTTTCAAACTTCCGTCATGCCTTTAATACCAGAACCAGTAAGCGATGTAATGAGATACGGACTTATTCTCACCCTCTAGATGAAGACATGCCTGAGGGTTATCCACTAAACAATAATAACAATAACATTCATATTCGTTCATATCTGTTAAACTACCAAGATACTATTGGTATATTATATTCTAATGGAATATCAATTCTTCGGAGTGTATCTACAGAAGGTTATCATCTAGATGAGGTAGAAAGCCTGCCCCCAGTTGAATTCACTTATACGGAATTCGAGATATCAAGCAGGGATATTATTCCTATAACTGGTCGGCACTTACCCAACCTACATCTTAATCATCCTGAACTTGACCTAATAGATCTCGACGGAAATGGATTACCAGATTTTGTGCAAATGAGCGCTGGGCAACCCATTCGAGTATGGAAGAACAAAGGTAATGGGGAGTTCTCAAGAGCTAGTTTAATGGATAAAAGTCCACTTGGATTAAGCCTTGCTGACCCAGGCGTACAGCTGATGGATGCCGATGGTGATGGAAGAATAGACTTGGTTATTAATCGAGATAATTTCGCAGGATACTATTCTCTAAATCACGACGGCGAATGGGATAAGGATTCTTTTCGAAAATATAAAACCCGACCACCACTCAATCTTCAATCAGCACAAGTGCAATTTATGGACTTGTCTGGTGATGGTCGCACCGATATATTGGTCAATGGAAGTCAACTAGTATGTTATTTTCAAAACCCCGCCCTCTCCAAAAACGAAAACGAACGTGGCGGTTTAAGAGAACATAATACAGCAATCGGATGGTCAGAGGTAAAACGAGTAAACAAACGAGGACTAGACGATTTCCCCAATGTCAATTTTGCAGACCCTAGGATACGCACAGGTGATTTTACTGGTGATGGAATGCAAGATGTCGTTCAGATTCAAAATGGCTCTGTGATGTATTGGCCAAATAAGGGCTATGGGAATTTTGATAAAAAACGAACCATGCGCAATAGCCCGAAATTTGGCTATCAATACAATCCTTCTCAACTATTGGTTGCAGACATTAATGGCGATGGGGTGACGGATTTGGTCTATGTCGAAAACAATAAGATAACGGTTTGGATCAATCAAAGTGGCAATGCTTGGAGCGAACCAATCATCATCAAAGGAACCCCAAGATTCAGCAATAGAGATTCAGTAAGAATGGTAGATCTGATGGGCACAGGAACGGCAGGGATATTGTGGTCTTATGACCAAGGACTGAGTGATGAACGATACTATTATCTCGACATCAATGCTGGCTTAAAGCCATATATCATGACCGAAATGAAAAACAATCTTGGAGCAGTCACTAAGGTAGAATATAAGAGCTCTGTATATTACTACCTATTGGATAGATATGGTAAGAAAAATGCTATTGATACGGCAGCTGATTATACCGGAAATGTTGGAAATTGGAAGACAAAATTACCCTTCCCTGTACAGGTAGTCTCAAGGGTAGAAGTTATAGATACAATATCTAAAGGCAAGCTTACCACTAGATACTTTTATCATCATGGCTATTGGGATGGAGGCGAAAGAGAGTATCGAGGATTTGCTAGAGTAGATCAATTTGATACTGAAACTTTTGACCGGTATCATGAAGATAACCTAGTGCTTAATGAAGATTTCTCAGGCGTAAGTGAAACGAACTACATGCCGCCTTTGATGGTAAAAAACTGGTATCACCTTGGTCCTGTAGGCTCTGAATATGGTAATTGGAAAGAATTGGATTTTTCTGAAGAATACTGGCAAGAAGATCAAAACATGCTCTCACGTCCAGCTGAAATGAGAGAAATGATAGGTGGTCTATCACGACGGGCAAGAAGAGATGCTTTCAGAACCCTAAGAGGTGCCGAATTGCGTACAGAACTCTATTCTATGGATGGGAGCATTAGGCAAAACAGGCCCTTTACCGTGAGTGAGACACAAACTGGACTGCGGTTAATTGACTCTCCTAATACCAATGAAGTGATAAACACTCTAGCGACCACTAGAAATTCAAATCACATTTTTTTCTCTTACGGAATTGCTAGTAGAAGTACACAGTGGGAACGAGGTGCTGAACCCATGACTTCCTTTTCATTTACAGAAGATTATGACCATTATGGACAGGCGCTGAAACAAATAAATATTGCCGTTCCCCGCGGAAAAAATCCCTTGACAGGAGATGCTCTTCCATCCGCCGGTTCTCATTACGATGATGGGATAGGATATTATGCCACCGTCAATGAATCGACCTATATATATGTGAATACCCCCAGTCAGTATATGGTTAATAGGGTGAGTAAAATGCAATCTAAAGAAGCGACAAATAATGGAAGTCTTTCTGTTTTTGAGTTAAAAACACTACTTATCACGGGAACATCCGTTTCATTACGGCTGCTCGCGCTTTCTTATAATTATTATGACGGTGTAGCATTTTCCAACTTGCCTTTTGGTAATATTGGAGTTTATGGAATTCCAACTCGAAGTATTGCTTTGGCAATAACACCTGATGAATTATTGAATATTTATGGTACTGATATCCCCCCATATTATACGAATGGTGTTCCAGATTGGTCTAATTTCCCTCCCGACTTTGTAGCATCATTGCAAAATGCAAAAGCAGGATATACATACCATAATGGCGGTCCAGAAGGTTTTGTCGAAGGATGGTATGTCGAAGGATCGAGAACGAAATTTGATTTTCAAGTAAACCCCATCGGAGCGGTAGGTCTTCCATTGGCTGTAAGAGATGTATTTGACAAATAGAGCACCATAGACTATGATGTTTATCAATTGAAGCCTATACTATCGACAGACGCTCTTGGCATGCAAAGTACAGCTATTTACGACTATCGTTTGATGCAAGTACGGCTTGTCACTGATCCCAATGAAAATAAAACAACATTTAGCTTTTCACCCCTCGGGTTAATGATCAAGTCCGTACTTTTAGGAAAAGACAATGGCGATGAAGGAGACTCTATAGTTAATCCAGGTGTGACCTTAGAGTACGACTTGTTCGCACTCATGAACTATAACCAACCAGTATGGGTCAAAACCATTCAAAGAGCACATCATATTAATGCAGAATATGCTAATTCGATGGAGACAGAGATGTTTAATCAAACCATTACATCCATTGAATTTTCAGATGGTTTTGGTAGACAGTTACAGACGCGAAGTCAAGCAGAAGACATAATTTATGGAAAGCAACGCCGAGGAGATGGCGGCTTAAATGATGACAATTCAAACAGTTCTGCGATAGGTATTCCGAGAGGATCTGATACCCCCATTAATGTGGTGGTGAGTGGATGTAAAATATACAACAACAAAGGTCTGGTCGTTGAACAATGGGAACCTTACTATGGAAAAGGTTTTGACTTTAAGGATTGTGGCTTGGAATCTTTAAATGATTTGCATATTCAAATCTATGATGACAATGATAATGTTGATGATTTTAGATTTAGAATATTTAACAGTGATTGTGATATCGTATTGAGCGGTCTTGACAGCTATAATACCGAAGCTGAAGTAATTCAAAAACTCATGACAACTATAGCTTTAATAATTAATGGTAATGGTATTGAAATAAGGCAAAATATAAATAATGAATATTATTTTGTCATTATTAATTTCGACATTAGTCCTGACGCTATTATGGCAATAAAATACAGTTATTCCGATTCATTAACTGAGATTGAAGAAATAATTGAGGATCTGAAATACCTGCTGGAGAATAGTCAATATATTATTACAACAGCAAATTGTGAAACC
>JAJRRH010000051.1 GCA_024279715.1 Bacteroidota bacterium
CACGACGAGTAAGACAAAAGTAAACGAAAGATTTGGTGACGGTTGGCACTTTTTTCGTTCTTTTTTTTGATAAAAAAAGGACAATAAAAAAAATGGATAATCCGCAAAACGACAGGAGAAATTGATTATTCCGAAATGTCGAGTGAGGGTAATAATATTATGCGAACATCAAGGGTTTTAGGCAATAATTTGCGATAATGTCGCACGATCTCCTGCATCTTAGCGGACTAGCATATAATAGAACAATCATCCTGAAAAAAACAAAACCATCATCACCTAATAAATACTCAGCATAAAAATATGTGGGGAGAAACTAAATCATACCATTGTTGCTTAAAAATAGATGGAAAGTGGAGTTTATCGGGTTAATTGTAACCTAAAAGCCATTTTTCTCGTAGATATATCTTGTTGAGGAGAAATGAGCGTTTCTCCAGAGAAGTTAGAAGTATAGACAACGAGGCATCTTTGATACTCGGGGGATAAATAATTGTGAAGATGGATAAAGTGAGGGGGATAATGAATGCCATACTATTGGCATGGGTTTTATTTAGCGTATCTGCTATAAATGCCCAAGGGTCGCAAGTGAAGACTCTTTTTTCAGTAAAAAATGTAAATACTATTGCACCAGAGTGTTATTCGGATGAATTACATACTAAACTCATGCAAACGGATAGTAAGTATAAAGCTAGACATGAGGATCTTGAAAAGAGTATTCAGAGTGCTATAGAAAATGAATCGTTTAGTAAGGTAGGTGTTTTGACCGTACCTATTGTCGTACATATAATTCATACAGGTGAAGCAATTGGAAGTGGAAGTAATATTTCTGATGAGCAAGTTTATAGTGCCATTACGGCTCTTAATGAAGACTATAGAAAAATGGCGGGAACTAATGGCGATGGAAATGGTGTTGATTGTGAAATAGAATTCTGTCTAGCAGTACGTGATCCACAAGGTAATCCATCGACAGGGATAAACCGTGTGAATGGTTCGTCATTGCCAAATTATGCTTCTGAAGGAATTTCCATCGGAGCTGGGAGTGGCGCCGATGAGGTAGCGGTAAAGAATCTTAGTCGATGGCCCAAATCAGATTATTATAATATATGGATCGTCAATGAGATTAATGATAATGATGGAGGGTCAGGTACTCAGGGTTTTGCCTATTTTCCTTCTGCAGGACCTTCCGTTGACGGAGCAGTATTATTATATAATGCTTTTGGTACTGTTGGTAATCTTAAGAGTTATACTAATATGAATAGAGTGACCACTCATGAAATAGGGCATGGGCTTAATCTATACCATACTTTTCAAGGGAATAGCTGTACTGAAAGTAATTGCTCAACAGAAGGTGACCGTGTGTGTGATACACCTCCTACGGTGGGTAATAGCACCAATTGTGGGGCCCCATCTTGTGGTGGAAACCAACAAGTAGAGAATTATTTGGACTATACTTCACAAACCTGTAAAAACATGTTTACTAATGGTCAAAAGACGAGAATGAGGGCAGCTTTGACAGGCGCAAGAGCTTCATTGTTAACGTCTAATGGGTGTGCGGCAGTAACACAGTATGATGCAGGTATTGATGAAATTATCAGTCCTAGTGGCAGTATATGTGATGGCACAATTAGTCCATTAGTTGTGGTTAGAAACTATGGTAGTAGCACCTTAAATAGTTTTAGTATTCAGTATGCTGTGGATGGAAATAATTCGAGTTACACCTTTTCAGGAAGTTTGCAATCTGGATCCACAGTGGAAGTGCAGCTGCCGTCAATGACAGTAGGTGCTGGGACACATAGTTTTACCGCATCGACGAGTATGCCTAATGGTCAGCAAGATCAATATACATCAAATGATAGCCAATCAAGTAATTTTGCTTTGGTTTCAGGGTCTACCTTGACCGTGTCATTTGTACAAGATTTTTATGGTGCTCATAATACTTGGGAGCTTTTGGATGCCTCTGGAAATGTAATAGCACAAGACGGACCATTTAGTGGTGAATATGGTGATGAACATACGAAAACAGTTTGTGCGCCTCAAGGTTGTTATACCTTTATTATGTATGATAGTTATGGCGATGGTCTTATTGGAATAGCTGGGTACGAACTGACAGATTCTGAGTTAGGAATTGTAGCTAGTGGCGGCGGAAGTGATGTTGGATCTGAAGAGTCAACAAACTTTTGTCTTGGTGGAAATGGTGGTGGTCAGACTGGCACGGCGCCATCTGCAGAATTTAGTGGCAACATGACCTCAGTATGTGCAGGTGAAGCAATTAGTTTTACGGATATGAGCACGGGGGATCCGACTTCGTGGTCATGGAATTTTAGTGGAGCGACAAATAGCATTTCTTCCAATCAAAATCCGACTGGTATCGTGTATAATACACCCGGAACATATACTGTGACACTTACAGCATCCAATGCTTCGGGAAGTGACGTAGAAGTGAAAACAAATTATATCACTATTGGTGAAGGAACAGTGGTGACTGGAGCGGTAACTAACGTGTCGTGTCATGGGGAAAATGTTGGTGCTATTGCACTTATGGTATCTGGCGCAGGCAATACGTACTCTTGGTCAAATGGTGGAACCACACAAAGTATTAATGGTTTGTACTCAGGAACGTATAATGTTCTTGTGACGAATGGTACTGGATGCCAATCCATGAGTTACTTCACGGTGTCAGAACCATCTGCTCTAAATATAAGTGTCATTAATGTGACAGCGGATGTAGATAATGCTGGAATTGGATCGGCTTCAATCGATATTACGGGGGGTGTCCCTCCGTACAATGTCTCTTGGTCGAATGGTGTAAGTACAATGAATATATCCAATGTAAGCGCTGGTAGTTATAGTGTTGATGTTGTGGATGCCAATGGTTGTTCTATATCTCAAACAATTAATATTGTCAACAATGACAGCAATAATACTTCTGCCCCAGAAGCGCAATTCTCAGTAGATTCAGAGCAAATATGTGCTGGGAGTAGTGTGACTTTTATGAATATGAGCACTAACTCGCCTACGGCATGGCTTTGGGAATTTGAAGGGGCAGTGCCTAGTACTTCTACTGCGATGAATCCTAGTGGTATTCGGTATGATAATGCTGGATCACATGATGTGACATTAACCGTTAGTAACTCTTATGGAAGTGATACGAAATTGAAAATGAATTTTATGGTGGTTAATGAAACGCCAATACTTACAACAAATATTCAAAACACCTCTTGTCATGGTACCGATGATGGCAGTATAGATTTGAATATCAATGGAGGTGCATCTCCATATAGTGTGAACTGGTCGAATGGTGCGATGCAAGAGGATGTTACGATGTTGGTTGCAGGTCAATACTCGGTTACCGTTAGTGATGCCAATGGTTGTTTAAAGAATGACGCTTTTGTCATCGAGCAACCGGATAATATCCAATTCAGTGTGATTGGTAATGTGCCGGATAGCTGTGGATTAGGAACTGGGTCAGTGATGATTGTGCCCAATGGAGGTACGCCGGGGTATTCTGTTTCTTGGAATGATCCGAGTCAACAAACTGATTTTATGTTGGCCAATGTGCATTCAGGAGAATACGTTGCGATGGTATCAGATGCCAATGACTGTACTTCTGGGATAGCTGTTTTTATTGGGGATACAGGCTGTGGTGCTACGGGTATTGAAGAGTTTGCGGATATTAGTTTGGAACTATTTCCGAATCCTTTTGATGGCAGTTCGATTTTTCTAAAATACAATTCAACGAATCAGGTGACAGTAGAAATGTACGATATTTCAGGGTCGAAGTTGGTAGTATCAATTGTTGATACAGGGTCACAGGTATATGAAATTCGACCTGAAAATAGTCTTGCTGACGGAATGTATATTTTACGGATCATTAATGGACAAGATATTATCACCAAGAAAGTAGTGGTGAGAAAATAGAATTAGAACAATCCTTGTTTTAAAGCAAAAAGGCGTATTGATTGATTTCAATACGCCTTTTGTTGTTTTTAAAGTTGGATGTTATCCACCAAACATTTCACTTACTTTCTGAAAAAAACCTTTGTCTTTAGACCCAGGATTTGGCTTGAAATTGTCTGAGGATTTTAGTTTCTCTATAATTTTCTTTTCATCTTTATCCAGCGACTGGGGTGTCCAAACACTAATATGGACAATTAGATCACCTGGCCCGTATCCATGAACGCTTGGAAGACCTTTGCCTCTTAGGCGAACTAGAGTGCCAGATTGAGTACCGGACTCTACTTTAATTCTTGCTTTACCACCAGTAATTAGAGGCACTTCTACCTTTTCGCCAAGTACGGCATCGGCAAAAGTTACATATAAATCATAATGGAGGTCATTGCCATTTCTTTTAAATAAGTCATGGGGTTTTTCTTCAATCAATACAAGTAAATCTCCATTGCCACCTCCACCAAAGCCTGCATTTCCTTTGCCTTTTACATTGAGTTGCATGCCGTCTTCTACACCTGCCGGGATTTCAATTTCTATGGTCTCCTCTTTTCTGATCAGACCATTTTCATCAGATCCTTTGGGTCTATTTTTGATGCTTTGCCCACGTCCATGGCAGGTAGGGCAGGTAGAGGTAGTTTGCATTTGACCGAGGATGGTATTTGCTATTCGAGTCACTTGTCCTGTCCCACCACATGTGTTACAAGTGTCATACGTGACTCCTTCTGCAGGAACAAGTTTTGGAACTTTTACTTTCTTAGTTATGCCAGAGGCTATATCCTCCAAGGTGAGTGTTGTTCTAATCCTTAAGTTGGAGCCTCTACGTCCTGTTCTGCGTGTTCTTCCGCCGCCACCGCCACCAAATCCGCCACCAAATATGTCGCCAAATTGAGAGAAGATATCGTCCATAGTCATGCCACCACCGAATCCACCAAATCCGCCACCGCCACCAGATGCTCCACCCATGCCAGCATGACCAAATCGATCATAGCGTGCTCTTTTGTCTGGATTGTTTAGAATCTCATAAGCTTCGGCAGCTTCTTTGAACTTTTCTTCCGCTTCTTTATTGTCCGGATTTTTATCTGGATGGTATTTTAAGGCCAGTTTTCGGTATGCTTTCTTTAGCTCTCCTTTTTCCGCATTTTTTGAAACCCCTAGGGTTTCGTAATAATCTCTTTTACTCATACCCTTAGTTTCCTATCACCACTTTAGCGTGTCGAAGTATTTTTTCGTTTATTAAATATCCTTTTTCGATAACGTCGATTACTTTTCCTTTTAATTCTTCTTCAGGTGCCGGAATCTGCGCTATTGCTTCATGTAAATCTGTGTCAAAGTTGTCGCCCTTATTGACTTCCATTGCCTTTAATCCTTTTTGCTCTAGAATAGTCAGTAGTTTTTTATGGATTAAGCCAAATCCACCTTCCATCACCTCAGGATCATCCGCTACATCTTCATTCATAAAAGCCCTTTCAAAGTCATCAAGAACTGGTAGTACGCTTTTTAAAATAGCAGACCCAGCTGTGCTTATTAGGTTTAGTTTTTCTTTGGCTGTTCGCTTTCTGAAATTATCAAAGTCGGAATATAATCTCAAATACTTATCATGACCTTCTTTCACTTGTATAGAAAGCTCCTCTTCGGCACTAAGTTCAATGGATGAAGTTTCTTCAGATTCATTGGTTTCTGTTGTTTCCTGGTCTTCTGCGTTTTGAGTCGGTTCGGTGTTGTTTTCAATAGTTTCTTCTGTCATATTTTTCTTTTTTCGACTTCGTCTAATTCTCCCCATGTGATTAATAGTTTTGCATTCTGCAATAATCAATATTGTTGCCAAAGGATGATATTAGACAATCTGTCATATTCTGAGGTGAAAAAAATCCCGTAGATAACAATTTGTCACTACGGGATAGTTCTTTTGTCAGTAATAAATAATTACCGCTTAGTTCTTTTTACCAATGGTTTTAATGTGTTTTCAAGACCTGGTCCACGTAATTCTCTTCCTGAAGCGATGATTACACCATTGGCATCAATTAAGAATCCGGCTGGAATACTGTGTACATTGTAAAGGGCTGCCGCCGCATTGTTCCATTTTTTAAGGTCGCTTACATGGTTTTTCCAAGTAAGTCCATCTTTTTCAATGGCAGCTACCCACTTATCTTTGACGCCATCCAAGGATACGCTAAAGACTTCAAATCCTTTAGGTTTTCTATGTTCTACTTTGAATTTGCTTTTTTTGAATTTGGCATCGTGGTAACGATTGTACACATCTTTGATGTTTGGATTTTCTCTTCTACATGGGCCACACCAAGATGCCCAAAAATCGATAAGTACTACTTTGCCACGAAGGTCAGATAGTTTGATTGTTTTTCCATCCAATCCCATCATTTCTATTTCTGGTGCAATATCACCGACGTTTAAGCCCACAACAGGTGCAGAACTGCCTATTTCCTCTACTATATTTGAGGAGACATGTAGGTTGTCAACCAATTGGAAATTACAGAGAGCGATGACTACTATGGCTACTATACCTAGCGAGATGATTGTTTTTTTCATGAAAATATATCTTAATGTAATGCGTAATTTTAATTTGGTACCATAACAAAAGTCAAGGTACAACGACAAAAGTATAATAAAATAGTTGCAATATCTATACCAAGCTATAGAAACTGATATTTATTCACTTATATACGTGTGATTTGAGCGCCTAAATTTTGTAAGCGAGTATCTATATTTTGATATCCACGATCTATCTGTTGCACATTATGGATGGTGCTTTTTCCTTCTGCCGAAAGGGCTGCTATCAATAAGGATACTCCTGCACGAATGTCTGGAGAAGTCATCTCAATACCTCGTAAAGGATATTTATTGTCTATGCCAATTACTGTCGCACGATGTGGATCGCAAAGGATAATCTGAGCGCCCATGTCTATCAATTTATCGACGAAAAACAATCTGCTTTCAAACATTTTTTGATGTATCATCACTGTTCCTTTGGCTTGAATGGCAGTAACTAGCACTATGCTAAGGAGATCTGGGGTGAATCCCGGCCAAGGCGCGTCAGATATGGTAAGGATAGAACCGTCAATATAAGTGTCTATGGCGTACGCCTCTTGCGCAGGGATGTATATGTCATCTCCTCTCAATTGAAGGTCGATTCCTAATCTTCTGAAGATGTTCGGTATTTGTCCAAGCTCCTTATATGCCACATCTTTTATTGTGATTTCAGATTTAGTGATGGCGGCTAGTCCTATGAAACTACCTATTTCAATCATGTCAGGTAGGCAGCGATGGTTACAGCCTCCAAGGTATTCGACCCCTTCTATCTTAAGGAGATTAGATCCTACGCCTGTGATTTTTCCACCCATGGCGTTAATCATCTTACACAGTTGTTGCGTGTATGGCTCACAAGCCGCATTATAAATGGTGGTTGTTCCTTCCGCCATACATGCTGCCATAATGATGTTAGCAGTACCAGTTACAGATGCCTCGTCCATGAGCATGAAACAACCTTTTAGGTTATTTCCCTCTGCTTTGAAAAAATGATTTTTAGCGTCGTATGTAAAAGTAGCCCCCAGTCTTTCAAATCCGATGAAATGTGTATCGATTCTTCTTCTTCCGATTTTGTCACCACCTGGTTTTGGAATGTAACCTTTGCCAAATCTTGATAAAAGTGGCCCGACCACCATGATAGACCCTCTCAGAGAGCCACCTTTTTTCTTAAATTCTTCTGTATTGAGGTATTCTATGTCTATGTCGTCTGCCTGGAAGCTGTATTTGCCTTCGGCAAGTTTATTGACTTTTACACCAAGATCACTCAGTAGACTCATGAGTTTGTTGACATCTACTATGTTTGGTATGTTGTCAATAATTATCTCTTCAGGACTCAAAAGTACTGCTGAGATAACTTGCAACGCTTCGTTTTTAGCCCCTTGGGGAATTATTTCTCCTTTTAGTTGTTTACCTCCAATTACTTCAAATGATCCCATTAGTATCTTTTCTTTTTAGAATATTTCCCGTTGTTTCTACCGCCATTCTTAACGCCTTTATGACCTTTCTTTTTCCATTTGTTAGTTGGATTGTTCGGTTTGACACTTTTGACATCGTTTAGTGTGATGGTTGAATAATCTAGATTAATACCTTTTTTACCCAATTCTTTGAATTGATTAAAGATGGTATGGTCAGAAATAGTTTCTCCATTCCAAACGACATAAAAACGCTTCATTAAGTTCATGGTTTCTATCGCCATTCCTCGTTGTTTCTCAGCATCGTCAGTAGCTTCTAAGGCATCTATCATCACTTGCACAGATTTACCAAAGTGACCATAGCGAATTTTCCCACTAGGGTAAGGTACTTTGTCGGGCTTAGTTGCTAGTGATATTTTACTAGGGACTGGGTAAGGAGAGTCCACGTCAAGATCGAATTCAGCCAATACAAAAGCATGATCCCATAGTTTGTGTTTGTAATCTTCTACGTCTCTTAAGTGGGGATTCATCATGCCCATAAGGTTGATGATGGCACCGACTACTTTATTTCTTTCTTCTCGGTCTTTTACCGTTTTGGCAAAGTTGACCATTTTTTGTATGTTTCTACCGTATTCAGGTAAGATGAGGTGTTCCCTCTCTGCGTTATATTCCATTATTATGTTTTAGCTTAATAATCCCAACGGACGTTGTGAATTAAAAGTATTGAATTTTTATTGACGCCAAAGTTATGATTTATTTTAGAATAATAGGGATGGTATTGAAAATTAATAACAAAGGGGGTGGTGGGAAGTCTAAAAGAGGAAACAACAATGTGAAGTAGGAAGTTCAACAGGATGTATGTCAAGTTGATGAATACATCCTTCTTTTCTTTCTTAGCCACCGCAAAAGTTAATATTATTGCCTGGTAATCAGTACAGTGCCGATATCGAATTGGTTATGATAGTGAGTATAAGAGACAGTATTTGGATACACTAAAATTAAGATGTCAGGATAACCCATTTTGGAACAAATTGTCTAGTTAGGGGACTCAATTATTCTAAAGATCTCTGATAATTTTACGTTAAGCGCAATTGATAAATTGTAGAGATTACCAATTGAGGTATTAATAACACCTCTTTCAATTCTACTTATTTGTGAGATTTCAATGTCAATGTCAGCAGCCAATTGAGCTTGTGTTAAGCCTTTTTCACATCTGATAGCTTTAATCCTTGTTCCAAGCTCTACTACGAAGTGTTTTGTTTTTTTCTGCACCTATGCAACAAAGGTGAGTTGGGAAAGAAAATATAAAGTAGGCAAATATGCCTATTGAATTTTTTTTTATTAACCTTGTATATAATTACTTTGACCAGCAGTCAAAATAAAAACAATAAAATCAAAAAAATGAAAAAACTAGTAATAATAATGATTAATGTCTTGTCAATTATAAATGCTAATGCGCAAGAATATGATTTACATGGGAACCTAAATATTTCTGGGATAAACAGGAGGTAGATTTAGACGATGAAGTTGTCAAGAGTCCGCTATTTAAACTAAGGAATTCAAAAAAGAGAGAAATCGAAATTTTTCCTAACCCAACAGAGGGTGTTATTGAATTTAGTTCTGATTATCTCTTTGACGAAGTTAGAATACATTCTTTGAATGGTTTGTTAATCCAAAGAACTATTTTGCCAAGCCCTTCATTGCAATTGATTTTGGATGTTGAATACTTAGATGATGGGATGTATTTAATTTCAGTTACGTCAGAAGAAAGAGTTTTGTATGGTAGGTTTGTAAAAAAATAACTAAGTTTTATTGTAATTGAAAATAATTTTTCTATTCTGGACTTGGTTTTAAGATAGTTTAGTTTCAGATGTGTATTTGTTTATTGAGTAGAATAATAGTTGTATGTGGGTTACAAATTCATTCAATTATTGAGAATCTTAAGAGTTATTAAATCAAAATAAGTTAAAACAGGTTTTGTACTTTTTAATTTCAATCACATTAATTACAACACTTTAGGCGCAATATGTCAATGCGTTAAGCGTTAGTTGAACTTGTGATACGTGAAAATAATTTTATGAAAGAAGTTGTGAAAATTCTATATGTATTTATTTTATTGTTTATTAACTTAAATTTAGTAGCTCAAACTGAAAATAACAGTATTTCAAGTGTCACAGTCAATTATAGTTTAGGAGTTTCGGGTATTACACCAAATTCATTAACAAGTCAATGGCTTAAGGACAATGTACAACTGGGCAGTAGTCATAGGATTGATTTTTTCTTAGCTGCGAACAAGAAAAGTAAATTTGACTTTGGTATTGGGGTCAAAAACTTTGCCATTCGGACTGAGCACGAACTTACCTGGGAGGAATTCCATCATTTTTATCAGCTCTATTATTTGACAACGTCTTTTGGTTGGAAAAATGAAATACAGCTAACAAGCACACTAAAATTTGTCCCCTCGTGTTACTTAGGCTTAGATTTTTTTTTATTTCAAGTAGTTAAAACTAAAACTTATAATAATTATGAGGGTAGGAGTGAAAGTGTAGATGTCTATGTGGACAGAGCAAGAGATTTTATTATGCCGATATCTATCCATCCTAAGTTGACTCTTGAAAAAGAGATTTCAAATACGTACGAATGGATTGTGGGTTTGACAGGAGAAAGAGAGGTTTTACTACTAGCGAAGAAAAAAAGAATACCATGGAAATGGTATTCTTTAGGGGTAGTTTTTGGATTGAGTAAGAATTTTTGAGTAAATCGATAACATTGGATATTTGTAATATGAGAAATAAGATACTATTGATTAGCATGATTATATGTTTGGTTTCCCTCCATGGGTTATCTCAGATTACTGCAATAGAAATATCACAATCAGTAGGGTTTTCCGACAGGCAATTAGGCGTCGCTGACGAATTTCTTGATGATTTTCCATGGGTTCAAAGTTTAATTGAGGCTCGTAATACAATCGGACATCCAACATATGTCTTCCAATCCGGTATTCGGCTTGAGAGAAAAATAGATCCAAGAATAGATTTGATCTTTGGTGTGGGGTATCAAAATAAAGGGGTGTCTATGGAGCTTACTGTTGGTGGGAGCATCGATCCTAGGAGGGATTTTATATATACTAATTCATCAATTGAAAGAGATGTTGTTCAATTACGAGTTTTGGACAAATACTTGACATTGCCATTGGGGGCAAGGTATGTTATTATATAGGAAAGGGCGGCATCTCCTTTTGTTTATATGCTTGTCAAACCCAGTTATTATTTAGGAACGGACTGGGTAAGTAAGGGGTTCTATGATGGCAAGGTAGTGTCAAGAGATCGAAGTTATCAGTTCGATAAATCCATGAGAACAATCACTCTGTCTAGTGAGCTAGGGCTGGGTGTAGATGTAAACCTTAGTAAACGGTGGTCTATCCGAACTACTGGATCTGTGGAAATGGATCTCCTGAATGCTTATAATCCGAAATCTACATCTATTACTAAGCATTATTATCTAGCTCATATCACCACTGGGATTAAATATGCGTTTGGTATTTAGGTCTTCCTCTTTTTTTTCTTCGCTGCTGGAAACAGGATGTTGTTTAATATCAACCGATAGCCTGTTGAATTTGGATAGAGATTAAGATCCGTAGGAGGGTCGCTCACTCTGTGCGTATAGTCTTCAGGGTCGTGACCTGCATAGAAGGTCCATTGCCCTAGTCCAAACTCTCCATGAATGTATTTAGCAGTATTGTACTTAGCACTCTCCCCAAGAATCAAGGTGCTTGATTTAATAAGATCTTTATGAAATGCTGTGGTTTGACCCATGAAGCCTTTTATCACTTTTTCATGGTTTTGAGTCAGCATGGTAGGTACGAGATCCCATTTAGCAGAAAAATTGAACAAGGTAAAGAAATCTCGAGTCTGTCCAATTTTAGAATGGAGTGTTGTGGCGTCGATACTCGAATACTCATATCGAGTGGCGTTAGGTTCTAGTCTGAAATCTTTGAAAGCAAAAGTATTGTCAAAATTTAATTTGGATTGCGCCGCAGGATCGACACCATCACCGTCGTATATAGCTGCGCAAATATCCACCCCCATGGCTGCTGCTGATATGTCAAATGTATCTGTACCGGAGCACATGGTGAATAGATAACCACCACCTGCTACATATTGGCTAATGGTTGCAACAACAGCTTGTTTCAGCTCGCTTACTTTTGCAAAACCTAGATTAGAGGCGATGGTTTCTAGCTCATTCACTTGTTGTTTATACCATTGGGCATTTCGATAGGAGCTATAAAACTTTCCATATTGACCTGTGAAGTCTTCATGGTGAAGGTGTAGCCAGTCGTATTTTGGAAGTACACCATTGATGATTTCAGTGTCATAAATCACCTCATAAGGAATCTCGGCATAAGCCATGACCAGTGTTACAGCATCATCCCATGGTAACTTGCTCTTTGGAGAATATACTGCAATTTTAGGCACTTGTTCAAGTTTGACCACTTCCATGTTCACCTCAGGGTCTGCTATTTCTTCCAGTATTTTGAGAGCCTGTATATCTGCTATGACTGTATAGCTTACCCCGCGAATGATACATTCTTCTTCTATCTCCTTGGCAGAGGGCATCAAAAAACTACCGCCCCTATAGTTGAGTAACCATTCTACGTCTATTTCACTTTCAAGGACCCAAAAAGCTATTCCGTATGCCTTGAGGTGATTGGTTTGCATCTCATCCATAGGGATAAGAATACGAGACGCAAAGGTGTTCATTGTCAGCCCGATGAAGAATAAGAGTAGGAAGGATTTTTTCAAAAGAATTGTTTATTTGTTATGCATCAAAAATAATACCTAAAAAGGGAATTATCAATTAAAAATCGAATAGCTTTCAAACACTAGACTTAGAACGGGGAGTTGTCCAATGGATCTAGCTCATCGTCATTCATCTTAGACGAAAGGGTTATAGTGCTTGGCGCATTGTCAAAGTCTTCGTTGGGTTGGAGGGCATTATCCATAGGGCCGCCTTCATATTGAAAGGTGTCTAGGTTGGTAAATTTAGCCAATCGACCGATAAATCTCAATTTCACATCTTCCAATGCACCATTACGGTGCTTGGCAATAATAATTTCTCCTATACCTTCCGTTGGCATGCCATTTTCATCTTCTGTTATCTGGTAGTACTCAGGTCGGTAGATAAATGCTACCAAATCGGCATCTTGTTCGATTGCACCAGATTCCCGAAGGTCAGACAACATAGGACGTTTAGATCCACCTCTAGTCTCCACAGCCCTACTCAATTGAGAAAGTGCTAAGATGGGCACATTCAATTCTTTTGCAATACTCTTGATGGATCGAGAGATAGTACTTATTTCTTGTTCACGATTACCAGAATTTGATTTTCCTGCGGTCATTAACTGTAAATAATCAATGATGATAATCTCGATATTATGTCTTTGTTTGAGTCTTCTACACTTTGCTCTTAATTCAAAGATAGAAATCGCTGGTGTATCATCAATATATAAAGGTGCCTTGGCTAATTTTTTTATTCGGGCATGTAGTTGCACGTGTTCGTGTTCTTTGAGGCTACCTTTTCTTAATTTTTCAGATGAAATCTCAGTTTCACTAGCAATCAGTCGATTGACAAGTTGTAGTGACGACATCTCCAATGAGAATATTGCCACTGGGCGGTTATGGTCAACAGCCATATTTCTCGCCATAGATAGTACAAAGGCTGTCTTACCCATACCCGGTCTTGCCGCAATGATTACCATGTCAGAGTTTTGCCATCCAGAAGTCACCTTGTCTAAAGCAGGGAATCCAGAAGGGACACCACTCACTTGATCGTCTTTAGCCATCAGATCCTCGATTCTATCAATAGCCATCTTCATCAAGCTACCCATCTCATCAAAACTTCTCTTTAGGTTACCTTCGGTAATAGTATATAGGCTGTTTTCAGTATAATCTAATAGGTCAAATACGTCTTCCGTCTCATCATATGCTTTTTTAATGGTCTCATTAGACATGCGAATGAGTTCTCTCATGATGTACTTTTGAGTGATGATACGGGCATGAGTTTCTACATTGGCAGTTGACCCAACTTTATTTGTGAGCGTGCTTACATAATATGGCCCACCAACCTTACTTAGATCACCATTAAGTTTTAACTGTTCAGTGACTGTAAGAATGTCAATAGGACTACCCTCTGTGAATAATTCAGAGATGGCTTTGAAGATCATTCCATGTTTTTGATCGTAAAAAGCATCCGCTTTGAGCATGTCAATGATTTCGTTCATGGCTCTACTCTCAAGCATTAATGATCCTAAGACCGCCCCTTCAAGCTCTAGAGCTTGGGGTGGTATTTTGGCGCCATCCATCGCTTGATTGACACCTTTAGGGTACATTATTTGACCTATCGGCCTCGTTGCTTCTTTTTTTTCTTCCATGAGGATACAAAAGTACAATTCATATTCTTGTTATTGTTTGTTTTGGTCAACTATTGTTTTTAAGAATCTGTCCATAGAGGTTATGAACAATTGTTGATTAAACCCTAATTATGCATTTGAAAAAATGTAGATGGAGGTTTGTTGTCCGTGTTAGTTGATGTGTCGATCGTGTTGATCTTAATTTATAGGCATTATGCTTGCCATCGATGGTATAATTCTGTAAATTTGAAGTTATTGTTTAGAGTAAAAAAATGTTACGATATTTCATAGGATGTATGTTGCTGCTTGGATTCATGTTTTCATGTGGTAAAGACGACTTCAATGATAAGCCTGACGTGACTATTACTGCTCCCGGAGAGGGATTGTTCCTTCAAGTGCTAGATACTATTATTGTTAGCGCTGACTACTCTGATGATGTAATGGTGGAGACTATTGAAGTCAAGTTGGTGGATGAGAATTTTAGTGTAGCCGACAATACGGTGGTCTTGCCGGAGTTTAAAAAATCGGGATCAATAAGTATCGAATATGTGCCACAGGATGTTTATTTGCCTTCAGGTCAATATTATATAGAGGTTAAGGCGCTGGATGGGGAGAAGTCAAGACAAAGATATGTGTCTATAAATATTGGAAGCTATCCTTTGGTTTGGGAGGGATTATTGGTAGCTACGAATGACGGTGCTATGTCGTTGCTCAATACTAGTTTGGAGATAGAGTCCTTGTGGGATTTTCCTTTTACATTTACGAAGGGAGTGATGAATAATGTAGACCATCAATTTTATGTTGGGAACAGTGCACTTGGGCAAATATCTACTGTCGATCAGGATAATGGGAATTTAATATGGGAAGGTTTGGTAAGTGGCGTTGGTCAACCTGGGTTTTTTAAAGATATGGTATATAGCACAGTAAGTGAGAAGGTGTATGCCGCTACCACTGAGAGTGAAGTGATGGTTTATTCAAATCAAGGGGTCAATTATGGTGTCATTAGTGTGGGAAACAATAATGAAGTAGAGTCACTATGTACGATGGGTGATTATCTTTTTGTAGAGGTTGATTCTTATTCTCAATCGGACAATGGTCTGATGATCTATTATACTCCGACAGCCAATCTATACAATACGATATGGATGAGTAGTGATATTGTAAAGATGGTGCCCCTTAATGATGATGAGCTATTGATTTTGGCAAATAACGAAGGTGGTAATGGTATATTATCGATTTATTCTTTGGTAGATGAAACGCTTAGTGAAATATACCAAAGTCCTGACCAAGCATTATCTATGGTGATGGGAGGAGGGCAAAAGTTATATTTGAGTATGAGCGATGGTGTTTATCGAATCGATATGATAGCCAATCAGATAGACCTGATGGCGACAGGCTCGGGTCCTACAGACATGGTTTATGACGTAGTACACAATGTTATTCTGACCAGTGAGGGAAATACCTTACGCTATTTTAATTCCTCATGGACAATGCAAGGTGAGCATAGTTTTAGTTCTGAAATAAAAGGAATTTATAATATTTATAATAAGTAGGATCTGTTTGAAAGCCGACAAAATCATGGTTTCATTATCGTGAATTGATTGCGTAAAACCGTCTGTTTACAACGCTATACAGAGTCGATTAATTAGTTAAGATGTTTTCTTCTTTTGAATGGTAGCTCGAGAAATACTTGTGTTGAGCTCAAACCCCATGATAAGGATAGTGCTATTGAAATTTATCCAAATAAAGAAAGCGATGACGGCTCCAAGACTTCCGTAGAATTTATTATAGTTTGCAAAATTATTAACGTAATACGCAAATCCTAAGGAGACGACTATCATTAATACACTTGCGAAAATACTCCCAGCCGAAACCAATCGCCACCGTTTAGCATCGGGATTTCCAACATAGTATAAGATGGATATTGCAGTCATAAACATGATAAACGTTACCACATAGTTGATGACGTAAAAAATAAATACTTGAAACCCATCGGAGAGATATGCTATTTCTTCTAGATAGACAGCGGCCCATTTTAATGCAGTAATTATTCCTACCGCAAGAAAAATGAAAACTGAAAAAACAATGATGAGTAGGAGAGAGATAAGTTTCTGAACAAGGAAGCTACGTTTCTCTACAAGGTTGACAGAGCCATTGAACGCGACAAGAATAGAAGATATAGAGTTCGAGGCGAAATATATAGTCAAGAGGAACCCGATAGAAAGAAGGGCTGAATTTTGTCCAAAAATCATCTGATCAACGGTGTCTTCAATCATTTGAAAAGATTCGGCTGGCATTAGGCTAGAGATGCCAGAGAATAGATTTTCTTGAAATCCTTCAATCTTGATGAACGGGATGAAGGATAGGAGAAGGATAAAAAAAGGCAGTATTGCCATGATGATACTGTATGATATAGCAGCTGCCCTGGTGCCTATTGCTCCTTCGTTGATACCTCTAAAAAAGAATCTTGTGATGTAGTATAAGCTATGTCCATCAAATCCTGGGAGAACGATTTTTTTTGAAACGTTTATTATACCTTGAATAAAACTGGATTCGCCAATATGTTGAAGCCATTTATTCATTCTTAGAAAGAAGCTTTAAGGCTTAAGTCGAGGCTTCTATACTGATGAGTAAGCGCTCCTAAGGAGATATAACCTACGCCTGCTTCAGCGTATCCAATGATGTTTTTTTCAGTAATTCCACCAGATGATTCGGTGTCAGTCTTGTCTCCGATAAAGTCTACGGCTTCTCGTGTTTGGGCAGGAGTAAAATTATCAAGTAAGATTCTATCCACTCCACCTACCGCTAATATTTTTTTCACTTCATTTAAGTCCCTCGACTCCACTATGATTTTTAAAGATATATTCTTATCCTTAAGATATTGATGACAATTATTGATAGCTTTTTCTATCCCTCCTGCAAAATCAATGTGGTTGTCTTTAATCATGATCACATCATATAATCCCATTCGATGATTAGTGCCACCCCCAATTTTTACAGCTTCTTTTTCAAAAAATCGAAAATTTGGAGTGGTTTTTCTAGTGTCAAGGACTTTTGCTTTTGTGTGCTTGATAAGATCGACAATAGATCTAGTGTATGTAGCAATACCACTCATGCGCTGCATGGTGTTGAGGACAATTCTTTCTGCTTTAAGGATAGAGTGCACGCTACCATGAACTTTAAGGACATCCATTTTAGGTTGGATAGGCTCTCCATCAGGGATGAAAATTTCCACATCGAGCTGGTCATCTATTAGGTGAAACATTTTTTCTCCTAAACTAACACCCGCAATAATACCGTGATCCTTAGCCAATAAAGTAGCACTTCCTTTCGCTCCCTGTGGTATACAGGATAAGCTCGTGTGGTCGCCATCCCCTGTATCTTCTACAAGTGCATGATGGATAAATTCTTCTAGATTCATGCCTCAAATTTAGGTTTTTTTTGAGGATAATCCACTAGGATGAGATAATTCTAATACGATTCTATGTTGAATTGTTTTATTTTGGACTTATTGTTGGTGGTGCTAATGAAGTAAGTGACACGGTAATTACCTTTGTCCGTTTTCAATTTACCAATAATGTATTGATTGTCCTGCGACGCATTACCTGTATGTTCTGTTTTAAATTCGATAACTTTATTTTCATTAAAGAATTTTTTCAGAATCATAGCAGCTTGTGATCGACTGTATATCGCATCGATATCATCAATACTGATATCTATGTTGTCCGTAAAATGACTGGAAAGGTCTGTGATATTTCCTGTTTTGATGTCATTAGCTATGCTAGCATGAATATCCGTTTGAGCAACAGATATTAGGGTTAACATTCCAAATAATACAATAAAAAATGATTTCTTGAACATAATGATATGGTTTACAGACTAGGAAATGCAAATTCCGAGCCAAAAGTTCTCTCTGTATGGTTAAAGATACAAAGAATGTTGGTTGCAAGTCAACTAAATTGTTTGTTTTTTAACATTGATTCATGTATAATGCTTGTATAACGGGACTTTTTGGGATATATTTAATCTTCGATTTTCAATTTGTTTTATAGATTTGCATAATGAAAATCAAGCTAGTGTATGTTGGGAAGTCCAAAAAAGGCTATTTGCAAGGGTCTTTGAGTGATTTCTATAAACGTATTCAGAAGTATGTCTCTTTGGAAGAGGTTGTAATTCAGGACGTTCCAAATGCTAAAAGTCTTGATTCTTTCAAGCGAAATGATTTGGAGGGTAAATCGGTATTAAAGCGGTTGAAAGATAGCGATATAGTGGTGTTGTTAGATGAAAAGGGAAAAGGGTACGATTCTCGAGGATTTGCCAAATTCATTGAAGATAAGATGTTGTATAGTCGTCAAGATATGGCTTTTGTGGTAGGCGGCGCGTATGGGTTCTCCCCTGAGATGTATGAAAGAGCCGATTTCAAGATAAAACTCTCAGACATGACATTCTCACATCAACTGATACGCCTGATTATGGCGGAGCAATTGTACCGAGCGATGACCATAATAAAGGGGCATCCGTATCATAATGACTGATTGTCAAGGTTTTGTTGCCATTTCCAAGCAGAATCCATCATCTCATCTATGCTTTTTTCGGCTTTCCAACCTAGTATCGTGGCAGACTTCTCTGTATTGGCGTAGATTTTTGCAATATCACCAGGTCGCCTTTCTCCTAGTTTATAATTAAGGGGTTTGCCAGCACTCTTTTCAAAGGCTTGTATCGTTTGAAGCACACTGACGCCTATGCCAGTCCCTAGGTTAAAAACGTCGAAATTAGTAGCTTGTGTTTCTTTCTGAAGGTATTCAAGTGCTTTGACATGGGCATTGGCGATGTCAGACACATGTATGTAGTCACGAACACATGTACCATCTACTGTGTCATAATCACTTCCAAAGACGGTAAGTTCTTTTCTGATACCAGAAGCCGTTTGAGTGATAAATGGAATTAGGTTATTGGGGACACCATTAGGTAGTTCTCCAATTTTTCCTGAGATATGAGCACCTACAGGATTGAAATAGCGCAAAGCGATATAGTTAAGGTCTTTCTCGATATGTGCAACATCTATAATAATCTGTTCTCCAACGACTTTTGTGTATGCATAAGGGCATTCTGTTTTTCCGATTGGTGTATTTTCAGTTACTGGCAGGGCGGTAGTGGATCCGTATACGCTACAGGAAGATGAGAAGATGAAATAGGGTACTTTGAAATCTTTCTGTAATTGTAGGACATTGATTAGTGAGTTGATATTATTGGTGTAGTATTCAAGTGGTTTGTCCACAGATTCGGGAACAGACTTGTGCGCAGCGAAGTGTATAATACCTTGAATGTTGTTTTCTTCAAAAACTACTCTTAGTCTATCTATGTTCTTAAGGTCGATATCATAATGTTTGATCGATTTGCCTGTTATTTCTTTTATTCGATCATAGGTTTTTGGGGTAGAGTTATTAAAATTATCTACTGATATAGGATTCCAATCCGTATGGGTGAGAATCTCAATTATTGTATGCGACCCGATGTATCCTGCTCCTCCGGTGATTAGTACGTCCATAGTATTTGATAATTTGCGCAAAGATAGACTTATTACGTCTTTGTAACAACAGTTGAGGAATGATTTAGATTGGCTACCTAAATATAAATACAATGTGGAGGATTGTTATCTTCGCAAAGATTATTAAGATGATTAATTGATGGGTTTTACCGATGTGTTCTTAATGCTTGTATATGTCCTGATGGGTATGTTATTGGTGATGTCGTTTGTTAGAGTACGTTCCGTTGATTTTATGGAAGCCAATCGAATGACGATTGGTATGGGTATTAAACTTGCGGGGGCGGTTTTGTTTTTATTGATATATGAGTTTTATTTCGGGTATGGCGGTGATTCTAGAGCATACTATGATGATGCAATGAAGTTAAAGATGTTGTTTTTTCAATCCCCGAAAGATTTTTTTCAGGTTGTAGTGGGCTCTAAAAGTTGGTATGAAATTCCTAATGTACGTCAGATAGGAGGGCTTAATTTTCATTTTGGCTCCAAGGAATTTGTCATGGATGTAATCGTTTCGCCCTTTACCTTTTTGGGATTGTCTAATTATTATGCAACGACAATAGTTTTCGCATTCACTTCATTTTTTGGATATTGGTATCTGTATAAGGCTTTTTCGCAACGATATCCATTGCTTAAGTTTTGGGCGTTCATTTCGGTGTTTTGCATTCCTTCGTTGGTGATATGGGGTTCGGGTATCGCTAAGGAAAATTTAGTATTGGCGTTGCTAGGTCTTTTTCTTTATGGTGTAGTGAAAATATCTGAAAGAAAAATTCATGTTTTGAAGTATGTTGGTGTGCTACTATTTATTGTAGTGTTGATAGGTTTTGTGAAGATATATGTTATGATTTCGTTATTGGTAGCTGTGCTATTATGGGCAGTGTCAGGAATTTGGAAAAAAAGCACGTCAATAGTGTTGCGAAGGGTATTTAAACCGATAGTATCTGTAGGGGTATTGATTGCGGCCATGTTTGCAATTAGCATTGTGATGGAAAAAAATGAAAAGCTACAATTTGATTACTTTATCGCCAAGGCTGGAGATATGCAGGATTGGCATTATAAGGAGGGTGCAAACACTTCAGAAGAACATGGACGTGGGTCGAGCTATACTCTTGGGGAGTATGAGCCGACCATTTTAGGGACAGCGAAGATGATTCTTCCTTCTGTCAATGTCACCCTATTTCGTCCATATATTTGGGAGGCTAATAGTTCGATAGTTGTGTTCGTCGCCCTAGAGAGTTTGATGTTGTTGTTGGCGGCGTTGTATATTATTACGAGACGAAATTTTTACCGAAGGTTTAGGGTGATATTGGATGACCCTTTCTTGATGATGATGTGGACTTATACACTGATATTAGCTTTTATTGTGGGTTTTACATCGTACAATTTTGGAGCTTTGGATAGGTATAAGATTCCTTTGTTTCCGTTTTATGTTTTTTCTATGATGGTGATTATTCATAAGGTTAAGAAAAAAAATATTATTTTGAATCAAATAAAGCAATAAATTCTTCCTTTGTCTGATAGACACAATACGATTCTTGGATTTTTTTTCGACCAGTTGTGATGTCTACCATGTTTGGTTTGTCTGTCAAAAGTTTGTCTAGTATGTTATACCAATCCTCTTTCGTAGTAGCGTGATACCCATTTATTTTATCGGTTACTATGTGTTTGTTAACGCCAAGTGGAGTGACAATTGTTGTGATTCCAAGAGCCATGTATTGGATGGCTTTAAAGCCACATTTTCCCTCATAAAAGAGGTGGTCAGTTTTAAGCGGCATGATGCCAATGTCAATTTTTAATAGTTGTTGAATTTCGTTTTCATAATCCCAACCTTCATAGTGTAGGTTTGGAATATTTATAGCCGGTTTTTTATTAGAGATGACAAGAAGATTGTAGTCGTGTTTTTCATTGAGTTTTTTAAAAATATTTTCTAAAGATTCAATATGCTTATTGGTGGTTAGAGACCCTGTCCATCCAATGATTGTTGTATTATTTTTCCGTTTGTCGTGTAATTCAGCGTTGTGATAATCCTTCGTATTGACTACGGTGGGTATATGGATAATGTCAGTGTTGAATTGTTTTGCATAGTTCAATAAAAAAATATTTCCAACGACTACCTTATGACTCCATTTGATGATGTTTTTTACTTTCCAATAGCTTTTCAGAAAATGAAATCGGGCATTCTCATCGGTATAGTTTGGAAGCCAAATGGCATCATCAAAGTCGTAGATTAGTTTTTTTCGAAATACTTTAGACGCAATCCATTCAAATAGAGGTGGGCCAATCGGAGTCGCTTCACGTTGGATAAAGATGAAATCGTATTTGGCAATGGAGAACAATAGCAAAAAACGTTTAACCATCCCTTTAAAGATAATCCAGCTTTTATTAAAAAATGCACCTTTGGTGTATAAAATACGATAGTCTTTATGATTGAAAAAAGTTCTATAATCAAAGTCAATGTTTTCTTCCTCTAAAAAAGGAAAGTATATTTCAAGCCTGAATCTTTGAGAGGGGCCAATGCCGTGAGGGTATGGCCCAAGGAAGAGTATCTTTTTTTGTTTTTTCACTTAACGCCTTTTGCAAATAGTTTTGATAAGTAGTGCCATATAGTTGGGTGGTAATACAGGCAGCTATTTTCGGTTCTTCCTTCCACAAAAGTATTGTTTTTTTTAGTAAGAAATATATTTAAAAGTTCTAGTCCGGATGTTAGTTGTAGTAATGGGTAGGTTACAAAGTTGTCATTTTCGGTATACTCGATGGTGGTTTGTGATATTATTTTACCAGTATCAATACCAGCATCTATTACATGTAGCGTAACCCCAAAGTTTTGTTTGTCATCATTTGATAAAGCCCAGTACCCTCCATGTACACCTCTGTACTTTGGCGTGATGCCTGCATGAATATTGATGAATGTGGCAGAAGTACAGTTTAAAATCTCCTTTTTGATAATTCGTGTTCCGCAGACGATTATCAATTCAGGATTGAGGTCAGATAACTTGGTTTTTGTCTTCGAGCTGTTGACAGAATCGACAGGGAAGATACTGGTGTTAGAGATGTTTGAATTGTCAAAATGCAATTTACTTTTTAGCGCTTGTATTCTATTCTTTGAGCTTAGTTTTAGAGCGGGTACTATTAACACTTGAAATAATAATTGCCCTATGACTTGGATG
>JAJRRH010000052.1 GCA_024279715.1 Bacteroidota bacterium
ATGCTATTCATCATAGTACATCAAGCATACGAGTTATGGTTCAAACAACTTGGACACGAACTTGGATCTGTCATGAAGATGTTCAGCGACCTTGATATGGACGAGAAAGAAATCTTTACTGCGGTATCAAGACTTCAACGATGCATTACTATTTTGAGACTACTTGTCGATCAGGTAAAAATAATCGAAACCTTAACGCCGTTAGACTTCTTGGATTTCAGAAATTACTTGCTTCCAGCTTCTGGCTTTCAATCCTTCCAATTCAGACACTTTGAAGTATTACTAGGATTAAAGGTCGGAAGAAGGACTACTTATGGGCAAAAAGATTATAGAGGGCCGTTCACACAGGAGCAACAGAACACACTTACCGAAGCGGAGAATAATGACTCTTTACTGCAGCAAGTTGAAAGTTGGCTTGAGAGAATTCCATTCTTACAGTTTGAGAATTTCGACTTCCTTAGTGAGTATAAAAAAGCGATAGATAGAATGTATGCTTCAGAAGAAAAAGCACTCAACGAAACTCATATCGAAGAAAAACATAAAAACTTCAGAAAACAAATGCTTGCCGCCAACAGGGAATATTTCGACAATGTTCTTGACGAGGTCAAACATCAAGAGTCCATTAAAGAAGGCAAAACCAGATTATCCTACAAGGCAACTATTGGCGCGCTACTGATAAATCTATATCGAGATGAACCAATACTTCAACTTCCTTATCAACTCCTTTCTTCCCTCGTAGAAATAGACGAGCTCCTCACCTCTTGGCGTCAAAGACACGTGCAGATGGTGATGAAAGCCATCGGTAGAAAAATGGGAACAGGAGGATCATCCGGTCATGACTATCTGAAGAAAACGGCAGACCAACATAATATCTTTACCGATCTCACCAATATATCTACTCTGATGATTCCTCGATCTGAACTACCTATTCTACCTAATGGACTTAAAAAGAAACTTGGATTTTATTTCACCAACGCCTAACCTCAATAACTTTGATAGAGATTAAAAATTATATCAACGGAAAATTAGTTGCTCCAGAAAAAGGGAACTATCTCGACAATATTGACCCAGCCCTAGGCTCGGTTTATAGTAAAATACCAAGCTCCGATGGGGTTGATGTAGAACAAGCGGTCAGCGCTGCTAAAAAAGCTTTTCCTTCCTGGTCAAAGCTGAGCAATCAAAAGCGTTATGAATATCTTAATCGTATAGCGGATATCATTGACCAAAACATAGACAAGTTAGCCGCTGCAGAAAGCCTTGACAATGGAAAGCCATTATGGCTCGCCACAAAAGTGGACATCCCTAGGGCGTCCAGCAATTTTAGGTTTTTTGCCACGGCCATACTTCATTTTGCTTCAGAATCGCATGAGATGCGAGAAGAAGCCATAAATTATACCCTACGACACCCTATTGGTGTTGTGGGTTGTATTTCCCCTTGGAATCTTCCTCTGTACCTTTTTACATGGAAAATCGCTCCTGCCTTAGCAGCCGGCAATTGTGTGGTTGCCAAACCTTCTGAAGTTACTCCTATGACGGCATACCTCTTGTCTGAAATATGCATTGAGGCAGGACTTCCCCCCGGCGTGCTCAACATCGTGCATGGACTTGGTCAGAATGTCGGTGAGGAATTAGTAAAACATCCTCAGGTAAAAGCAATATCATTTACTGGAGGCACGCAGACTGGAAAAAAAATTGCGAGTATCGCAGCACCAATGTTCAAGAAATTATCTCTTGAACTAGGAGGGAAAAATCCAAACATCATCTTTAATGATTGCGACTATGATCTTGCTTTAAAAACCAGCGTAATTTCGTCCTTCTCCAACCAAGGACAAATATGCCTATGCGGTTCAAGAATTTTTATTCAAAAAGACATCTATGATACATTCAAAAATGATTTTGTCACTAAAGTACAACGAATGAAAGTTGGCGACCCAAAGGAAGACACTACTCGTGTAGGCGCTCTTGTATCAGAAGCGCATATGAATAAGGTACTCGAACATATTCAAATTGCCAAAGAGGAAGGTGGCAACGTACTTTGTGGAGGAGAACGTGTCATTGTGGATGGCAGATGCAAAGATGGATATTTTGTTGCGCCCACCGTTATTGAGGGGCTTGCTGCCACTTGTCAGACAAATATGCAAGAAATTTTCGGCCCTGTCGTCACGCTTATCCCATTTGAAACGGAAGAGGAAGTACTCGAATATGCCAATTGTGTGGATTATGGATTGTCTGCAACGATATGGACACAAGACCTAAATAAGGCAACACGGATGAGCAATCAAATAGAAGCAGGTATAGTATGGATTAATTGCTGGCTTCTTCGAGATCTTCGCACGCCATTTGGAGGTGTCAAAAGCTCTGGCGTTGGTCGTGAAGGTGGATGGGATGCTCTCCGTTTTTTTACCGAGCCAAAAAATGTCTGTATTAAATATTTACCATGAAAGTATGAAAAACACAAAATGTATTATGCTAATTCCTGAGGAAGAAATAAGCTATTATAGTATGAAATGAATAATTATAACAAAAACCAAATGACTACTTTTACATATCTTGAATAAAATAAAACATATGAAATATACATTCGCAATTCTCTCCATCCTCTTCTTGACGAATATTAGCGCACAGGACTATCTTAAACCTTTTGATACTATAGTCGAGTCAGAACAAAAGTCAGCTTGCAAGAAAATGAATTTTGAAAAAAACATTCACACCTCTACTTATGATCTGAATTATCATCGTCTTGAATTCGACGTAAATCCGTCTGATGCATTTATATCAGGAACGATCACTTCGTATTTCACAGCCAAGGTTGATATGGACAATATCACTTTTGAATTATCTAGCAACATGATTGTGTCACAAGTAATGCAAGATGGAGAGCCTCTAACCTATACTCAGAACGGGGATGATGAAGTCGTCATCACATTCAATGAAACACTTGTTCAGGGTGGCTTAGACTCCATATCTATTAGCTACTCAGGTAATCCTGTTAGCTCTGGCTTCGGTTCGTTTGAAGTGGACACCCATAACGGAGATCCAGTATTATGGACATTGTCAGAGCCTTATGGCGCCAAAGGATGGTGGCCGTGCAAACAAGACCTTATCGACAAGGTTGATAGCATCGATGTATTAATCACTACGCCATTAACAAATCCATCTGGTGATGAATATGTAGCAGTGAGCAATGGCTTAGAGAAAAGTCAAATAGTTAATGGAGACGTAAAAACTACCCATTTCCAACACCAATACCCAATACCTGCGTATTTAATTGCTATTGCTGTAACTAACTATGAAGTGTTTTCAAACACAGTGGACAACAATGGCAATCCTTTTGAAGTGGTTAACTATATTTACCCAGAAGATCTCGCAGAAGCACAAAACGCAATGCCTATTACCGTAGATATCATTGATTTTTTCTCTGATAAATTTGAAGAATATCCTTATGCGGATGAAAAATATGGACATGCACAATTTGGTTGGGGCGGTGGTATGGAACATACGACTGTGTCTTTTATGGGCGGTATGTCTCGAGGATTGATTGCTCATGAATTAGCACACCAATGGTTTGGCGACAAAATAACTTGTGGAAGCTGGCAAGATATATGGCTCAATGAAGGGTTTGCTACCTATCTTGCCGCCATGGTAATAGAAGAGTTTGATGGAGATACTGAATTCACTAACTGGCGGTCAAACCGTGTGAACTTTATCACATCTGAAACAGATGGATCTGTCTATATTCCAGCGACAGACACTACGACTGTCTCGCGTATTTTTAATGGAAGACTAACCTATTCGAAAGGAGGTATGGTGCTCCACATGTTGAGAAGAAAACTTGGTGATGCTATTTTTTTTCAGGGTGTTCAGGACTATCTAGCCACGCAAGATTTCTCATTCAACTATGCCAAAACCCCAGATTTCCAAAGCGTAATGGAAAACACAAGTGGATTGGATCTCTCAGAGTTTTTCAACGACTGGATATATAACGAAGGCTATCCCTCCTACTCGCTTACTTGGTCTCAAGGAAATGACACTGAGTTGTCCATAACAGTTTCTCAAAGTCAAAGCCACCCCTCCGTCAATTACTTTGAAGCTCCAATACCTATTAAAGTTTTTGGAACAAGTGGTCAATCAGAAGAAGTTATAGTGGACAATACCTTTGAAGGACAAAACACAATTATTGACCTTGGATATGAAGTCCTCTATATTGTTTTTGACCCAGATGCACATCTGATTTCAAAAAACAATACAGTCATTCTAGGCATTTCTGAAGCTGAACTAGATAATACTATAGAAGTATTTCCCATACCAGCCGATAATTACCTCACGATATCTAAGTCCGATAATATTGAATTAATAGACGTTAAAATAATGGACGTACAAGGTAAAATTATCGCTTGTCAATATCTAGAGGGTGAAATAAATATAGAAGGATTAAACGAAGGGCAATACTCCTTAATACTGACTACTAACAAAGGAGTACTCCACAAACCTTTTATTAAAAAGTAAAACACGACGCAACAATGACCAATCAAATTAATTCTGACAAAGCACCAGAACCTGTAGGCATGTATCCACATGCACGAAAAGTAGGCAACTTATTATTCCTTTCTGGTGTGGGGCCAAGAGAAAGAGGAACGAAAATCATTCCAGGAGTCACACTGGACGAAAATGGAAAAATAATTTCGTACGATATTGAAAAACAATGCCATTCTGTGTTTGGAAATATTAAAATGATTCTAGAAGCTTCCGGTTCTTCTTGGGACAAAATTGTGGACGTAACCGTTTTTTTAACCAACATGAAAGACGATTTCAAAATCTACAACAAAGTGTATGCTGAATATTTCAAAGACAATATGCCTTGCCGTACGACGCTAGAAATAAACTGCCTACCTACCCCAATAGGAATTGAATTAAAAGTAATAGCAACCATAGATTAATAACCGAATAATTAAAATAAATAATGCCTTATGTCAAAACTTGTAAAACCCATCAATTTCAAAAAATGGATAGAAGACAATAGAGAATTTCTACAACCCCCTGTATGCAACAAAGTGGTGTGGGAAGATGAAGACTACATCGTAATGGTAGTTGGAGGTCCGAACAATAGAAAAGATTATCACTACAATGAAACGCCAGAGTTCTTCTATCAACTAGAAGGTGACATGGTGTTAAAAGTCATCGACGAAGGGAAATTTGTGGATATTTCGATCAAAGAAGGAGATATTTTTACCCTGCCTCCTAAAGTGCCGCACTCTCCACAGCGATTTGAAAATACAGTCGGGCTTGTTATCGAACAAAAACGACCAGAAGGAATGCTTGATGCGCTTGAATGGTATTGTGAAAACTGTGCCAACCTATTGCATAGAAAAGAATTTCCACTTGTGGACATCGTCAAGAGTTTACCCATAGCATTTGAGGAATTTTATAATGATACGGAAAAGTGTACTTGCAATAAATGTGGTACGATAATGAAAGAACCGAAATAGGATATGAAGAAAAAAGAGGATATTTTCACCATTGACATTCACACGCATATCATGCCAGAACGGATGCCGAATTTCAAAAATCAATTTGGCTATGGAGGATTTATCAGTCTAGATCATCACAAACCGTGTTGTGCAAGAATGATGATGGATGATAAATTTTTTAGAGAAGTAGAGAATAATTGTTGGGATGCTTCTGCTCGTAGC
>JAJRRH010000053.1 GCA_024279715.1 Bacteroidota bacterium
AAAAAAACGTATAATCGTGAATCACTATCTAAATTGGCAACAATTTGAGATTTCCCTGGTTTAGTAAATTCGTGAAGATAGGTATCTACATATGATTGATATGCTCTAATTGTTCCTTCACTATTATTTGAATTTGAAACAAACCATCTAATATCGAAAATTCTAATTTGAATCATATATTTTTCATATAAGGATTCTATTAGTGAATCTGTATTATTAAGTTTTCTATTTGTGACATAGTAGATTGAGTCAAAATCAATTTTATTTTTTTGTAGTTTCTTGATTGTGTCTTCAATTTTGTCTGAATATGTTTTTTGTGTTGATAATTGATAGATAATTTTTTCCTTTCCTTTTCTATGAAAGGTATGCTGATAACCGTCTATTCCTTTGTCTTTCGTTCCTCCAACTGGAATGAATTCATAACCCAAAGTCGAATTTAAAAAACTAACGGCAAAGTTTTCAAAGATAAATCCATCATTAATTTTTTGTATTGCGTATTCAAATGCTTCTTTATCTATATTCATATTTTTTTTTCAAGGTTGCACCTAACAACTGTATAACCACAATGGCAGTTATATCTCTTAAGCCCGCAAGTTACAAATAAAATAAACAACCAAGTCCCCAACAACCCCCAGCGATGCGCAGCAAAAAACATCAACCAACTCATTTTCAGTATACAAACATTTATACACCCCCGTAAAAATGGGTGATTACACCCAGTACATTCATTTTAAACTTACTTAAAAACACACTTAAATGTACCATAAACGCTTATTAACCCAAAAAATTCATCCATTTTTCAGCGATTAAGTAACACCTACAAATTTGGGGTTTTTCAACCCCCCAAATTTGGGTGTTTCTAAATCGGGGTTACCTGCTTTGCTTCCCGCAACCCAACTCGAAGTTCTGCTGAGCTTGTCGTAGTATACCTACAATGCACTTCGTGTTCGCATGAATAAAGCGGGCTAAGGAACGCAATAGTGCAATCTAAAATTATATCTTTGCGTCACCAATGGCGTAACCGTTCGAATGAATCTAATCAAATTATTATTCAAAAATAACATTCCACGATGGATTATATTTTTCATAGATATTGCCATTTGCTCATTCTCCCTTTTTCTTGCTTACCTTATCCGGTTTAACTTTTCGATACCAAAAGTAGAAGTTATAGAATTCCCACTAGTATTCGGAATTGTCTTAATTATTCGAGCAGTAGTTTTTTATTTTAGCAAGACCTACAAAGGCATTGTCAAGCATACGAGCTCCAAAGACTCACTGCGTATCTTCACCTCTCTCACCATCAGTTCGGCACTGTTTGTATTGATAAATATCATTACCTTCTATGGCATAAATGGCAAATTTCCGATTCCATTTTCAGTGATTATTATTGATTACATGCTCGCCATGTTTTTGATGATATCTACAAGAATTCTTTTCAAATTGATATACACAGAGGTTTTCAGTCCTTACCGAGAACGAAAGAATGTCATTATATTCGGAGCAGGAGAATCAGGCATAATCACTAAACGTGCCTTGGAAAGAGACGCCGGATTCAAATACAAAATCCTTGCATTCATTGATGATGACGAGACGAAAAGCGGGAAAATATTAGAAGGCACACAGATTTATCATGTCAAAGACTTACCTGCGCTCTTTGAAAAAAACGAAATCGCACAATCCATTATCTCTATTCAAAACATAAGCTCAAAGAGAAAGAAAGAGATTGTAGACTTGTGCCTCCCATATAAAACTAAGGTGTTAAATGTACCTCCTGTTTCAGATTGGATAAAAGGTGAACTTAGTTTTAAACAAATCAAGAAGATCAGAATTGAGGAGTTATTAGAGCGTGACCCTATTCGCTTAGATGATGATTTGATAAGAAAACAAATCTCTAATAACACCATTTTAATTACTGGCGCGGCAGGTTCTATTGGCAGTGAAATCGTTAGACAGGTCATCCGTTATAGCCCGAAGAAAGTTATTCTTTTGGATCAAGCGGAATCTCCTCTTTATGATATGGAAATGGAACTCCATGATAACTATGACCACAATCCAGCTTCTTACGAAATAATCCTAGGAGACATACGAGATAAGAAAAGACTTGAACGTATTTTCGAAGAGCATTCTCCGCAAATAATATATCATGCGGCGGCTTACAAACATGTTCCGATGATGGAATACAATCCGGCAGAAGCAGTAATCACGAATATTAATGGCACAAAAAACATTGCCGATCTAGCAATAAAATATCAAGTGGATAGGTTTGTGATGATCTCGACAGACAAAGCAGTAAACCCTACCAATGTCATGGGAGCCAGTAAGAGAATAGCTGAAATATATACTCAGTCGCTCAACGACACTTCTGCTACTAAATTCATCACCACTAGATTTGGCAATGTGCTAGGTAGCAACGGCTCTGTCATTCCTAGATTCAGAAAACAGATACAAACGGGAGGGCCAATTACAGTTACGCATCCTGAAGTTACTCGGTTTTTCATGCTTATCCCAGAAGCCTGTCAATTGGTATTGGAAGCCGGCACCCATGGCATGGGCGGTGAGATATTCATCTTCGACATGGGGGAGTCTGTAAAGATAGTGGACCTTGCGAAAAAAATGGTGCAACTATCTGGACTTACTTTAGACAAAGACATCGAAATAATCTATACCGGATTGCGTCCAGGAGAAAAACTATATGAAGAACTCTTGGCAAATGAAGAAAACACTTTACCCACCCATCACCAACAAATATTAATCGCTAAAGTGAAAGAATACAACCTCTCAAAGGTTCAGAATCAGATAGAAGAAATTATTCATCTTAGCCGTGAAAATAATCACAAAGAACTAGTCAAACAGATGATGAACTTAGTGCCTGAGTTCACCAGTAATATTTGGTAACCTTTCTATAAAAAATATACTCAACTGCTACAAATGATTTGCAAAACAAAAATACACGTTCGATTTGCCGATATT
>JAJRRH010000054.1 GCA_024279715.1 Bacteroidota bacterium
AAGGACTGGACACCAGGCGATGCCGGTGGCGATTATGGATACATGGCGGATCTAAAATGGGGACTAGCCAATTCAGTAAATACTATTACTGCTTGGGTAATGAAAGAAATAGGCCCTGCGCCTATGGTAAAGCTTGCTAGAGATATGGGGATTAAAAGTGACTTACTCCCTGTCCCCTCACTGTGCTTAGGTGTGGCTGATCTGTCGGTTTTTGAAATCACCGCTGCCAACAGTACTTTTGCCAACAAAGGGGTCTATATCGAACCGTATATTATTTCAAAAATTGAGGATAAAAATGGAAATATCATTTATGAATCCATGCCACATACTAATGAAGCCTTGGATGCGGTGACCGCCTTCACTATGATTACCATGATGCGAGGAACTGTAGATGGTGCATATAATGAACATAAAGGAAGAGCACAAGGTACTGCCATGCGTTTGCGTATGGATTTGGATAGTCGAAAGTATGATGGTATTCCTAAATCATTACAGATAGCTTGTAAAACTGGTACTACGCAAAATCAATCCGATGGTTGGTTTATAGGATTGACCCCCGAACTTGCGACGGGAATATGGGTAGGAGCAGATGACCGTAGTGTTCATTTCAATGACATAAACTATGGTATGGGAACCAATATGGCATTACCAATTTGGGGCTATTATATGAAGAAAATACTAGCCGATGAGACCATTAAAGTCAAAAAGAAATTTGACAAACCAGCTGGTATGAATATTGATGAATTGTTTGATTGTAAAGAAGATGAAAAACCCGATGAAGGGGATTTTGATGATTTTGGTGAATTATAATGAATGGATTAAATGCAAAACAGGATGAGGTAATTGAAGAATTTGAATTCTTTGATGATTGGATGGATAAGTATGCGCATATTATCGATCAAGGCAAAACAATGAATCTTGTGGATGAGTCCTTCAAAACCACTGAAAACCTCATCAAGGGCTGTCAATCCAAAGTATGGATTGAAGCCTCGGCTAAAGACGGAAAAATTTTTCTAAAAGGGGATAGTAATTCCTCTATTGCAAAAGGAATAGTAGCAATAATACTAAGAGTGCTATCTGACAGTAGCTTCGATGAAGTGCTAGAATCAGATTTGTATTTTATAAATAAAATTGGATTGCATGAGCATCTCTCCCCTACTCGAAGCAATGGTTTAGTTGCAATGATAAAACAAGTGAAACTCTACGCCATGGTATTTAAACAACAGGCATTATTGAAATAGGACACTTCCTCTAATTGACAATCATAATCTTAGCAATACAAGAGGTCTCACGATCATCTTCGATGCTAGTAATCAGCGCTAGATAGACACCTGACTGCACCCTTTGTCCTGAGAAATTATTTCCATACCAGACTGCTCTCCCCCCTTTAGATTCGGTTTGAAAGACTAAATTTCCAGCAACATCGGTTATCTTCACATCCGAGTCTCTTGCTAATCCATCAATAGCAATTGGCCCGAAGTATCCTGGCCTTACAGGATTTGGAAAAACAGAATAACACTCATTGTCTAATAATCCCAACGTGGCATCACCAACAAACGAAACCATGCCTTCGGTAGTAGCAAAAAAAACCTCTCCCGTCTTATCATCAATAGCTATATCCTTAATATGATTATCCATCAATGGGCTATTATCAGTAGTAAAATGATAAATCTCCTTAGTACCGTCCTCAGAAAGCAGAAAAACACCACTGCTTTGAGTCCCTAACCATTTTCTATTGGCCCCATCAATAGCAATACTAGTAATACTGGACGTACTTAGAACCAACTCGACGTTACCATCTTGTTCGATTTTTATTTGTTGTGCCTGTGGCGGATTACCATCAAAAAGAAACTCAGGGGTATATATTATCGCTGGCCCCTCCGTTGTGCCAATCCATATCTCACCATCTAGATCTTCCGCAACACAAAGTACTGAATTTGTTGGAAGACCGCCATTATTTTCATTTGTATTTATTCTTTTTGTCCGATCATCATTTTTATTATCAATAGTCCCGTTGTAGTCGTAAACAAACAATCGGCTATTCGTTGAGTTTATATTTATACCCCAAATCTGATTATTGCTCGTGTGAATCAAATCACCTATCTTTAATGAGTTGTCTAAATTACAATCAAAAGAGACCTCACTTCCATCTCGTTTTCTAACAATTATTTGTTCTTGATTTTCATTATTAGAATTCGTCATCCACAAATTTCCATTGCGATCAAAGTCCAATCCAGCTACTCTATAACTATCCTCTTGTCCATTATTATGAATAATAGAATTGTTCATTCCTTCATGATATATTCCTAGATCACCATTTGTTTTCTTCTCTATCAATCCGCCATTCCAAGAGCCAAAAAACGTTCGGCTAACATCTAATGGATCGATAGCAACTGCCAAGATATCTAAAACACCTTCTTGATTTAATTGATTATTCCAACCATATATTTCCCAACTCCCGTTATTTCGTCCAGAAAAATAGTCTCTGCTATTGGTGTGTGAAGCAACAGCATTAAGAGATCCATGTGCAATCCATAATTGATTACCCACTGCATCCACTCTCCATATTGAGTTGCTAAAAGGACTTTCAGGTTGATAGTATTCAAAATCATTAGCACCAAGATGAGTTACCAATCCCCAGTTTCTATCTCCTATCCATACCTTATCATTACTATCCACATAACCGGTGAAGAAACTTTCAGAATCAGTAAATGAATAATCCGAAACATCCTTGACGGTATTAAATTCATTATCCACTACTCTCACCCAATTATAACGCAATATCAGCAATCTATTATTCACCGCCCGGATTTTTTCTATGCTACTATCATCAAGCTGTACAGTCCAATTAACACCATCATATCTATAGATAATTCGTTCTGTATCCTCCTTAAAAAAAGTGACTAAATTATCCCCTAATACTTTTACCATATCATAGTTTCCGAAGGGCAAATCATCTATGAGTGTCCAATTATTAAAATCTTGAAGCGCAGTATTTATACTAGCTTTAAGGATGCCATTTTCAGTGGAAGCATACACTATAGTATCCACTACTTCAACACTAGTAACACCCATAGGTGATCCATCTTCCCCGACCATATACGTCTCCACCACCTCCACATTTGGAATATTTATTTTTACAATACCAAAATCTGTACTTACCCATACATTATCACCATCGTTATACAATTCATTGATTTTCTTACCTGAGGTTATAGTGCTTCTTTTAATGTCAGAAAAATTAATCACGCCATTAGGAGTTAAGAAATCAATATTACCATTTTCATAACCAATCATAAGAGTTTTATTCTCCTCATTCCACTGAATACTAGATATGCCTTTGTCGGATAATCCATTGACGGATGAGTAACGCGTCATACTATTATCCTCTCTGTTGTATGAAAAAATACTATTCTGACAAGCTGCGTAAATAAATTCATCCGCTTCCACAATATCAATAACACTGTGATAGGATAAGTAGTCTTTCCATTGCCCTAATGACTCCTGGGAATATGAATGAATTCCAAAGAAAAGTGAAATAAACAAAATTACGTTCTTCATGGTTGAGGGAGACTGAAGGTTATTTAATTAATAATAGTATATCTCACGAAGGAACGAAAAATAATAAAAGATATTTGATGAGATGACATTTTAAGTCAAAAAAATAATAGTTGTCAAAATAAATTAATAGTACTTTCGCAAACTGAAATTTGCTATTACATCATAGAATTCGGTGTAATAGTGAATCAATTTTGGCCCCGTAGTTCAACTGAATAGAATATCAGATTTCGGCTCTGAGGGTTACAGGTTTGAATCCTGTCGGGGTCACTAAGAATAGAAGCTTGCTACGGAGGTAGCAGGCTTTTTTCAATTAAATTACAAGCCAAGCCCCAGCTTGAGCGAAGGAATTTAATAGAAAAAAGCCTTTGCCATAGAATATGGCAGGCTTTATTCGGAATTCGGAGCACTAAAGGATCGCCGTAAGGCAATCATGGTATCATAGTGATTGTGAAAAAATTTACTCAAAAAAGCCTTTGCCATAGAATATGGCAGGCTTTATTCGGAATTCGGAGCACTAAAGGATCGCCGTAAGGCAATCGTATTTCAACTTCTTTAACGAAAAATATATATTCTGGAATATGCTAGTCCGCTAAGATTAAGGAGATCGTGCGACATTATCGCAAATTATTGCCTAAAACCCTTGATATTCGCATAATATTATTACCCTCAATCGACATTTCGGAATGATTAATTTCTCCTGTCGTTTTGCGGATTATCGTATTCTGAAACTAAGTAATTGAAAATTGCAAGCTTTATTCGGAATTCGAAGCACTAAAGGATATAAGAAAGTTTGTCGCAAACTACTCAATCCTAGCACCAATAACGATTATATCATCTATTTGCGGTGTTTCGCCCATCCAATCTAGCAATTCTTTCTCCATCATATCCTTTTGAACGTACAATTGTTTGGTAGATAATTCTTCTAAAAATCGATAAAATTTACCCACTTTGTACTTCTTAGGATTCTCATTATCACCACCATACTGATCTGCGTAACCATCAGAAAATATATAAATCATATCTCCTTTCTCCATGTTTATGGTGTGGGTTACAAACTTAGGGCTATCTGGTGTTGCACCACCGATGGCTTGTCTACAACCTTTTACTTTAAATATTTCTCCATTTCGAACATATATGAATGGTCTGCCCGCTCCTGCAAAATACATTACTTTCTTTTCTGAATCAAAGACACATAGTGCCATATCCATACCATCTCTCACCTCATACTCTCCTTTGTTACGATAGAGTGCTTTGGTGGCTAGTTCGTTCATTCGATCTAGAATCAACCCTGGATCAGCAGATTCTACATCAGATACTGCTCTATTCAAACTATTATAACCTATCAAACTCATAAAAGCTCCCGGCACACCATGACCCGTACAATCAATAGCCGCAAATGCCTTATACCTTCCAAGATCCTTTGTCCAATAGAAATCTCCGGATACTATCTCCTTCGGGTTAAAATAAATAAAGGACTCGCCCATGACATTATGAATAATATCATCCGTAGGAAGAATAGAGTCTTGCAATCTCTTTGCGTACGTAATACTATCTTTCAAATCCTGATATAGCTCCGTCACTATTGCATTTTTCTCAGCAAGCTGATTGGTCTTCTCTTCTAACTCTTGTGTTCTTTCGACTATCTTTCGTTCCGTTATTCTTTCATTTTCTGCGAGATCATCTCTCGTTTTTATAAAATCCGGTGCCATTTCATCTGTGGCACTTAGCGGCTCGTAATGGATCTCAAAGTCGCCAGAACCTAATGCACTTACAAATTCCCTGACCCGTGTTTGACCCGAAATCAACTGATTCATAGCGAGTTTCATCTCACCTATCTCATCATTTGGAAATGAAGTTTCAGGAATTGGTATGACCCCCTGACTTAGTGATATAAGCTTATCCTTAACTTGAAGTATAGGACGAACAATAGACCGGGCGGTTAATAAGGCAATTATAATTCCGGCTCCAATCATAATCAAACCTAGAACATTGGTGATGAATTTCATTTTATCAAAATTCTCATTCATGCCATTAAGTAGCTTACCACTCTGCTGCCTTTGCTTACTTGCTAAACCACCAACTAATTGATTAATAGCATCCACATTTTCATTGATGATCCCTCCAGGATCTGTCAAATCTTTGGCTAAAAATAAATTAGTAGCACTTTGGTAACTAGAAAAATTAGGTAAATATGCCATTACCTCGGCATAATATTGGTTCAGTTCTTCTACCTTCTCATAAGAGGATATGAAAGTGTTTTTATCCTCTACACTCCATTTTTCGGCCAATACCAAAATCTCATTCCTTAATTTAGGGAGTTGATTATCAATGATGTTAACAAGATCTTTCTTCTCTTGTACTTCTGATTTAGACTCTACGTTTGCCCAATAGTTTATTAGAATTCGACTTTGCTCTACCCGTAATTTAAAATCCTCCAATAATTTTACGGATGGCGCAATAACAGTAGTTTGTTTTTCATTGATAATCTTACTTTCCTTAATGCTCTTATCTGTTAGGTAAAAAACAATAAGATTCAATAGGATAAGTAACAAGAAACCAAACCATATCCTTCTGCCAATTGTGAACTTCATAGATGTGCTAGCTTTGATTTCTTTAGATTTCTATTCCTCGTCAAACTTCTGAAGTCGCTTATAGCTTTCTTTGTCTCGCCTCATCTGCTCGAACTTCTCCTTTCCAATAGAACCTGCAGCACCAGAGCCGTTTTTAAGCTTCTTCACCATTTGATCATAGTAATCAAATTTAAAATAGTCATTCAATGCTAAGTATATTGCCCTTAGAGCCTTGATGGTTTCTATCCGACCTGGTCGGATATTATCCGCTTTCAAAGCATATGGTAATGCCTTTTCAAATAGAATGACCGCTTCCTTTTGGCGACCCATTATGGTTATTAAATCTGGCTCCGCAGGCATTTGTTCAATTTGATAAGCGCCCTCATTATAGATATTTATTGACAAATTGTAATTTGCTGTATATTCTTCGGAGTTGATATTCAACACTTTTTTATAAGATTCTACAACCCTATCGTACTCTTCTCGATATTTTTCGATATCGCTGCCTTGATCTCTTTCTGCTTCCATCAATTTACGATTTGCACTTGCAAATGCCTTATAGAAATCGATTAAATATTGATTAATATTATCGTTGCTTTTTATTGATTCTCTAGACTCAATAAAACGTTTCAAATAATGCTCCGCCTTAGCAATAGTAGCTCTATCCCGACTATTAATAATCACCACAGCGTCATTCCAAAAAGAATTTACCAATGGCTTCAAACCATCATTATTTGCTTCTTTGAAAGTTCCTTTACTATCGAAAGCCATTGACTTTTTGAAAGATTCAATGGCAGTATTTCGATTTTGCTCATCCACCTCCTCATCTAACGATAAGTTGAAAAAGTACTTATATACATGACCCCTTAAGTGCCAGGTATATGCATTCTCTTTACCTTCCACAGAAATGATACTTTGATCAATCAATGTTCTGGCTTTTTCAAAGTTTTTGTTCTTATATTCCTTTATTGCTTCATTGGTCAATGGCGGAATCTTTTGTGCAAAATTTGCTTGTACAAGAGCTAAAAGTAAAATTGCTATTAAGGCTATCTTTTTCATAATTCTATTATTTATTTTCAGCCAAACTCTTCAAAGTACTACCGATGATGAGATTGTGCGCTGAAGCGTTGGTTTCGTTTATTTCAAATTTAAGATTGTTATTCACTGAAATGAAGTTTATTACAGATCCTTTCGTCAAGGCATCCTCTATCTCCGTTATCAGCAATGTATTCTTTCCTTGTAGTTTTTTTGATATGGTAGGTAAAAGGCTAGCATGTTTTCTTGATACAAATAAAATATGAATGCCCTCCGCATCCGATATTTCCATGATTAGCTTTACTTCTACTGTTTGATTACCTATTTTCTTACCGGCATATCTCTTTACTAACTGCTTATAAAGGTTCACATCCCCGAGGATGTCTATCTTTAATTCTGGTGCTGAACTGGTTTCAGTCCATTCTACTAGCTTAGCGAAGTTATAGATATAACTTGCCTTGATGATTGAACCCGTATCGGTTTCATCAAGCTGTGCATTGGTTTGCACACTAAATAACAGTATCCCTGCAAATATTAATATTAACTTACGCATTGTTTTTTTCGGCCTTTTATATGGTAAGCCAAATTTAAGATTATTACTATTTTCATCTTCACACTTCATAATTCTTTTCCACTTACGAGTATTAACAAGGAATGGTTACGTTTAATGACTAAAAACAATCACTTTCAACCTAAATTCATTCTTTTTTGACCCTTTTCAAAAGCCTTTAATCTATGATTGTCAAAATCAAAGTTAATTGAACTAGATACTATCCATACTTGCATTTTGTATGCCAAAATAGTTGTTATCATAAAAATAACAATTACAATCATCTCCATAATGTATATTTGATGGTTGATTATCAACACATAAGCCTACTCTTGGAGGACTAACTGTTTTTTAGGTATGTACCCTGTGTTGATTTAAATACCAAAAACATATCATAAGCTGAAAAGCAATAGGTAACTTGCACCCCTAATTATATGAATAAAATGGGTAGTAAAAGAAGGAAACCCTCCAAACTAAAGGCACTTAAAAGAAAAATAGAATCAAAAGTTCTAGCAGTGTTTATTAATAATCCTAATGATGTATATACCTACACACAAGTAGCGTCAATACTACAGGAGCAGGACAATCAGATTAAACTTATCATAGCTGAATCACTAAACGACTTGGTATCTGGTCGACAATTAAAAGAAATGGAGCTCGGACAATTTCAACTGGGTGAGAAACCGACTAAACTTCGGATAGGGACGATAGATATTTCTAAAAGAGGGGTTGGCTTTTTTATGTCTGATGACCTAAAGGATGATATCAGAATAGATCCCAAAGACCTTAACCATGCTCTAAAAGGGGATGTAGTAGAGGTGAAGCTTCGATCTTTCAATGGAAAAACTAGAGGTAAAGTTGTGAAAATCATTGAACGCGCTAAAACTACATTCACGGGAAGAATTGATATCTCGAGTAAATATGCATTCCTTATATCTGATGACGCAAGCCTTTATGTGGATATCTATATTCCACTTCACAAAACCAAAGGTGCAAATAATGGCGACAAAGTAGCTGTATCAATTGAAGACTGGCCCATTGAAGCACGTAGTCCTTTTGGAAAGGTGATAGAAGTACTTGGAAAACCAGGCGAACATAAAGCCGAAATCAATAGTTTGCTGTTTGAATTCAACCTCAGCCACAACTTCCCTGAAGAGGTGTTGGAGGCTTCAAAACGAATTTCTTCCAAAATCACACCCGAAGACCTCTCTTATCGAAGAGATATGAGGGACGTCACCACTTTTACCATCGATCCACATGACGCAAAAGATTTTGATGATGCTATTTCTATCCAAAAGAAAGATGATACTACTTGGGAAATAGGTATTCATATCGCCGATGTTGCTCACTATGTGCAAGAAGGAACAATCTTGGATGATGAAGCTGTAAAAAGAGCAACCTCTGTATACTTGGTCAATAAAGTAGTGCCTATGCTCCCTGAAGCCCTAAGTAACAAGCTATGTTCGTTACGTCCTAATGAGGATAAACTATGCTTCTCTGTCATTTTTGACATCGATGAGAATGGGGAGGTAAAAGACTATTGGATAGGAAGGACTGCTATTCATTCCGATAAAAGATTTAGTTATGAAGATGCACAAAAAGTACTGGATGACGGTAGTGGAGAACTTCATAATGAACTTATTACACTTGATACTATCGCTAAGAAATTACGTGAAAAAAGATTCAAAGTTGGTGGATTTGAATTTCACTCTAGTGAAATTCGATTTGAGTTCAATGAGGAGGGTGAGCCAATAGGCATTAAAGAAAAAACACTTCAAGACACCAATCGGCTTATTGAAGATTTCATGTTATTAGCGAATAAGTATGTAGCAATATATGTGAATAAAATAAAGCCTATACCTCCTTTCATTTATAGAATCCATGACAAGCCAGATCCTGAGAAATTGACTACTTTAATGCGATTTGTTGGTCACCTTGGAATTAAATTCAATCCTGATCCCGATCTTGCTTATACAGAACTCAATAAATTACTGACTTCCATAAAAGATAAGCCAGAAGAAGCTATGATTCAACAAATGGCTATTCGCACCATGTCTAAAGCAGAATATAGCACCGACAATATTGGTCACTATGGACTTGGGTTTGAATTCTATTCTCACTTTACATCGCCAATAAGACGATATCCGGATGTGATTGCCCACAGACTTCTATGGAAATACCTCAATAACAACAAAAAAGGAGTGCATATTTCTGAAATAGAGCGACTTGCTAAACACTCCTCTAAAATGGAGCGTAAAGCGGTTGAAGCAGAAAGGGCTTCTATAAAATATATGCAAGCGTATTATATTAAGAAATATATTGGAGAAGAATTTGATGGTGTAGTATCGGGTGTCACAAAGTGGGGTATGTATGTAACGATGGATGACAATAAGTGTGAAGGCCTGGTATCTATAAAAGACATGGGAGGGGATACTTATGTATTTTCTGAAGAAAAGGTGGCAATAATTGGGTTGAAAAAGAAAAGATCTTTCAAACTTGGAGACACCGTAAGAGTTAAAGTAATTGCTTCAGATACAAGTGCTAGAGAGATTGACCTCTCAATGGTTCAGTAAATTATCAAAAAAAATAATCCTAAAGAGGTATATTCCCATGTTTCTTTTTGGGTAGATGGGCTACTTTATTCTCTAATGAAGCAAAAGCCACTATCAATTTTCGTCTTGTATCTGCTGGTTCAATTATGCTATCTACATACCCTCTTGCTGCCGCTATATATGGGTTTGCGAATTTATCCGCATACTCTTTTTCTTTTTCCTTCAACATT
>JAJRRH010000055.1 GCA_024279715.1 Bacteroidota bacterium
ATGCAGATCTTTTCAAAATTATTTCGCTTTCAAAAACTAATAATTATCCATCTTCGTTTGAAGATACTTCTATCTGTGTAAACTGGGATTTGAATAAGGATAACCTACCTAGTGCTTTGCAATCCTTCAAAAAAATCAGCACGCCGGAGTGGCATTATTCATACGACCATCTTCCATGTGCTTATGAAGGAGAGCTTTTGTATAATGGCATTACGTATCCATTCAGTATCAATGGTGGATCGTGGCTGACGATTAGCTATCCTGATTCGGTTTTAAGATACGGATGTAAAGATTCTAGTTGCACAGATTATTTTCTGTCATCCCCCAACGAATAGTTTAATGGACTTGTCGCCATAGACAAATAGCGTAAAAACGCTTTCTCGTCCTAATCAATCTCTTGCACCCTAGTGTTGTTGATTCGCCAGTAGAAATTCCGATCAAAAGAATTGACAGTGCCATCAAGATTGAAATCTGCGAAGCTAGAGTGATATAAATAGGAAACAGCATTTTGTATTCGCCAATTGTTGGCAATGTCAATAAAGTTAATTTGTCCATCACCATTTGCCTCGCCTGAGACCATCACTCTAACTCCTGAAATGTTATTCATAGGATTGAATCCAAATATATTAACCGTTGGATCCGTAAAGTCTAGCGTTAAATCATCAAACAAGATGGGTATATCGATTGATCTTACGCCAAAGTGATTTCTATGTTTTATCACAATGTAAATCTCGTAGATATTAATACCTTCAAAGGTGAGCGGGGAAATACCATCCACATCCACTATGTCACCATCTCGCTGAATGAGGGCAGCGCGAGTTTCGATTATGGCATTTGAATTATTTGGGTTATGAATTTCAACAAATACCCAGTCCACGACAGCATCATTACCTGTTACATTAAGCACGGTATTGGTAGTAGATTCACCGCCACCTTCAACGATGTCATAGCCAATAGCTGTATAGGGTTCCGTTAAGGGGATGTGATTGTTCTGTCGCAATAGGTCTGTCATCAATTGTTCGTCCTGATTGTACGCTCCTTGTAAAAAGCTTTTGAGACTAAGGTTTAAGGTAGGGCTTGGATTTCCAAATTCGAATGGGCCTTTGTCCGGAGCACTGCCAACGGGGACAGTGTTTTCATCATAGTCAATGCCGTAACCAACATCTTGCCCAGAATCTATTGCAGGTGACCCCGTCAAAAGATGGAAGTCTTCCCCTTGTAGGTCAATAAAAAGTGGATTAGCTAAGCTACTGTTAGCGTCTTGTGAGAACGCGCTTTGATAATTCGCCAAAGAGTAATTACTAGTACTATTAGCATCGTATATTGTCACAATACCATTAGGAGAGTAATACAGGTTATTGTCGAAAGTAAAGCCAGCAAAATCTGGGGGTCGATTAGGAGACAGGAATCTAATTCTTCCCATTCCTTCCAATTTAGTCGTAACGATATTGTTCTTGAATTCTAAACTTTCCACTTCTCCAGAAAAATCCATTATTGAACCACCACCATCGTACACGAATATATTATTGTATGCCTCTACATGACCTTGGGTAACTCTAAACAAGTGATAGCCATTGCCTGTGATAATACTATAAATTAGCTTGGAGTTGGTAGCGCTATTGCCTCCTAAATTAATTGCTGCAGAAGTAGCTTGAGTGGGTTCGTCGATACTCCTGTGACGCTCAATAGTAACATTATTGGCAGTGTGTCCCACAACAACCCCTCCTTGTTGATTGTTTTTGGAAATGTTATTATACAAATGGATGTTGTTGCCAGTAGTGATATCAAAGCCTTGCTCTGCACATAGTTCTGAATAATTATTTCTAATGATAAAATTATCTCCAGCCGAGTTGTTGTCTCCATCTTCATGTACGACAATGCCATCATTACCACCTGTGCCTGAGACATAGCAGTTTTGAACAATTACGTTGCTTAATTTGTTCTCCGCCGATCCGCTCATATAAATACCATTATTGCCAGCGTTATAAACCTTCACATTGTCAATCATTACGCCATCACCACCTTTGCTTATAGCTAGTGCGTTGTTGCCTGAGTTATGAATCTCCAATCGTTGAAACAGCATGTCATAACATCCGCCAGTGACGGCAGACGATACGGCATTATTGGAGGTGTTTTTCACAATAAAATCTTGAATTGTAATATAAGACTTATAACACAAAATCCCGCCACTTTGAAAATCCGAATCTATAGTAGGTGCTGTTCCAACGCCATAAGCACCATACAATATCTTTTGAGAGGCAGTGCCGGCGTTAGAAATGACAAGTCCTTCGTCCCATATGTCCCCTCGGCGAAATAGTATCTGGTCACCCGGCATGAAATTGATACTGTTTACTAGACTCATCGAGAGCCAAGGGTCGGCTATGGATTCCCCAGTATTACTATCGCTGCCGCTATTTGAAACATAGTACGTGGTAGCGTGAGCAAAACAAAAAGATGACAAGAAGAAAAGGGTAAAATAGAAGGATTTCATATAGATTGGTTTGAATGGTTGTTTGTATGATTCAAAATTAGGGGATTATTCTTCCCGTTACAAGTATTTATTCAACAATTAGATAAAAGAGAGATAACGCCCTACGAGTTTGATATTGCACAAGAGGAAGGTCGCCATCTACTGCTAATTTAATGGATGTAGAACGGGCAATTCCTTTGAAACTACGATTTATAGATACCCGAATTCTGACATTTGTTAACCTTAATCTTGTTAGTGAGGCTTCGTCGTTGATGAATTCTTCGAGTTAAATAACAGGTTGTATTTTGTGATTTCAAAGGGCTATATGCCTTTTTTGTCGCATGTTTTAAGTGTTGCAAACTCATAGTTTGAGAAGAATATTACCCTGTAAAAAACAAAAATCTATCCAATCATTTTTGTTTCTTTGCATCCAATGAAATGGTCAGATAAAAAAGGAATACAGCATCTCGTAACGCTTTGTAAAGAAAAAGGAGTGAATCATGTTGTTCTTTCTCCAGGATCTAGGAATGCCCCCTTGACCATTAGTTTTAATCGATTGGCGGATGTGAAAACGTACGTCATTCCAGACGAAAGAGTAGCGGCATTTACAGCGCTTGGCATGGCACAACAGTCGGGTAAGACCGTAGCTTTGGTCTGTACCAGTGGCAGTGCCATGCTTAATTACGCTCCAGCCATAGCAGAGGCTTTTTACAGCCATATCCCATTGTTGATTATATCTGCGGATAGACCTGCGTATTGGATTCATCAACGGGAAGGACAAGCAATAGACCAAAAAGAGATTTATC
>JAJRRH010000004.1 GCA_024279715.1 Bacteroidota bacterium
ATTATTTTCCTAGTGATGGTGTAGGAATTGAATTAGGCACGAATGTATTTGTCGGTGACAAAGGACAATTCGGACAGTATAGCGACAACAGCATGGTCTATACTCGAGTGAAGTATAGTTTTTAAAAAAAAGTATCTTAGCACAAAATTAAAACAACAAATAATGAAAATATCAAGCATAATATTCGGTCTAGTTTTTTCACTATTTATCACTTCTTGTGGAGGTGGTGATACGCATGAACAAAAACATAATGAATCTAAAACTCACCACGACCATGGAGATAGTGAATCAGGATTAATTCTCAACAACGGCAAGAAATGGAGTGCCAACAAAGAAACAACGGAAGGAGTTCAAAACATGATAAACTTAATGGATAACTTCAACGATACAGACGATCCCGAGGCGTATAGTCGATTGTCAGAAAATCTTCAAACTCAGTTTAAATTTATATTCACAGAGTGTACGATGACAGGAGAAGCCCACAATCAATTGCATAGTTTTTTGCTGCCGATGAAGAAAGTATTTCAAGACTTGTCTTCCGGCGATATAGCTACCTGTAAGTCTAGTTTCTCCACTATGAAGAAACATCTTGGAGAATATGGTCAGTTTTTTGAATAGGTGAAGGAAAGGACTTTATTTTTGTCGATATTTGTACGACAGCTATGATGCTCCCCTAAAATACATTCAATCTGAAAAACATGATATCCACCAAATTTGTCCCGAATTTTTCTATTAATTTTATATTCGCTTATAGTTTTTAGTCTTCTCAATAACCCGTATACCTATAAAAACAAAGTGTCGCATGAATACTTTCGACAAGCTCAGCAGAACTCCGGGTTGGGTTGTGGGAAGCAAAGTGGGTAATCCCGATTTAGAAACACCCAAACTTGCAGGTGTTACTTAGTCGCTGAAAAATGAATGAATTTTTCGGGTTAAATCTATCTTTAGGAAAATGAATACTTACTTTTGATATTACATCTACTCTTCATTCTTTTTTCTCGCATAGAACTATCAAAACAAATAAAAAACGTCGGAGTTTGAATACAAAAATATATTAATGTATCTTTAGAGTATGAATTAACTTGCAGTCAAACTGTAACCCCGTTATGAATCTATTAAAAAAGTACAAACCTATTGTATCTATTGTCATAATATTTGCAATCTTATATTCAATGATTTCGTTAGTCAATCATTTTAATTTCAGAACCTATGCATTGGATCTTGGCGCATATACAAATGCATTATATGACTACACCCATATTCAATGGAATGACAGCACGGTATTTAAGGAAGTTGGTGAGAATTTATTAGCCGATCATTTTGATTTGTACTTAATAATCTTCTCACCCCTATCTTATATATTCGGGACATACACTTTACTAATTGTTCAAATCATCTCATTGCTTCTGGGAGGTATCGGTATCTACAAATATTTCATATTGTCGGGTAAGTCTTCCTTTATTGCGACTTCTGCTTCGTTATATTTCTTTTCATTCTTTGGTGTCATTGCAGCATTATCGATTGACTACCATAGTAATGTTGTCGCAGCAGCAATGATCCCTTGGTTTTTTTATCTGGTTAAGAAAGAACTAATATGGAAGTCCTCAATTCTATTGATATTAATTCTAGTCTCTAAAGAAAATGTCTCTTTATGGCTAATCTTTGTTTGCCTAGGCCTTGCTATAGAGTTTCGTAAAAACTATAAATTACGTAACTACCTCATTTTATCATCGATTCTTTGTGCTGTTTATTTTCTCACTATCACAAAAATGGTCATGCCATTCTTTTCAAATACGGGGAGTTACCCTCACTTTCATTATAGCGTTTTGGGAAGCACCTTTTCGGAGGCATTTATTCATCTGATATCTCACCCCATTGAGTTGTTAAAAGTGCTATTTATCAATCACACCAACCATCCTAATGGAGAGTTTGTAAAAGTAGAACTACATATACTGTTGCTCGTATCCGGACTTCCTTTTATATTGAAGAAACCGCAATACTTGTTTATGTTAGCACCTATTTATTTTCAAAAATTATTTCATGACAATCCATCTATGTGGGGTGTTGGAGGGCAATACAGCATTGAGTTCGCTCCAATTCTAGCCGTAGGCATATTTATGGTTATTTCCGAGATAAAAAGAAAAAAACTCTTAATATACACCTCGATTGTTGTTGTCCTATTTACGCTGGCAGCTACATTTAGAACAATGGATAATACCCAAATCTACACCAACAAAGAAACAATTAGATTCTACAAATCAAAACATTATAAAAGAGATTTTGATGTCAATGAAATCAAAAAACAGCTTTCGAAAATTCCGCAGGAAGCAATTGTAAGTGTCCAATCGCCTTTTCTACCCCATCTTTCATTGAGAGAAACCATATATCAATTTCCCATGATTAAAGACGCTGAGTATGTAATTTTAATGGAATCTGAAAAGTCATATCCAATAACGAAAGAAGAGCTATCCACCATTGCTACTGAACTAAAGACATCAAAAAACTGGAAAACAATCTATCATCAGGATTTATTAATTCTAAAGAAAATAGAATAGTTCTCGTATATAATTCAGTCTTCATGTCAGCTTCTATTGTTATTCCACTAGTAACCACTTATTTTTTCACCCACGAAAAAGTACTTAGTACAACACCTTGACCGACTAGACGAAACGTATAGAATCCAGCATCCATAGTTTGAACATCCACTTTCGAACCATCTGAATCCACAGAATGGGTAGAAATCACCTTGCCCTCAAGACTAAGTATTTCACAATAATCCACCTTGAACATATCCTTGCCTGCCAGCATCAAAAAATCCGATGTGGGGTTTGGGTACAATTCAATATCATAGTGGCTAATTTCATCCACACCCAATGGAGCGGCACTTCTAAAACTATCTTTTTGAATGAAAACTCCAGAATCCAATGCCGTATCACCAACGTCAGCAACAGCAATCTTGACGTGATATGTTTCGCCTGCAATAACAGGTACTGTACCTTCAATATTAGTAGTCAATCCGTCATACTGAACATACAAATCCGACGTGGAATATGGTGAAAGAATACCATCACCATTACCCATGTAAAAACCACTATTTACTATATCATTTACATTATCAATAGTAACCGGCATATCTGTTCCAGGAATAAGAGAAAAATTATCTGCCCCATTAGAATAAGGTCCATTGATGCCAGGTCCACTGACAAAAAAAGCAAAAACACCATTGAAGTTTGAATTTACGTATTCGAGATACTCATCCGATCCAAAGACAAAGTCAAAAAGAAGATTGTCGAAATTAGGAACAAGGTCAAATTCAACCCTACAAACATCGTTAACACCAAAACCCGGAATCAGAATTTCTAGATCCGGGTCCCCTTGAATGCCTTGTATATTAGAACCTGTATAACTACTGGAGTTATTGGGTCCCATCGCACCAAAAACAGTTCCCGAAGTCATCAGAAGACCTTCCGTCACCTGCAACTCATCATTCATCCCTATCGCCGTAAATGTGCCCATTCCAGCAGAATCGCATTCAACCACCAAATTATCTAATTGAACATTGGCACCACCAAGCCATTCAGCAATTAGTACATTATCAATATCCGCCGTAACAGCTAACTACGCTTTCAACGTGAACGTTCCTATAGTTAATAAGACTATTATGTATAAATTTTTCATGTCCTTTGAGTTTTTGTTAATTTTATATTTAGCCAAATTCACCTAGAAATTGCATCTGGCAATCCAGGTATAATTATGGTTGCGTGCCAAGATGCTAAATCCTCTAACTATTATCGAAAAATAATTAACCTATTATTACAAAGTCATCCTAACACTCTCGACGAATATCGTGTACTAAACGAGCACCTTCGTAAATAAACCCAGTGAACAATTGCACTAGATCAGCACCAGCATCTAACTTTTCTCGAGCATCAGCCGCAGAGTGTATCCCTCCCACACCGATTATCACAAACGAGCGATTTGATTTTTCAGACAAATAACGAATCACCTCCGTCGATCTTTCTCGCACTGGCTTACCACTAAGTCCTCCAGCTCCTATTTGCTCTATCCTTTTACTATCTGTTGTCAACTTTGATCGATCGATGGTTGTATTGGTGGCAATCACCCCATCCAGTTTTGTCTCTTGTACTATCTCAATGATGTCATCGAGTTGGTCATTGCTTAAATCGGGCGCTATTTTTAGTAAAATTGGTTTTTGTACAGGCATGGAAGCATTGGCTTTTTGTAGCGCCAATATCAATTTTGTCAAAGGTTTTTTTTCTTGAAGAGCTCTCAAATTTGGTGTATTGGGCGAACTTACATTGATTGCAAAATAATCCACCTCAGGATACAAGGCATTGAAGCAAGCGAGATAGTCTTGCGTGGCTTCTTCATTGGGCGTAACTTTATTTTTACCGATATTTCCACCGACGATAATATTGGATTTTCTCTTGCGCAAATTAGCAACAGCCACATCCACACCTTTGCTATTAAATCCCATACGGTTAATAATAGCACTATCTTTTTTCACCCTAAAAAGCCTAGGTTGCGGATTACCACTTTGTGGCTTTGGAGTCACTGTCCCAATTTCTACAAATCCAAATCCAAGGGCAGCAAGTGCATCTACATTGACAGCTTCCTTGTCAAATCCAGCTGCCACACCTACCCTATTGGCAAAGGTTAATCCAAGCAAATTGACAGATTCGTTTTTATTGGTTTTGCCTTTTGAAAAAAACAATGCTCGCACCCCAGGTATCATCAGTATTGTACGCAGCATCCACATGGCAGTATAATGCGCTTGCTCAGGCGATAACAGAAAAAATAAAGGTCGAATTATAGCTTTATACATGGGGTCGAAGATAATTATTTCGTCCAATTGGCACGCTTGAATTTACGATAATTAATGATTATATCCTAACACCAAGTTAAATGCGAGTAATAGATTTTTACCACAAAATATTTTTTTAAAGAAGAATAATTCTATCTTCGGAAACTTATTATACACCATGAAAAGAATATTCAAACGCCTCGGAATTACAATTCTAGTTTTAGCAATACTCTATGCCCTTGTCATTCAGATTGCGCCAGGCATAGTGGATAAAAAATACAATCAAGTCACCCTTAAAGCCCCTTACCAAGTAAGTCAAGATGCAAGAGATCTATACCAATCATTGGACTTCGTCTCTGACCTTCATTGTGATGTATTGCTTTGGGATCGTGATATCGCCAAATCGCACGATTATGGACATGTAGATATTCCTCGAATGCAAGAATCAAACATGGCCCTTCAGGCTTTCACTATCGTTAATAAGACTCCAAAAAACATGAATTTTGACCATAACACCGGGGATACGGATAACATTACAGCGCTGACTATTGCACAAGGCAGATCCCCAAAATCTTGGTTCAATCTTTCTGAAAGGGTGGTCTCTCAATGTCAATCATTGGATGGATTTGCAAAAAAAAGTGATAATCAATTTACAGTCATTCACTCCACCACCGAATTTCAAAACTTCCTTAATGACCGTAAAAAAGACAAGAATCTCACCGCAGGATTTTTAGGCATAGAAGGTGCACAAGCGCTTGAAGGAAAAATTAAAAATTTACAAAAAGTGTATGACGCTGGGGTTCGCATGATTGGACTAGCACATTTTTTTGACAATGAAGTAGGAGGATCTGCTCATGGTGTAGAAAAATATGGATTGACTGATTTTGGGAAAGAAGTCATTCGTGAGATGGAGGAGAAACACATGTTGGTGGATCTATCCCATGCTTCCCCCAAATTGATTGACGATGTACTCGCTTTTTCAAAAAAACCCTTGATAGTATCGCACACTGGGGTGAAAGGTACCTGCGACAACATCAGAAATCTTAGCGATAGTCAGCTAAAGAGGATAGCTGCCGGCAATGGACTTATAGGTATTGCTATGTTCAAACAAGCTACTTGCGGAACGGATATGGCAAGCACCGCAAGAGCTATCCAATATACAACCGACCTAATAGGTGTCAGGCATGTGGCTTTAGGTTCCGACTTCGATGGCGCAGTGACTGCTCACACGGATGTGACAGGGCTTCCGCTCCTTGTAGAAGAATTGCAGAAACTCAACCTATCTGACGAAGACATTAAATTGATAATGGGCGAAAATGTCAAACGCTTTTTACTTGAAAATTTAGAACCTTAAAATATGCGATTTCTAGAGCGAGTTGTTGATTCTTGTATGGGTCATTTTGGGGATTTGAGTGATGTTATTTTCATTCTCCCCGGACGACGAACAGGTACTTTTCTCAAAAAAATTATTGTCGAAAAAAACCGTATCACGCAGTGGGCTCCAAAAGTAATTAGCTTTAATGAGTTGGCATCTGAACACACTGGCATTGATATAGCAGATGGTATCACATTGCGATTTGAATTATACAAAGCATACACTGAGATAAAAAAAGACGTCGAGGATTTCGCTTCATTCGATGCATGGTCAAGCATCATATTAAGCGACTATAACGCCATCGATAACTACCTCTTGGATCCAAAAAAAATATACGAAGACCTTAGGAACATAAAAGACATTGATGAATGGAGTTTTAACCTAGACCCTCTTAGTGATGATCAAAAAAAATTCCTAGACTTTTGGAATATCCTAGGAAAGCTGCATGACCAGTTTGTAAAAAATATAAGCACACAAAACCTCGCCTACTCTGGCATGCTTATGCGTGCATTAGCGGAAGATGTGAATAATTGCTTGCCACAAAATGATAAAAAGAAATTCTGTTTTGCAGGATTCAATGCCATATCAGATGCTGAAGCAAAAGTCATTCTACATTGTCAAGAGGCGCATGACACCTTGATTTTTTGGGATGTGGACAAATTCTACATGGATGACAAACAACATCCTGCTGGACAATTCGTGAGAAAACTAATTCCACAACTAGGCAATGACGACCCCATAAAATTTCCCGACAAAATAGCAGGAAAAGAGAAAACAATCCATCTCACAGCTACACCCAATCCTTTAGCACAATGCAGAATGATTGGCAACATTCTCTCTGAACAAGATGAGCACACAAATACTGCCATCGTATTGGCAGATGAAAGTCTCTTAATTCCAACGCTCGCTTCTCTCCCATTAGGATTTTCAAAAGTGAATATCACCATGGGCATGAGCTTCATACACAGTCCATTATTTAAGGTGTTTGACCAATTGATTGGACTGCACAGATACGCCTCGAAACGACAAGAAAGTCATGGAGACTATTCATTCTACCATAAAGACTTCACACAATGCCTACAGGATCTGCAAAGCATAAGTCAATCTATTTTCAACGCTCAAGGCAGTGATTTAATCATTAAAAGAATTCAAAAGGAAAACAAAATTCATATCACATCGGCATTTCTTTCAAAAGATGAAATAGCGCCTCGAATGGCACTTGTGAAACAATTATTTGCTCCAATTGGTAGTGACATAAAGAATCTAATAAAAGTATTTATAAATCTTGCCAAGACTTTAGCTTATCAAGAGGATGTGGATGCCATCAACAAAGTAATCGCAGTTCAATTTGAAAAAGCCTTGATCCATCTTCAAGAAGCAAATAATAAATATGTATACCTGACTAATATCAGTGGATTCCAAAGCATCTTCCGCCAGATATCAAGTGCTGAGAAACTTTCATTTCTTGGAGAACCTTTGAGTGGCATTCAAATCATGGGAATGCTAGAAACAAGGGCACTAGACTTTGACAAGGTAATACTATTAGGAGCTAATGAGGGGGTGCTACCAGGTGCGCGCCGTCCCAATAGTTTTTTTCCGTATGAGCTTAAGAAGTACTATGGCATTCCAAGTCACAAAGACCATGAAGCTGTCTTCTCCTATTACTTTTATCGACTAATTCAACATCCGAAAGAAGTGCATCTTATCTTTGGTTCACAGCGAGATGACTTTGGAGGCGGTGGGGAAAAAAGCAGATTCGTCAGTCAGTTGGAATACGAGCACACAAGAAAAAGACTGAATGGAAAGCTAATCAAGAATAACTACAAGACGAAGGTCTCAGGAGATATTTTGAAAAACATCACCATCCAAAACACAAAAAAAACATCCAGTCATATTTTGGATGTTTGGCAAAAAAGTGGGCTTTCTCCTTCTGCCATTACGAGATACATCAATTGTCCGTTAGACTTTTACAATCGGTATGTCCTAGGGTTGAAAGAGGAGAACGAACTCGAAGATGAAGTAAACAATGCAGTAATGGGCACTTGCATTCACAATACCTTGGAGCTTCTCTACAAAGATCAAATTGAAAAAAAACTGACTCTCGAAGCTATTGATGAAATGAAGAAGTTGGTGAAATCAACATTAACTGAACAGTTTCGTATTGCTGACCTTAATGAACTTATCCGTAGCGGACAGAATCACCTCATCTACCTTATCTCTGAGCAAATGGTCAATCGAATGCTTGCCACTGACAAGCAGCGTATCAATTCAGGTGACTCCATCATCATAAAAGGTCTTGAAAAGAAATATACCGCAAAACTATCCATTACTCTTGCTGGTAAAAATGAGGACATTCTCCTTCGTGGGACAGTGGACAGGATAGAAGAAGTCAATGGAGAAATAATCATCATGGACTACAAAAGTGGTCGTGTAGAACAGGTAGATGTATCTGTTGCAAACGACAAAGATTTTATAAAAAAGCCCAAATCGCTGCAACTCACTCAATATATGTGGCTCTTCATCAAAAATCAACATAACCAATCCTCAACCCATGCAAATAATATTCGTGCGTCGATATTATCCTTACCGAAGACGAGCAACATAGCCGTTCCTCTTAAGTACAGTGACAAAGAGTATGCATCCAACAAGGAGTTTCTTGACGGTTTTGAAAACACAATGGCATCGCTACTAGAAGAAATTCTAGATCCGAATATAAAATTTGAACATAATGACAAGGCGAATTATTGTGAACATTGCCTAGTCGTTCAAGAATCAATTTTCAATTAGCAATCTTTTCCACATGATACTAACACGTTACCAACAGAATTAGGTAATATTTCAACAATGAATTAAAACGCTCCTGGCGATAGTTATTTTACACACATAACCAACAAGTTAGAGTGTTTAGCGAATCTCCAATTCTACAAAAAGATTTTGTGTGATTTCCTGTCATCTACAGGAAAAAAGAATTTAATTTGCAATAGTAAAAAGCAACTAACTTTAGACTATCCTTATGGCAAGTATGTATCTCTTCTTCGTAGTCGTTTTAATCATACTAGCAATCTCGGATTTGGTGGTAGGAGTTAGTAATGATGCGGTCAACTTTTTGAACTCAGCTATCGGGTCTAGAGTCGCCAAGATGAGGACTATTATGATTATCGCTAGTCTTGGAGTATTGTTTGGAGCGGTGACATCTGGCGGAATGATGGAAGTTGCTAGGAAGGGGATTTTCCACCCTGAGATGTTCTATTTCAGCGAGATAATGATAATATTTATGGCAGTGATGATCACAGATGTGATACTGTTGGACATGTTCAACTCCTTTGGCATGCCTACATCTACTACTGTCTCCATTGTCTTTGAACTATTGGGGGCTGCGGTAGCAATGTCACTCATCAAAGTGGGGCAAGGAGTGCAAATGATTGACATTGAAGGTGTCAATGGTGAAGTCATCCAAAAGGTGGCTAGAATCGGGGATTACATCAATACCGATACCGCATTATTTATCATAGCGGGGATCTTACTATCTGTCGTAGTAGCGTTTTCAGTGGGTATGATTATTCAGTTTTTTAGCAGATTGTTATTCTCGTTTGACTATAAAGGCAAGTTGAAATATTACGATGGTTTGTGGGGTGGATTTGCACTTACTGCCATCCTCTACTTTATACTTATCAAAGGCGCCAAGAGTGCCGCTTTCATGACTAAAGATGCTAAAATGTGGGTTCATGACAATACCCTTTTGATTATTGGTGCCAGCTTCGTTTTCTGGGCTATTCTCCTTCAAATTGTCAGTATGTTTACTAAGGTTAACGTATTAAAGATAATCGTATTTGTCGGAACATTTGCCTTGGCAATGGCGTTCTCTGGCAACGATTTAGTAAACTTCATTGGCGTGCCTTTAGCGGCATATTCGTCTTATCAATTATTCCTTGCAAATGGTGGTGATACAACGGATTTTTTAATGAGCGGCATGGCAGGCAAGGTCGAAACGCCCACCCTATTCTTGATGCTAGCAGGATTGATTATGGTTATGACATTGGTGTTCTCTAAGAAAGCAAAATCAGTTATTAAAACATCGCTTGACTTGGGACGACAAGATGAAGGCTTTGAGAAATTTGGTTCGTCGATGATGGCGAGAAGCATGGTGCGAGGCATCTCCAAATTTGGTGAAAGAATAGACCGAATGCTACCCGCATCCGTCCAGCGTAGACTAGCAATAAGCTTTGATCAAAAACCATTTGACCTTGAAGTGCAAGATATGAAAACAGAGGAAGCGCCAGCATTTGATTTGTTACGAGCTGCCGTCACACTAGTCGTGGCTAGTATTCTTATTTCTATCGGTACTTCACTGAAACTACCTTTATCCACAACCTACGTTACATTTATGGTGGCAATGGGGACATCTTTGGCGGATGGCGCATGGGGACGTGAGAGTGCTGTATATCGTGTGTCAGGTGTGTTATCTGTTATTGGCGGATGGTTCTTTACCGCTTTCTCGGCTTTTTCATCCGCTTTTGTACTCGTCTACCTACTCTATCATGGAGGTACTTTTGCTATGATAGGGTTGTTGCTTACTGTTGCCGCTTTACTTTACAGATCGCATATCAAGCACAAAGAAAAAACAACTAACGAAGTAGATCATTTTGAATTGGGTGACGAGAATACTATTGATGGCGCTTATATTTATGACAAGGGCGTAAAATACAGCAATAGACTATTTCATTCTGTAAAGAGTACACTTACCAAGTCATTATCAGCTCTAGAGAGGCAAGATATCAAGAAGTTATACGAGAGTAAAGAGGAGTTTAAAATTGTGTTCAGCAAGATAAAACGTGTGAACAACAAAGTGAACAGCACCATTACACGATTGGACAATGACTCAGAAGAATCGGGAATAAACTATATCAAAAGCATGTATTTCCTACATGAAATAGCGTTGAGCAATGACCGTATTATTCGTCCGATATACAATTACATAGATAATAGTCACAAGCCATTATTGCCTGAGCAAATGGACGACTTGAACGGTGCTGCTACAATGGTCAGTTCACTTCTTGACGAAGCATTAGACATCGTCAATAATGAATCATTTGACAAAGTTGAGGCATTCATGACCACTCGTGATGAAAAAATCAAGGAACTTGACGCTATACGTAAAGCACAGGTGAAGAGAATTAAAAACAAAGTGGTGGGCACCAGAAATAGTGTGCTATTCTTTGATACGGTTTCTGAATTAAGACATCTGCTTGTTTATTCTGGTAAATATTTAGAATCTTACGAAGAGTTTTATAATCAAGTGAACGAAAACGTTTCCTAGCAGAATAGTTTTATTTTTCATCATTGACTATTTGATTCATTGACAAGTTTAGTCCTTATTTAAGGCATAGTCCTATTATTTTTACACTCTCAAATAATTACTATGCGACACCTACTAATTACTGTCTTATGTATCCTCTCGTTTTCAATACCAACGATTGAGGCACAGAATCTATTATCAGAAAATACAGTAATACCCAAGCCGTTTGAGGTGGTCAATAGGGATGGCTTTTTTTCCCTTAACTCATCCGCACAGATTAAATTTGAAGATGTAAGATTACGTCCACTAGCACATTATCTTCAAGACCTACTTTCTCCTGCGACAGGCTTTGACCTTTCGCTTAGAGATATTAATTACGTCAAAGATAATCCTGTCATCGCATTGGCTTATTCTGATGAAATGACTGAAGAGGGTTATCAAATCGACATTCGAAAGACGGAGACGAGGATAGTCGCAAGTACGAATAAGGGCATATTTTATGGCATACAAACCCTGCGCCACTTGCTGCATGAATCCATCGAATTGAATGACATACAAGATCAAGAATACAACATTGCCTGTGGTGTCATTAAAGACCAGCCAGACTATAGCTATCGGGGGGCTATGCTCGATGTTGCCCGACATTTTTTTAAGAAAGAAGATGTCATGCGATATGTTGATCTGCTGGCATTGTATAAAATAAACACACTTCATCTGCATCTTACTGACGATCAAGGATGGCGTATAGAGATTAAGTCATGGCCAAATCTTACCGCCCACGGCGGAAGTACTGCTGTTGGTGGTGGTGACGGTGGTTTTTACACCCAGGAAGACTATAGAGATATAATCCAATATGCTGAAAAACGGTTTATTACCATTATTCCAGAAATAGATATGCCGGGGCATACCAACTCGGCTTTGTCGTCATACGCCGTGCTCAATTGCGATCATAAGACGACGGAGCTATACACGAAGATGCGTGTTGGGTTTAGTACCCTCTGCACCACAAGTGACAGCACGTATATATTTATTGATGACGTGATTCGTGAGCTTGCGGAAATGACACCTGGACCTTATATTCATATCGGTGGAGATGAGTCTGATGCCACACCCATCGATGAATATATTACCTTTATTGACAAAGCGCAAACCATCGTGAATAATCATGGAAAAAAAGTTCTTGGATGGGATGAAATAGCCCATAGCAAACTTTATCCCAATACCATTGTGCAATTTTGGCGCAAGGAAAAAAATGCCCTAATGGGAATCGAGAAAGGTGCCAAAGTGCTAATGTCTCCTGCCAATAATGCCTACCTGGACATGAAGTATGATGCTAATACTAAAATAGGGTTACGATGGGCAGGTTATACTGATATTGACGAAGCATATAACTGGAGTCTGGAGGATTTTGCAGATGGTATTGACAAAGAAGATATCATTGGTATAGAAGCGCCTCTTTGGGCTGAAACGATTGTGACAATAGAAGATTTGGAGTTTCTAGCCTTCCCGAGAATTATTGGCATTGCGGAGATTGGCTGGACCCCTACCCGATTACGTCAATGGGATGATTATAAACTGCGTCTTGCTGTTCAGGGGAAAAGGTTGACTAATTTGGGGGTTAATTTTTATCATTCGCCGTTGGTGGATTGGTGATGTTGCCCTGTTTGTTTTTTATTAACATGTCGCTCCTCTGGGGAGTTATTATTTTGGTTTTGTTTTGTTTTGATTTTAGAATGGCGTTTTGCCATCCGTTTTTACCCCTTTACGCTGACTACTCTTTGAGATTAACTCCTTTTACTCCTGCTTCTATTCTGACAGGAAGCATATTTTCTACGGGTGGTCGAGGGCATGAGTAATTGTGATTGTAAGCGCACAAAGGATTATAGGTTTTATTAAAATCTATACGTACTACTCCATTTTCAAAGTCGCCGAGTCTGAAGTCGATATATCGCCCAGAGCCATAGGTTTCTTCCCCATTGGTGTCATCACCGAATGGCAGAAAAATATAGTCGCTATACTCAGGGTTATCTAACAAGTCTGGACTTTGATATACTGCTAGCTTTAGACTCTGCTCGTGGATTGTAAAATGAAGGTAACCATATTTCAAATAGACCGGTTCACGATCGGTACTCGTCGTCATTTTAAACGGAACCTCATCCGGCGTACGTTCAAATCGTGCCTCCACACAATACGATGCATCATAGTCGTAGTAGTCTAGTGAAACGAATTTTTCTTTGTCATTGGCTGTCAAAGGAGAGGTTTCAGGATTGACAAACTCCTCCGTTTGCTTCATAATAAATGTATCCCATTCTGATTTGCAATCTTGCGCATTCGAAGACAGACTGATTAGTAAAAGAATTACAATTATGACTCTCATATTTTTTTAATATTAGGTGTTTGTTTTTTTAGATTAACCCATTCCCAGATCAATACTCCGATAAAGATAAGATATTCAAACCATAATATCCCGATTGGTAAGTGATAATTCTTGTAAAAGTAATAACTCAAAACAATCGACCATGACCAGAAAACGACAAATCGATATCGTGTAAACATGGAGGCGACTATAAGATTGATCAAATACCATGGATGTACAGTGGTAGAAAGAAGAAGGTGGATGGTTAATATAGCCAAGACGGTGGTGAAATATGTTTCCCAAGAGGTTATTTTTTTTCTAATTACAAGGAATAAAATAAGTACTACATTGAGTATTGCCAAGGCTGGACCGACATATTTTATTTCTTGCCAACCGACGATTTTTTCATAAATTGTATTGGCAACAAAATAGATGGAGGCATTGAATTCAAATTTGCGAAAATACAAATCTAGGCTTTGACTAAAATTACCAATTGCCTGCTCATCAATGAAAGGCACAAAGGCGATAGCCGTACATACCACCGTCACAAGACCAAGTGTCAGAGTATTTTTAAAGCCTATTTTACGAAGCAGCACTGGCAAAAACAGGACACTAACAATCTTAGTGAGTATGCCAAGTGAGAATACGAATCCCACTCCCAACAGCGCCTTAAAACTTCCACGCCATTTCATTAAAAGATAAATTCCCCAAAGGGTAAAGGACATCATCACACCTTCGAAATGAAGATTTCCAACCGTCTCAATCATCACCAAAGGATTGAGCGCATATAATATCACGGGCTTGATATTGCGCTCTAGTCTTCGTAGAATTTTAATCGCAAAGTAAATGACTCCAATATCCCCTATACACACAAACAACTTGAGCATCACAATATTCAGATACAAATTGTCTCCTGCTATTAAGGAGGACAACCAAAAGATAAATTGCATCACGGGCGGATATACAGAGTAGTATTCTTTAGAGTTCAGACCATCATAGATAGATTGTAGATGCCCTAGATCTGTCACGTCCCCTGGCAAAAAAGCGAATGGATTGACTCCCGATACTGCCAAATACCCATCCCACACAAATCTAAAATAGTCGTCAGAAAAATTGGGTGCTGAAAATAACAAAAGAACTCTCGCAGCAATAGCTATGATCCAAATCCAACGAACGTTGATCAATTTATCATACCACCAATAAGCCAATATCAAAAATGCGACAGAATAGATAGCGAACATTTGTATGAACTGTACCCGATCTGTTTGATATCCCAAATAATAGATGAGAGAAAGGAAGACAATTACAGAAAGATAATGAAAGGTACTACGCCAATTCATTCTTAAACGCGTGAGTGCTTAATAGAATAGAAGGTCACAAAGCCAAAACCTATGGTCAACATAAGGTGAAATGGCACTAGTCCAAAATCCTGGGTGTAAAATGCCAATGCCAATCCTCCCATAAAATAGATCGTCAATAAGAATTCCAGTATGGTAATTGGAGAGATTTTATGGCTTAAATATTTATTCGATTTTAAGGAATTAGTTGCTATTGAGAGGTTGAATTTTGGCGTTCTGACAAAAGGTGTTTTCCTGCCAAAAAAACCTTCAATAACAGCCAGAGCGTTATGCAAAGACATTCCCATAGAAACAGACAAGAACAAAGGAAATAACATAAGGAATTCACCGAAAGTTTTCCTTTTATTGATTTTATTATGCGACAAAGACACCCAGTAGAAATAAGAAAGGATCACAAAACTCAATAGAAACATAGAAGCAATTTGAAAAATCAAGGCATATTCGACATGAATAAATTTCACCCATAGCATAGGCACACTCAACACTGCTGTCATTAAAATACAGATGTAAATAAAGCTATTCATCAGATGAAAAATGGCGTGAATTTTTGTGGAAAGTCCAATTTTACGAGCTTTCAACACCTTGGATAAATTTTTCACAGTGCATTCAGCAGCTCCTTTCGACCATCTATACTGCTGATTCTTAACAGCATTCATAGCCACAGGAAGTTCAGAAGGCACACCGGTGCTTTCGATATACTTAAATTCCCATTTTTTTAGTTGTGCTCTATACGCTATGTCGAGATCTTCCGTGAGCGTATCGGATTGCCAGCCGCCAGCATTTCTTATGCATTCGGCACGCCAGACACCAGCTGTACCATTGAAATTGATAAAATGTTTGGCAATATTTCTTCCTCGTTGTTCTATGGAAAAATGTGCATCAAGCCCGAAAGCTTGCAACCTGGTGAGCATCGAATAATTTTGATTAATATGTTCCCACTTACCTTGCACCAGACCAACATTATCATTGTTAAAGTGAGGAATCATTCGATATAAGAAATCGCTATTCGGTAAAAAATCTGCATCAAATATGGCGATAAAATCACCCTTTGCAATTTCTAATCCATAGGACAAAGCTCCTGCCTTATACCCTACTCTTTCTGGTCTTTTAATATGTACGATATCCACTCCCTTTTGCTGCCATACCTTTATCTTTTTGGCTGCCACGTCAAATGATTCATCTGTGGAATCATCCAGCACCTGTATTTCAAGCCGAGAGGATGGATAGTCGATATTGCATACCTTATCGATTAGGCGCTCCACTACGTACAGTTCATTGTACACTGGCAATTGAATGGTAACATAAGGGTAGTCTTCCTCCGTATCATACTGCTCATGTAAAGATAAAGCGGTGTGCTCCTTTCCGAAGGATTTTTTATAGTTCATTACTAGATTAAGCTGAACAAGGCTGTACAAGAAAATAAAAAATAAACTAAGCCCGTATATAATAATCAATGCTACTGCCAAAACTAAAGATATTTAAAGATAGATGTGATTATTTTGTAACCCGCCATGACGGTTCCTTTGACTGTTCCTGAGACTTTTGAAGTTCCGATTCGTTTTCTATAGTTTACTGGCACTTCGGCAAAGTTAAGATTATTTTTGACAGCTTTGATTTGCATCTCAATCGTCCAACCATAGTCTTTGTCTTGCATTCCTAGCGCTAGCAACTTATCAAACTTAATGGCTCTAAAAGGTCCTAAATCAGAGTATCTAGCACCATAGAATAATTTGATCAGTGACGTTGCCAACCAGTTTCCGAATATTTGCTGTGGCATCATAGAACCAGATTCTTTATCACCCAAGGCTCTTGATCCTATCACCATATCTACACCATCATTAATTATTGGCGCTATCAATTCTGACATCTCTTCAGGATAATCGGAGTAATCACCATCTACGAACACCATGATATCTGGCTGTTTTTTTTTATTCTCAAGGTATTCTATACCCATCAGGCAGGCGCTCCCATATCCTGCTTGCGGTTGATAGAGCACTGTAGCACCATGATTTTCCGCTACCTGTTGAGTATTATCGGTGGATCGATTATTCACGACCACTATTTCACGTACAAAATCAGGTATGTCGTCGATGACATGTCCTATGGATTGTTCCTCATTAAAAGCAGGAATCATTACATCTATAATTTTGTTCAAGTGAATAGTTTCAAATATAAAGACAAAGAAACTTAATTTTTACATACTAAAACGTCGCTCAACAGCATTTCCCACCATTTGGTAAATTACGCAAGTCTTGGTATTATTTTTTCAGTGTGACTTCATCCAACCCGATCATAATAGGATTATCCTCTATACGATTTTGCTCTGGGCCATTTTCCAATTTCAATACACCACGAGGGCATACAGCGCTGCAAATACCACAACCTACACAAGAGGCACGCACAATATTCTGTCCTTTCTGAGCGTAGGCTCTCACATCAATACCTTGCTCGCAATAGGTGGAGCAATTGCCACATGATATGCATTGCGAACCATTGGTCGTGATTCTAAATTTTGATTTAAATCTTTGAAACAATCCCATATAACCTGCTAATGGACAACCAAATCGACACCACACTCTATTGCCTAGCAAAGGGTAGAATCCTACCCCTACCACCCCGGAGAACATAGAGCCTATCAAGAAACCATACGGTTTGCTAAAATAATTATAGATACTCAATCCAAATATTTCGGACGTGCCATTGAAATAACCGTATAGA
>JAJRRH010000056.1 GCA_024279715.1 Bacteroidota bacterium
CGCTCAAGTCAAAATATTTTTTCTGAAGAGTTACTCCTTCTCGCATCATATTATTTTTGTAGTATTGAAAAATCATCACCTTCATTTGCTAAGGATAAAAATACTAGTCCGGTAGCAGTATAGCATAAGTTTTTTGTGCCACTTGGAGTCAGAGTATCTGCGGAAAGATATTCATTAAACTCAAAGGAATCGGTAGTTGAAAGACAGTGTTTAGTTATCTTCGTTAAGGATTCCACATCGGCAATTCTATTCCTACTGCCTAATGCAATGGACAGCCATCCGAGCCATATCCACCATATACCTCCATTGTGATAATGGTGTGGTTTGTTTTTGAAGTCATATAAATGGTATTTTCTTAAATTGTTCCATTCAGGATCTTCTTCATCAATGGTTGGGTGAAAAGCAGGAGGTAATTTATTATTATTTATAAATTCATCACATATCCAATCTAATATTTTATCGTATTCTGGAACTTGTGATCCGCATACAATCCCCAATAATACATTGGCAGCGAGATCAAATCGGTCAAATGTCCCGCCAGGATAAATGCTAGAAAGGTAGTATTTCTTTTTCTCACTTTTGAAACTTGTAATTATTCTATCGGTTATCTTTTTTGCCTTCTCGCTCCATAATTTATTCTTGAAAACATCACCTAGTAACTGAAGCCCCCATACTCTCAACACTTGATCATACAGTACATATCCCTCATATACATATTCATCTGCCCAATTGCCACCCTTTGGGATATACATCAGGTGACTGTTATTATATTCTATTCCTTCCAGCAAATTTATTACTGACACCACGCTGTCTTGATAGTCTTCCTTCTGGATATGTTCTCCTTTGAGCATTAATCCTACTCCGATTAAATACCAAGTACAGGCATCTATTTTAGGACTTAAAGTTCCAAAACTAACTTTAGTTACTTGGTTGTCTTTAGCATGAAAGTTTGAGGCTATCTGTCCTTGACTTCCTTGCAATTTATTTAACTGAAACAATGTGTCCTTCAATCCTTCAATAATGGTTGCGTCTTTGAGTAATAATCCAGCGATACCACTCATTACAGCATCACGTGTGAATATAGCACCGTAGTTGTCAAGCTCAGTTAACGAAGCTTGAATGCCGAATTTAGAACAAGCTTTTTTCAATAAATCAGTCGATCTATCAATCCATGATTTTTCAATCATACTATTTTTATTGCTAAGCACTTTTTTATTAATTGTTATTTTTTAGAATATCTGATTGAAGTAATTCAGAAGGTTTTTTATTCTTGATAAATAATGAAAACACACCTCCTAGAATTAAAAACACACCTCCTAGCTTCACTACATTTATAGGGTTATTTCCCAGCAGATCATAGACAAAAAACTGCATAGTAAATATCTGAATTATCATTGGGATGACAATAAACATGTTAAAGATACCCATATACACGCCAGTTTTTTCTTTAGGAATAGCTCCAACCAACATTTGGTAAGGCATTGCCAACATGGATGCCCAAGCGATACCCAATCCTATCGTGAATAGGTACAGCGTATATATGTTTATTCTACCCTCTCCGAATATATTTGGAATAGAGAAAAGGATGTCTGTTACATTTAAGCTTGGAATAAAGTAAAGCCCGATACCACCTAATAGGAGACTAAAAAAATGAACACCTTTAGCGCCAATTTTAACCGCAAGAGGTACTAGTGCAAAGGCGACAAGAAAACAAACAATATTGTATGTACCATTAACTTGACCTGTGAGAACTTGCGCTTGTCTAAATCCCTCTGTCGTCTCATCCAAAGTATCAAACAACGAAAGAGAAAGTGCCGAAGTGATATACTGCCAGTAACAAAACATCCCGTACCAAGTAAAGAACTTTACGGGTATTAGTTGCTTCATTGTTTTGGGCATTGTTTTTATGGACTGGTAGATGTCATTAAATGTCCTAGAGATAAAATTACCCTTCTTTTTATTCTCCTTCATTCGTAGGAGTTCCTCATCTGTTGGTGGATATTCTGAAGTGGTAAATATGGAATAAAGTATACTTGCAATTGAGGCAAATGCACCAATAAAGAAAGCCCAATAGGTGGCTACTGGAATGCCATTTTCCATCGTGTCTGACATGGCGAAAATCCCTAAAGAAATTAAAATTGCAGGTGTGAAATTGGATAAAGTACTCCCTAGTCCGGTAAAAAAACTTTGCATTAGAAAACCGAGTGAGTGCTGTTTTTCTTCCAGCTTATCAGATACAAAAGCACGGTATGGTTCCATAGCAATGTTGTTCCCAGCATCTAGTATCCACAACAGCCCCGCTGCCATCCATATGGATTGAGAAAATGGCATAAATATTAATGCAATACTTGCCAGAATAGCTCCTAATAAGAAAAATGGTTTCCTCCTACCAAGCTTTGGTGACCATGTACCATCACTTATAGCTCCAATAATAGGTTGAATGATAAGCCCGGTGACGGGTCCAGCAAGCCATAACATCGGAATTTCACTTTCGGTGGCTCCTAAGTACTTATAGATAGCACTCATATTACTTTGTTGCAAGCCAAAGCTGAATTGAATCCCGAAGAACCCAAAATTCATATTCCAAATCTGCCAAAAACTTAAATGTGGCTTCTTTTTCATGGTGAAGGGATTTGTAAAATCAGGGAGAGGAAAAACTACAACCTCTCCCTGATTGTTACTGAATTAATCAATTCTTTAAAAACAAAAGAATAGAGTCTAATGGTATAGATTAAAAATTATAGCGTATTGAACCTGTCAATGATCTTCCAGTAATGGATCTTGCTCTTAAATAATTAACCTGATTTTCCGTTATCGACCCTTCTTCTGATTCCGTAATTCCGATAGTGTCTAATAAGTTGTTACCGTTAATACTAAATACAAAATTCTTAGTCAATCCAAAATTCACAAATCCACTTACTATCGCATATCCAGGCATAATCAATTCATTATTGTCCTGAGCAAAAGCATCTGATTGACCAATAATACTAAGCCCCACAGAATGGTTGTTAAAACTGTAGGTAGGTATTAAGTTGTACATTATTGCGGGTTGTCTTCTTGGAGTGTTTCCTTCATTATCTCCAGAAGCTATTTCAGCTTTCGTATATGTAAGAGCACCTCTTAAGTCAAAATCACCAAAATCAAAAGCCCCTTCAACTTCAAGTCCAAGAGCAGTATAGTCATTCTCAATAACTTCTTGCGTAGTAGCCTCAAAACCTCCCTCTTCTGTTGTTCCTGCGTAGAATGCTGTAACAAAAAGTCCTCCTGTTTTGAAGTTTTGTTTCCATCCCAATTCACCTTGGGTAATCATGTCTTTTGGATTACCTAGGGTGAGGTATGATCCTGCTGGAAATATCGCTCTATCCGCTTTTGCTGAACCACCATAACTACCTCTCACGAAGACCGCTTGATTGTTATTCAATTTGTAATTAACTCCTCCTGAGAATGAAGTGTACTCGTATTCATAGTTCACAATGTTCTTTTTCGCTAAGTTGATTGTAGATACACTCACTTCAATAGGAGCAATAACTCCATCATTATTTACATCCAACGTCCCTTGTGATCCTCCAAATCCTACACCTCTTACTTTTCCTTTGTCATATCTAACACTGGCATCGATACTTAAAGCTTCATTGGCATCCCAAGATAAAGAAGCATATGGCGCTGATATATCATATTGCGAATTATACTCTACTTGACAGCAATTACCCCACATAGGTACACCGTAGGCAAATTGACCACTTTCAGATATTAATGTCGTATCGGCAAGTGTAATATCTAGCAACCCAGCATTTTCTCCTTGGACTTCCATTAAGTATGAATTCCATAACCAAGCCATATTGATGTTCTGCATGCCTTTGAAATATCCTACACTTACAGTTACATTTTCGAATTTCTTTGAAACTTTAGAGTCACTTACTAAGTTGTCAAAATCTTTTAATTCTGTATCAAACATATGAATTACTTGGGCCAAATCTCCGTTAAAAGCAGTTCCATCATGGGCATACGTTAATGTAGCATCTGTCAAGTCATTTCCTGTAGCACCAGCTACCGCCGTTAGCATGTCAGCTGTAAGTCCAACCGCTGATGGAAATGGAGCAACAAATCTTCCTGAATTATTGGCATATCTACTTCTACTTTCTACTTTCCATCCCTTGTCTAAGTTAAATGAAAATTCAGCACCTATTGAATTAGAAACAGGATGCATTCCATCTGCTACATCCACAGATCTTCTTTCTCCATTGGCACCTATGCCATAGTTAGTTTGCATATAAACACTGTGTGGCGTTCCTGTTGTTGCACTGAAGCCATCAATAGATTCCCAAGTTGGATTAGCATTAGTGCCCGTAACTTTTATAGGCATCGGCATGTATGCTGCTGTCCTATCGTTGAGGTGTTTTAGATATACTCGAGCATATCCATTTTTAAAGGTCTTCGTTAGGTTTGCTTTTATTTGACCGCCATTATTAGCAGTATAACCTGTATGTCTTGGACCATCTCCTGATCTAAAAAATCCACCGACATGAAAATTCAAACCATTACCTATTGGCGACCCATATTCAAAGTCAGATCGTAGAGAACTAAAGTCTATGCCAAAAGTATTTGAAAAACTTCCGCCTTCAACACTGCCAGTTTTACTAATGAAATTAATAATGCCTGCCGGTGAGTTAGATGCCATAGTGGATGCCGCCCCACCTCTTATAGCCTCTATTCTAGAAACATTCTGATCGAATCTTAAAAATATATCTGAAGTAGCAAATGCTATATCACCAAATAGAAATATTGGCAGTCCGTCTTCTTGTAGTTGCAGATATTTTGATCCACCAGCAGAAATAGGAACCCCCCTTACCGTAATATTTGTATTGCCATCACCACCTGAAGCTTCTGATCGTATGCCTGGGATCGTTCTGAAAATTTCAGCAGTCGTTCTAGGGGCTGATTGTTCAATGGTTTTTGGTCTAAGTGTTGTAATTGATACACTTGATTCTAGTTTTGATTTGGGATTTACTACGCCTGTTACAACCACTTCATCAAGTCCCATAACATCCTGTTTTAGGTTAAAGTTAATTGTAATGTTTCCAGAACCTTCAACAGCTTTTGTGTCTCTAGCATGTCCAACATAAGTTGCCACTATATTAAACGGTGTCGCTTTATCAATAGTAAGTGTATAGTTGCCATCTGGACCGACAATTGCGCCAATTGTCGGTGTGTCTTCCACGGTTACAGAAGCTCCTATTAGTGGTTCTCCCTGTTCATTTGTAACAGACCCAGAGATTGTAATGTCTTGTGCGTTAAGCGATAAAGAGGTGAGTATAGTAAAAAATATAATGTAAAAATGATTTCTCATAGTAGTATATGGTTTTGATTAATAATTGTGTTATTCCCTACAATAATATCAATTAAATCACACAACTACCAATGCATTTTTCCCGCAATCGTTCCCGCAATCGTTTGCGGTTGATAACTATATTTCTATCTTCGCAATATGAAACGCATAACAATAAAGGATCTAGCACGACTCCTTAGTATTTCTGCCTCGACGGTATCGCGTGCGTTGTCAAATCATCCAGACATAAGTGATGCAACTAAAAAACGGGTGAAAAATTTAGCAAGAGAGCTTAATTATTCAACGAATATGCAAGCAAGAATATTCAGAAGACAAAACTCTGGCCTTATAGCGTTAGTACTCCCTGAAATTAATATGTTCTTTACCCCTAAATTAATTGAAGGAATTAATCAGTCCATCATGGAATCCAATTACACCCTCATCACTTTTATATCTAATGACAATAAAATGACAGAGGAGGAGATAGTAGATAATTGTTTGGCTTGGGCAGTGGAAGGTGTATTGATATCCCTTTCTCGTAACACCAATTCTTTAGAACATCTTTCGGCTTTCAAAGAAGCAAATATCAAATGTCTATTGCTCGATAAAACTTTGGATACAGACTTCCCTACGATAAGAATTGATGGCGCAAAAGCAAGTTATATCGCCACAGTGCATTTGCTTGATAATAATCATAAGAATATACTTGGCATTTTTGGAGATCCTAATCTACGGATTACTAAGGATAGAATACAAGGCTTCCAAAAAGCACATGCGGAACGTGGAATTGATTTAGATGACAATAACATATTAACAGTGGAAAAAAGTGGAGAACTAGATTTTATTTTACCCGAACTACTTGAAGATAACGAGCAATTGTCTGCAATATTCACTATGTCGGATGAGTTGTTAGCTAAGACTCATTATCACATATTGGCATCTGGAAAAAGTATACCAGACCATATGTCAATTATCTCTATAAGCAATGGGTTTTTTCCAAATCTAACATATCCCCCGACTACCCATGTTCAAGTATCAGGGTATAGAATGGGTAAAAGAGGTTGTGATTACCTCATAAACGCCATTGAAGAGAACCTAGATATGTTCAATATGGAACTGCCGACAAAGTTAATTGAAATGAGTTCGGTTACCACCCGTGATTAGAGATGAAATATTCTCAAAGTTTATTTCAGTTCATTTAATCACTTATACTACCCTTACTCCATCAAATCCTCAATATCCATCTCCTCAAGATATTCCCATAACTCATCCGGCGCTATCCCCCATCCTGTAGACTCTACATACACTCTATCTTCAATGAGATACTTCAGTGTCGAACGATTACCATGTTCTGCGTTCAAATACTGAACCTTCACCCGTTGACCATCAAACTCCTCAAATCGTTCATATCCAGACTTAGATTCTGAGTCCACATCTTGGGTCAAATCAAACTTGAATGCCGATAAAAACGTCGCACCCTTTCCAGCACCGTCAATGATTTTCAAACTAATCTTCTTTTCTCTATTACTGTCATCCTTTGCAGAAAATTTCAACTGAATGTCATTGACCTTGAACATTCCCATCTCACTCCCAATCTTATACTCCGTTCTTTCCAAATCTCCTAGATCTTTAGGCATCCATTCTTTTATGGCTGGTTTTTCAGCTGGTGTCAGGCTTGATAGATTAATGACATCCTCCTTGTAGGTATTCACTCCATCTAATAGGTCATCTACTATTTTGGTTTGTTCGCCTAATTCCTCGAGCCCCTCCATTGTTTTCTCAAGTTTTGACAGTGTTGAAGAGTCTTCACTGCAGGCTGCGATAGATAGAGAAATAATAGCTAGTGCGATGAATAGTTTGTTTGTGTTTTTCATAATAATAAATTTTATTTAGTGTAAAGATACTGGATACAGCAAGCAGCAGCATGGTAATGAGTGAATAGTAGAAAGGGTCTATTACTTGGTGTAGATTGGTTGCCAATAGGAAAAGCCTTGAAGCCAAATAGGACAGTTTTAGATATTAAAAATAGCTATGTCTGATTGCCGGGGTGAAGCACGTTCATAGCTAAGTTTTTTCCCCAATACAATTCTTCTTTTTACTCACAACAATTTATTACTTTTGCAAGATAATAGGAGCTATGACTCACTAGACAAAAAGAGTATTAATCGTTAAAAATAATAACAATGCCCAAAGGAATTTATCAAATACCCTATCGTGGAAACGAAACCATACTTACGTACGCACCAGGAACAGCTGAGAGAGAAGGACTCCAAAAGCAGTACGACAAGATGTATAACCAGAAGCCTATAGAAGTGCCAATGTATATCGGAGGTAAAAAAGTAAAAACCAAGAAGAAAGTGCGCATGTCTCCACCGCATGACCATAAACACACTTTGGGTCACTTCAATATGGGTGGCAAGGCAGAGGTGCACAAAGCCATCGATGCAGCACTAAAAGCGAAAGAAAAATGGGCGAATATGCCATGGGAATCAAGAGCTGCTATATTCTTAAAAGCTGCTGATCTTCTTGCCGGGCCTTACAGAAATAAATTGAATGCTGCCACAATGTTGGCGCAAGGAAAAAACTGTTTCCAAGCTGAGATTGACGCAGCATGTGAATTGATAGATTTCTTAAACTACAATGTTGCTTTCATGCAAGAGATTTATGAAAATCAACCAGAATCTTCTGAAGGTGTCTGGAATAAAATGGAGTATCGACCATTAGAAGGATTCGTTTTTGCCGTTACGCCATTTAATTTTACGGCTATTGCAGGTAATCTTACCACAAGTATGGCAATGATGGGGAATACCGTCGTTTGGAAACCAGCTACCACCCAAGTTTATTCTGCCAATGTATTGATGGAGATTTTCATGGAGGCTGGATTGCCTGATGGCGTTATTAATATGGTGACTGTACCAGGGTCAGTTGTGGGCAAAGAAGTGTTTTCACATAAAGATTTTGCAGGCGTGCATTTCACAGGATCTACTGGAGTATTTCAGAGTTTCTGGAAAAGTATCGGTGACAATATCCAAAACTATCGCACTTTCCCAAGAATAGTAGGAGAGACCGGTGGAAAAGATTTTATCATGGCGCACCATACTGCCAATGTTGATGAGGTAGCTACTGCCATGGCAAGAGGTGCTTTTGAATACCAAGGACAAAAATGTTCTGCCGCGTCAAGAGTATATCTGCCAGACAACATCTCCGATAGAGTGCTCAAAAAAGTGAAAGAACAAGTATCTTCGTTTAAAATGGGATCGCCAGATGACTTTGGAAACTTTATCAATGCTGTGATCGATGAAAAATCATTTGACAATATTGTCGATTACATTAAATATGCTAAGAAATCTAAAAAAGCAAAAATCATTCAAGGTGGAGGATACAGTAAAGCCAAAGGTTATTTTATCGAGCCAACAATTATTGTGACCACAGATCCGAAATTCCGTACCATGACCGAAGAAATATTCGGGCCAGTACTTACGGTTTATGTGTACAAGAAAAATGATTTTGAAAAAACATTGGATCTTCTAGATGAAACTTCAGATTACGCATTGACAGGATCCATTATATCTAAGGATAGATACGCTATTGATGTGGCAACAAAAAAACTAGCCAATGCCGCAGGTAACTTCTATATCAATGACAAGCCAACAGGTGCAGTGGTTGGTCAACAACCATTCGGTGGTGCACGAGGATCCGGAACCAATGATAAAGCAGGATCTTCATTGAACCTTATGCGTTGGGTTTCTCCTCGTACAATCAAAGAGACATTTGTAACGCCAAAAGACTATAAATACCCATTCTTAGGATAGAATAAAAGACAATAAGCGATGCTGTATTTATATGGCATCGCTTACTTTTTTTTTAAAAAAATGCGACCTTCATTCCTTAAAATAATGCCAATACAATATCAAACATGAAAATATCTTACAACTGGCTAAAAAAACACATAGACATAAATCTACCCGTAGAGAAAGTGTGTGAAATACTAACAGACACCGGACTTGAAGTAGAAGGTCTTGATAAATTTGAGTCTATCAAAGGGGGATTACAAGGCATTGTTATTGGTGAAGTATTGGAAAAATGGGCTCATCCAGGAGCCGATAGATTGAGTGTTACCAAAGTTGATATTGGCGGAAATGAACCCGTACAGATTGTATGTGGCGCACCCAATGTGGATGCTGGACAAAAGGTAGCAGTAGCAACAGTAGGTTCACTGCTTTACGATGAAAAAGGAAATTCCTTCAAAATAAAAAAATCAAAAATAAGAGGAGAGGAGTCCTTCGGAATGATATGTGCCGAAGATGAATTAGGACTTGGTAAAGATCATGATGGCATCATGGTATTGGATGGAGATGCCAAAGTAGGAAGTGAAGCTGCCTCGTATTTCTCCATAGAAAATGACTGGGTGATAGAGATAGGTCTAACGCCTAATCGCTCCGATGCCATTTCGCATATCGGCGTGGCACGTGATCTAGCTGCCTTTCTTAATCAAGAGATGCCAACTACAATCTCATGGCCAAAAATATCAGATAAAAATAACAACGCCGAACCAATCATTCAAGTAGAAGTTCAGGATGCAGAAGGAGCATCACGATATTGTGGTACAGTGATGGAGAAGGTCAATGTAGGCGATTCCCCAGAATGGTTGAAAAACTCATTAAAAGCCATCGGATTAGAATCCATAAATAATGTGGTGGATATAAGCAATTACGTAATGCACGAACTAGGACAGCCCCTTCATATTTTTGATGCGGATAAAATTACCGGCAACAAAGTCATCGTAAGACGGGCTAATAAGGGTGAGAAATTTACCACTCTAGACGGTATTGAACGTGAGTTACATCAAGAGGACTTGATGATATGCAATCAAGATTCACCGATGTGTATAGCAGGTGTTTTTGGAGGGAAAGACTCTGGGGTATCGGATCAGACTAAAAGTATTTTTATCGAAAGTGCTTGCTTTAATGCAGTAAGTATTCGTAAATCTGCCAAGCGTCATCAATTAAATACCGATGCATCATTTCGTTTCGAAAGAGGAGTAGATCCGAACAAAACAAAATACGCTCTTAAACGTGCCGTATATCTCCTCGAAGACTTATGTGGGGCACAACTAGCAGCGCCATATTTTGATCACTATCCTGTGAAAGTTGAGAAACTAGAGCTAGACGTCAACATTGGTAGAATCTACCGACTGATAGGAAAAAAACTACAGGATGATGACGTGAAAAAAATCCTTCGCTCTTTGGATATTGATGTCCTAGAACAAAAAGCAGAAGAGTGGAAGCTCGCCATTCCCACCTATAGAGTGGACGTAACCCGTGAGGCGGATGTGGCAGAAGAAATCCTTAGAATATATGGGTATAATAATATTCCATTGCCAGAAAGATTAACCACCTCCTTGGCTTTCAATGATTATCCGGATAAAGAAAAAGTCAAAAATAATATTTCAAACATCCTCACAGGAATGGGATTCACAGAGATGATGTCGAATTCGTTAACGAGTACTGACTATATTAATTGGATGTCAAAAGATGAGGATTCTGTGGTTAAATTATTGAATCCACTAAGTTCAGACTTGGGTGTATTGCGTCAATCATTATTAGGTAATGGATTGGAAGCTATCGCTTATAATCAGAATCGTAAGAATGCGGATTTGCGTTTGTTTGAGTTCGGAAATATTTACTTTAAAGAAGAAAAAGGATATAAGCAAAACGAAAAATTATCCTTGTTTATAACAGGTGCTCGATCTATTGAGAATTGGGACAACAATAGTCAATCCCTTACCTATGCCGACTTGTTGGCGGTGAATGATGAGATTATTTCCAAATTCAGTCTTGATAAAGGCTTGCAAACCGAAGGGGTCGACACCAATTATTATGAAGATGGAATGACGGTATTACGCCAGAGAAAACCATTATTACATTCTGGATGGATCAAAAAAAGTATCTTGAAACAGTTCGGAATAAAGAGTGCTGTTTATTACGCAGAATTTGATTGGACAGAATTACTGAACCAGTACAAGGGACAGAAGGTAAAAGTTAAATCTATCTCTAAATTTCCTAAAGTACGACGAGATTTTTCATTGCTATTGGATGAGAATATTAGTTTTGGTCAGATCAAAGAAATTGCTACTAAAACAGAAAAACGTCTACTCAAAAATGTAGGACTGTTTGATGTATATGAAGGGAAAAATCTCCCGTCGGGAAAGAAATCTTATGCCGTCAATTTCATATTACAAGATGAGGAAGCTACCATGACAGATAAGAAAGTGGATAAGATAATGGCTAATATATTAGTCCGACTACAAAGTGAATTGGGAGCAGAGTTGAGAGGGTAGAGTCTTGGTTATAAACTAATCCAAGAATCCCATCTCCTTCATCCATTCATCATTAAATACCTTCCCAACATACCTAGATCCATGGTCATGAAATAATACTACAACTACTGAGTTCTCATCCAATTCATCCTTCAATTGACGTATCGTCTGAAAGGCAGAGCCTGCAGAATATCCCAATAACATTCCTTCCTTTAGAGCAAGCTCACGAGTGACTATCGCCCCATCTTTGTCCGTGACTTTTTCAAAGTGATCGATAATATCAAAGTCCACATTTTTTGGTAAAATGTCCTCACCAATACCTTCGGTGATATAGGAGTATATTTCACTCTCATCAAACTCACCCGTTTCATGGTATTTTTTAAAGACAGAACCATAGGTATCCGTTCCCCAAATCTTAATGTCTGGATTTTTCTCTTTCAGATATTTTCCAACACCGGAAATAGTGCCTCCTGTACCCACACCTACCACGAAATGTGTTATTTTCCCATCCGTTTGCTCCCATATCTCAGGGCCTGTAGATTCGTAGTGCGCTTCTCTATTGGATAGATTATCATACTGATTGGTCCAGAAGGAGTTTGGGATTTCATTATTCAATCGCTCAGCAACAGAATAGTAAGATAATGGATCATCTGCCGCTACATTGGTAGGACATACGTGTACTACCGCACCCATTGCACGAAGCACGTCAAATTTCTCTGGCGATTGTTTGTCACTCGTGGTGCAGATAAGCTTGTAGCCTTTGATCGTACAAGCTAGTGCCAATCCCATGCCTGTATTTCCAGAAGTACATTCGATTACCGTTCCACCAGGCTTGAGATCGCCATTTTTTTCAGCATCTTCGATCATCTTCAATGCCATACGATCTTTCACCGAATGACCAGGATTGAAATACTCAACTTTAGCGAGAATAGTACCAGGAATATCTTCTGCAATTTTGTTTAATTTGACCAAAGGCGTATTTCCAATAGTACCTAGGATGTTTTCAAAGTATTTCATTTTGTCTGGTTCTAATTTTGCGCAAATGTAGTGAATATTATTGCGATTTATCAGTCCATTGAAATCGCCTGTACAGGACTGATTCGTGTGATGAGATAACTCGGTATTATCAACGCTAATATGCATATTATCGCAGTGCCAATGTCCAATAATAATACATCTGACCATCGAATAATGATGGGCACTTCACTGAGTGAATAACTCTCAGGGTCGAGTTTAATAAATCCATACTTCTGCTGTAACCATGCTAGTCCAAGTCCAATGATGTTGCCAAATAACAAACCATAGAAGATTAAACGTGCCGCATGAATCAAAAATACTTTACGGATACTCCAGTTCGTAGCCCCTAATGATTTGAGAATACCAATCAATTGCGTGCGTTCAAGGATGTTGATTATCAACGCCGACGACATATTTATGATGGCAACGCCTAGAAGCAGAATGATGATGATATAGACATTGAGATCAATCAATTCTAACCATGAAAATATCTCTGGACTTTGACGCAGGATAGTAGTCGTAGTAAGCTCATTTCCGATGTGCTGAACGACATCTTTTTCTATCTCCGAAAGCTTACTGAAATCTTCTAAGTACAATTCATATCCATTGATATAGTTTGTACGACTACCACCAGATGTAACAACTTTCGAGGCCATGGAGTGACACCCGCAATCATCATTAGTAATGGTGCTGATATTGATAAATGCAGTGTCTTGTATCGTTTTGCTATTGTCAGAAAGTGACACCCATAGGTTCTCGTGGTCAGATGGGCAGATGTACCTAACGGCTTTGTCCTGTGCTTTCCCATCGCTCCATTCATAATGATATTCTTCATCACCGCCATAAGCAAAAATTTCTACCTTAAGTCGATTCATTTCACATTTATCATCGACCAATGCTTGTACTTCGAGTCCCCAATTATTTACTTTTTGAAGATGCCGGATATCCATCAATACAAAGTTTTCATCAAACTCTATCATATCGGTATTATATAGCCCCGCAACTTTTAATTTCCTTGGAGAAAAGTCATCTTCACCACGTATGAAATAGAAAGTGATTCGGTCACCAATATTTATTTTCAATTTATTTGCAAGAGTAGTGGAGAGGATAAATTCATTATTTGGCGCACTGTCATTCCATTGAATGATATCCCCTTCGACCATGTTTTTTTCAAAAAACTCCCAATAGAAATCTTTTGAAAACCCCTTAGCAAAAACCCCTGAAATGCCTTCATCAGTTTCAATAATTGATTGCTTGTTGACATAGGTTTGAATATGTCTTACACCGCTTAGTTCCTTCAGATTTTCATACATTTCCTGGTCATAGGCGATAGCACCTGCCTCTTTTCCTCGAATAGCGTTGTAGTCAGATACCAATATGTGGGCATTGAATCCCACTACCTTTTCCGTAATTCCCTCTGTAAATCCCCTTACTATTGCGAATGACATCAGAATGATGGATACACTAAGTACGACACCTGCAACACCAATTATAACAATCGGTTTGGAAAATCTTCCAGCACTGGAACGCAAACGACTAGCAATGTATTTTTCAAAATTCATTCAAGCTCAAAGGTCTGAAAAAAAATGATGTTTACGATTTTTTCTTTTTTAGAAATAAACGTGCATACGTGTGCGATTTTAAAACACGGATTAGTCCAGTTGTTCCGTCCTAGTATTATTTGGACGCCAGTAGAAATTTATGTCAATGGCATTCACAGCTCCATTGATATCAAAGTCCGATTTTGAAATAAAATAATTATACGGAAGTGCGTTTTCAATTCGCCAATGCGAGTCTTTGTCAATCGAATTGACCGCACCATCATCATTGGCATCACCAGAGAATAGAACTTTCTTGCCGTTAATCGTTCCCATAGGATTGAGTCCAAATAGTAAACTAGTAGAATTAGAAAAGTCAAAAATTATTGGTGAATCTGTAGGGTGACTATTAAAGGTTCTTACCCCTAAATGGTTTCTATGGCGCAGAACGATATATATCTCTGGGTCCAAAATATTCTCAAAAATTATGGGGTAATTGCCATTGGTGTCAACTATTTTTCCATCTCGCTGAAGGAGACATGATTTCGTCGCAACAATAGAAGCGGGGTTGGCGCCTGATCGTAATTCTACAAATATCCAATCCACGATGGCGGTGGCATCTGTCAATATTAACATGGATTCATCTAAAGTTTCACCACCTCCATTAATGTGTGTATAACCATTAGCTGTAAAAGGCTCAGAAGTCGGAAAACTAGCTTGCATTTGAATATTTGCATCCATCAATTGATTGTCTGTATTATAACATCCTTGAAGATATACTGTAAGATCAAGTCTGCAATCTGATCCAAGTTCATATGCTCCAATATCTGGTGAATTTCCAAGATAGGTGTCATTAATACCTGGGATGAGAATTCCTGCATCTACATTCGAGCTTGAAGCCGTTAAATGAAAGTCACCATGGTAGGGGTCAAGTAGAAGAGGTGGATTATTTAATCCATGTTCTTCAAGACCAGTGGCAGCAAAGAAGGTGGAAGTGTTTTCATAAATCATATTGTCATGCATTATGAAATACCCTTCGTTTTCTGTCGTGTACCAATTGTCATAATCCCAGTCATGTCCAACCATATCTTCCGGAACTTTATGTCGAAATGCATACCAAGTTCCTCTAAAAATGTTATTACGCATTTCCCAATTATCAGAGCGCTCGTAATAGGTGACAGCTGCCATCGTTTCCGACCCTCCTGGGTAGTATAACGAGTCTGCCCACATTGTGTTATGATAGACATATACTTTACCATCAGGATTGAATTCTGCAATACCAAACTTTAGTCCTGTTCCATAGTAATTAGAGAATTCATTTCGCAACACCCATACTGGTCCATAGGTAATCGGGGCAAGTGACATAGGTACAAGTCCTATGTTAAATTTATTGTTTCTAAATCGATTATTGATACAAGCTCCTTCGGGCTCAAGTCCATCATCGCCAATATGATGTATGTTGTTTTGATACACATCAATGTCGATATTTAACCCAGAGTTTTCAAGATCACCCCACCTGCCAGCATATATTCCGTTGAATGCATGATGGAGTTCATTGTTTCGAACGATGATTTGCTTGTGACCATTTAAAATAATGGCTGAAGTTTCAGCAGTAGAATTTTTTACGGCGCTCCAAGGCCAAGAATCTACCGGAGCATCTGATATATTGTTGTATTCTATTCTAGTATTATTACCTTGAGTATAGTTTCCATCCCAGTAGATTTCTATACCTTGAATATTGTTTCTAAGGGTATTATTTCTAATGACAATATTTGAGGAATTATTGAATAAAATTCCTCGACCCTGTTCGGATGAACCAAAATATTTAATGTTAAATCCTTCTATCCAAATCCAGTCTTTTTGATTGGCAATAATTCCATAATCCAAATTAGGAAGTTGCCACGAATGTGTTGAGGGATCTGTTGCGGATCTCATGTATAAAGTGGTGCTGCCGGGCTCCATGTACCAGCCTTCACTCATGGGGGTATCTGATAGCCCGACCCCATCGTATAGACTTTCTAAGTCGGGGTAGCGATAATACTGCTCTGAATCATCTCTTGCAAGATAGAAATGATCCAAATCATCATCTACTTCATAAGTCCACACATTTACTTGACCTGGAAGTGGTGTCCAATTACCTGCAGATAGACTTGTAGAGCCATCAAGTGTCACGTCGTCACCTATTGCTTTTAGTTGAATCCAAAAGTTTTCAGTGCCCGAGGTCATTATTGTTAATTGCTCATGATATGTGCCATTGGCAACTAGGACAGAGGTGCCTGGAGAGGCTATATTTATTGCTTGTTGGATGGTTTGATACGGCGAATTAATCATACCATTGCCTCCTGAAGTAGCTCCTGCATTTACATAAATCGTTTGCAATGGGCTGAACGATAGTTGCTCTGGCTGGGTAGTAGTAGATCCTATGATTTGATCCGTCATGTCTTGAACTTTTATCTCATAGATAGTGTTTGCCTGTAGGTTAAATAAACTGCCCGCTAATTTATTCCCATCAATGAGTGTCAATTCATGACCGTTATGCCATGATGTTTCACCTGATATTCGATAAGAAAGATTGGCTGAATTAGGCAACGAAATTCCATCGACAATGACCCCGATTGTTTCTATATTGGCAGTGAGGTCAATGTTGTTAAATGAGGCAAAACCTGCGGTACTTATTAGACATAAAATGAGAGATAAAGAATATGAAAAAAATGATGTCATACTAATAGGAAAATCGATGTTCACAAAAATACATTGAAATTGAAAGGATTGCAATTTTTTCAATCCAAAAATAAACATGGTTTAAATCAGTTTCACGTGTTCAATAAATAGTGTTTAAGTTAGATCATTCCAAACCCGAAAGTTGAAATTATTCGGATATTTAAAAAGATGTAATGCTAATATACGCTGTTTTAATAGCAAAACAGAGCCTCACACGAGCGACACTTTTGTGAATGTCATTGAAAAATGAACAATATCTATTTCCAAATTAACAACGCTTATCAATCCAACTGCTCCGACTTCGAATTATTCAATCGCCAATAACTATTTTTATCCACAGGAGAGGTTTCATGATAGTTGTCATTGGTTGAATTCAAATATAGCCAATGATGCGCTCTTAATCAAATCATTTCTACCAATCCTATTGGACAAGTGATAAGTGATGTGAAAAATACAATTAATAGTTTGAGGGCTAGTTTATTTTCTCTCCTGACACAACTCTACAAGCACGCCCGAACTATCTTTAGGGTGCATAAAAGCAATTAATTTGTTGTCCGCTCCGTTTTTTGGCGTTTCGTTCAATAGTCGATAGCCTTTCTTCTTGAGTCGTTTTATTTCTTTTTTAACATCATCTACTGCGAAGGCAATATGGTGCATTCCTTCGCCACGTTTGTTTATGAATTTAGCTATTGGACTATCGTCTTTTGTTGCTTCTAGAAGTTCTATCTTAGACTCACCAATTTTAAAAAATACTGTACGTACTCCTTCAGATTCTACGATCTCTTCTTTGTATGATGCTACGCCGAGCAGATCTTCAAAAATAGAGGTGCTTTCTTCAATGTTTTTAACGGCTATGCCAATATGTTCAATGTGGTTCAAAAGAAAAATATTTAAGACAAAGTTACAAATAATTAAGACTTCTCTGTCAATAGTATGTAGAACGAGTTAAGAGCAAGAAGTGATTCGTACATTCGCCTCAATCAAACATCAATTAATCTGAATAGTATCATATACATTGTCATAATTGACAAAATACGAGCCCTGTTTCAGTGTAGCAAGATCTACTTTAGATCCGTATCCTTTTTTTATCAATACCCCATATTCGTTAAAAATCTCATATCGAGTATTTTCATTAAATACAATAACATCTTTCGGGGCATTATAGATAAATCGAACTGGCGCATAAGTATCCCTAAAAGCGACTATGGGGTCGGATCGACGTATGTTATTCGTGTAGTCTTTCTGACTGACACGCACTTTATTTCTACCTGAATTCAGATCTACTTTGAAAGTGTAAGTGTTTTCAGCCTTTGTTCCTTTACCTTGTACTTCTCCAATTGTTACCCATTTATTCCATCTAAATTGTTCTATTCGAAAAGCCAGAGAACCATTTTCATCCACAGAGGTCCATGTCAATCGGCCTTTATTGTCAAGCGTAATTTCTGTGATCTCAAAGGTACTTAATGGTTGAAGCGCTTCTGGATTTAGGATGAAAGGTAGATTATTATCTTCATGTTCTATTTCGATAGTAATCTCATCTCCTATTGTAAAATCATAAATGGATAAGTCAATAATGAAGGCGCTTGAGTTTATCTCATCCGAACTTACATCGCCATTGACAATTACTTTTTTAACAGAATACCCAATGCCATTGACACTAATAGGGTTTTCAACATACACATCCTTAGCTTGATAGTGACCTTCTACAACGAGAGACTTAGCCACAACATTCTTAGTCCACACCAATAATATGAGGGATAAGAAAAGTATGATATGTCGTTTTGTTGTTTTCATTAGTAGCTCTTTGAAGACATTACTTTCTTTTAACAAGAAGAGTGTTTCTGGTTTTTATCGTGTTGGTCGATTTTATCATCCTATCGACATGTGACTTTTTAAATTGACTATTTTTAGCAGTTTTGACCATCAGTGATAGGTCACCACTTTTAAGTACTTTACAAAAGTGTACATGCTTGTCAGAACCATCAGGTAGCCCTCGTTCGTAAACGATTAAGTCATCCGTTTTTTCAAGAATAGTTGTTGTATAAAAAATTTCATTGCGAATATCTTTTTCTACTGCGGATATGTCCGTATTCTGCTCCGTAAATTCTAGCTTGAAGTTCTTGCCAATTTGAAGAGAAGTAACCCCTGTATTATTGGTGATTATTTCTGGTTTATGGCCGGATAGTTTTTCGCTAGGTATTTGTATCTCCACTGTTTGGTCAATCAATTCAATATCAACTGCTGTATAGCCCTCAATCTTCTCATTTTTAGTCTCTTCAAAAGGAGTTTCAATCTCCACAGATTCTATGTCACCACAGGATGCTATTATTGTTAGTAGGAATAGATATTTCCAAATGCTCTTCATTTTTTATTCTTTTAAAGTCAATTATTCTTTGTATTAATATAGCGTTATACGTATAAGGCTAGATATGGTTACGAAAACGGCTAAAAACAGAAAAGATAATTTGAATATTTTCTCTCAAACACAATAACGCGGGTTAATTGTAAAAACCAAATCTCTTCTGAGTTTCAGATACCTTTTTATGGGTATAACCAACGTAGTGTGAGGTTTTATTCTAGAACACCCCTCAACATCTCCTATCTTTTTCCATAAAAAACACAATTTATTGAACGACATTATTAACTTTGTTATATCTGATGGTTTGCGTTACGACATCTCATTAGAGCAACAGATTACAAGTACAATTCATGAGACTAGCCATACTTTCCGTCAGTGAGCAGATATATTCTACCAGCAGAATCTTAGAAGAGGCATTAAAACAAGCGATAGATGTTAGAGTAATCAACCACACAAAGTGCTCTGTCATACTGTCTGATGGCAAACCTAAAGTAATGTATCATGGCGAAGATGTCCTGAATTTTCCAGATGTAATAATTCCTCGGATTGGCAACTCAGTCAGTCGTCATGGCGCAGCAGTCGTCAAGGAGTTTGAAATGAATGGTACCTTCAGCACCGCTAGATCCTTAGGTATCTTACGAGCGCAGAATAAAGTACGCACCCTTCAAATAATGAACAGGAAAAATATACCTATTCCGAAGACCGTATTTTCTGTGGATCCGACCAATATCGAAGAGCAAATAGCACTTCTTGGAGGACCTCCTGTTATAGTAAAACTGCAAGAAGGGACACAAGGTCTTGGCGTAGTGCTAGCCGAATCTATGAAGTCTGCCAAGTCTGTAATTGACACATTCTATAGTATGAAGACAAGCATCCTTCTACAAGAATTCATAGAAGAGAGTAAAGGAGAAGACATCAGAGCGTTTGTCGTTGGAGGCAAAATTGTTGCCACTATGAAACGCACCGGTCAGTCGGGGGATTTTCGCTCCAATATCCATAGAGGTGGAAATGGATCAAATGTGCAACTAACAAACAAAGAAAAAAAAATTGCCATAAAAGCCACTATGCATCTAAACCTTCCTATTGCTGGTGTAGATATGATTCGCTCCAATAAAGGGCCATTGCTGATTGAGGTTAATGCCTCTCCCGGACTACAAGGCATAGAGGGTGCCACCGGAATAAATATCGCTGGTGAGATCATTAAATTTATTCAAGAAAATGAAGAAAAGAGAATACGGAAACGATAATATTGAACTAAGAGAGATTGTCGTCAAACCAGGAGAAGAGAAATTGATAAAAATGTTTATCGACCGGCTTCCAACAGGCACCGAAATAAGTATTCCTATTTATGTGTTTAATGGCACTGAACCTGGCCCTGTAGTATTGATTCAAGGAGGTCTACATGGTGATGAACTCAATAGTACAGAATTGATAAAACGTATGCTAGTAGACGATCATTTTGAGATCAAGAGGGGAGCAGCTATCGTCATACCATTACTTAATGTCTTTGGATTCATTCATTTTTCTCGGGATGTTCACGGAAAAGATGTGAATAGGAAATTTCCAGGAACCAAATCGGGATCTTTAGCAAGTCGAATGGCGTATATGATAATGGATGAGATTGTTACGGAGATTGATTTTGCTATCGATTGCCATACCGGTGGTGCGCAACGTGCCAATTATCCTCAAATACGATATACTGCTGACTCAGCAGATGGATACCAACTTGCTAAGTTGTTTAATGCACCTTTTATGTTTGATTCTGCACTTATTAGCGGGTCGTTTAGAGAGGCTACCCACCAACAGAATATCCCTATTATAGTCTATGAAGCAGGAGAGTCTATGCGCCTTGATGACCATGCTATAAATATTGGAATCAATGGTATTCTCAACGTTCTTAAATATCATGATATGATAGATGAGCTTCCTGTGCCAAGAAAAAAAATCAAGGAAAGTATCCGAATTCATAAGAGAAAATGGATTCGTGCAGAAGCTTCAGGTATTTTTGTTCCTACGGTAGTGTGCGGCGCTCGTGTAAAAAAAGGGCAATTAATAGCCAACATATCAGATACGTATGGTGAGTTTAACCTGCCTTTATTTGCGCCCTTTACAGGTTTTGTCATTGGGCTCAATAATTTTCCAGTCGTCAATCTTGGAGATGCACTTTTTCATTTGGGTAGAAGAAAGACGGTAAAGACTAAGCTGGTTTAAAAAAAATCAACAAGTATTTTGACTTTCAGATTATTTACTAGTTCTTTGCTATATAAATTCGAATACGAATGAGAATAGTTATTGCAGGAGCTGGTGATGTAGGTTTTCACCTCGCTAAGTTGTTATCCATAGAGAATCATGATATCATTATCATTGACATCGACTCCGAAAAGCTTGAATATGTTTCTAATCACATCGACGTAGATACCGTGCTCGGATCAGCCACTTCGTTTTCCATCCTTAAATCAGCTGGAGTAAATGATGCAGAGCTGTTTTTGGCAGTAACATCCTTTCAAGAAGTGAATTTTACAACCGCCGTTATTGCTAAACAATTGGGGGCAAAAAAAACTGTGGTGCGTGTCAGTAGTGTGGAGTTTATTCTATCTAAGAAAGATGGTTTTTTGCAAAAAATTGGTATCGATGAAGTCATCATGCCCGAAACGCTTGCGGCAAAGGAAATCCATCGTTTGATTCAGCAGAATGTATTAACTGATCATTTCTCTTTTGAAGATGGGAAATTATCCTTAATGGGAATCAAGGTGTTGGATAACAGTACACTTGAGGACATGAAGATCAAAGATCTTCGAGATCAAGAGACCTGCGATAAGTTTAGAAATGTTGCCATATTACGCAATAATCAAACAATCATACCTGATGAAAATTCAAAGTTTTTAGTTGGAGATAGAGCTTATTTTATTTCTCAACCTGAGGGGGAGGATTATGTTAAAAAACTAGCCTCATTAGAGGATTTTTCGATTAAGAATATTATGATCCTTGGAGGGTCTAAAATAGGATATCATACGGCTCGAACACTTTCCAAACACTATACCACGAAAATAATAGAGTCCGATAAAAAACGTTGCCATGAATTGGCTGATTTACTTCCAAACACCCTGGTGATTCATGGGGATGAGCGAAATATCGAATTGCTTGAAGAAGAAAGTCTGGGTGAAATGGATGCATTGATTGCTGTTACTGATAATACCGAGACGAATATTATCTCGTGCCTGATGGCAAAAAATCATGGCGTAAAAAAAACAATAGCCCTTGTCGAAAACATGGACTATATTCATATCTCTCAAAGTGTTGGAGTAGATACCATGATAAACAAAAGATTAATTGCAGCAAATTTTATATTCCGATATATACGTAAAGGTCAGGTGCTTGCCATGGCGAGTATCCATGGTGCGGACTGTGAGATACTTGAGTTTGAAGTGAATGTGGGAGAGAAAATATATAACAAGTCTCTCAGTCAAATTAAATTCCCGAAAGGGGCAATTGTGGGTGGCGTCATACAACTCTCCAAGAGTTTTATTCCGAAAAGAGACTATGTATTCCAAGATAAAGATCATGTGGTGGTATTAGCAAAGCCAGAATGTATCGCTAAAGTAGAATCGTTCTTTCAATGAGATTGAATGTTCGCATAGTGATTAAGTTGTTGAGTCTATTGACACTGATCAATAGTATTTTCATCCTCATTCCTCTTCCCTTCGCAATATACTATCAAGAGAATGTGATGCCACTCGTTTGGACTTTGGTAGTACATTTCATTGTTGGAGGTATTGGATTTGGATTTAGTCGTAAAGCTCTAGGCAAGTCGTTAAAAAAACGGGAAGGACTCTTAGTGGTAACCATGGGCTGGGTGATAATGTCAATGTTGGGCACATTGCCTTATTTATTTAGTGGCGCAATACCCGATGTTACCAATGCATTCTTTGAATCTATGTCAGGATACACTACCACAGGAGCTTCCATATTAGATGACATAGAGGGTATGCCGCGCTACATTCTCGTGTGGCGATCCCTAACCCAATGGATAGGTGGTATGGGTATGATAGTACTCGTAGTAGCACTGATGCCACTACTTGGAGTAGGCAGTGTACAACTTTTTTCCGCCGAATCCCCCGGACTCAAACCCACTAAAATAACACCTCGTATTGCGGATACAGCAAAGCTTTTGTGGCTTATATACCTAGCTCTTACTGTATTAGAAACGATACTCTTGATGATTGGTGATATGAGTTTCTTTGATGCTATAAATCATAGCTTCACGACCCTTTCTACAGGTGGATTTTCCACCAAACAAGCTAGTGTAGGACATTTTGATTCTGCATTTATCCAATACGTTATTTCACTATTTATGTTTATTGGTGGGACTAATTTCGTATTAATATACTTCCTCGTGACACTTAAATGGGCGGAGCTTAGAAAAAATGAAGAGTTTAGAATGTATTTCATTGCTATCACCACAATTGTAGCTTTGTTTACTTTAGGGTTGTATTTCAGAGGATTCCCTGATTGGGAAGAGAATTTCAGATTGGCATTGTTTCAAGTGATTTCCTTGATTACCACCACAGGGTTTGCCACAGCTGATTATCTAGGGTGGGGATCGGCCTTGACGACAGCCTGTTTCATCCTTTTGTTTTTTGGAGGGTCTGCCGGTTCAACCGGTGGAGGGGTTAAGATTATTAGGCATATTATCCTTATTAAAAATGGTCTTGCTGAGCTCAAAAAACAATTGCACCCTTCGGCCATTATACCAGTTCGGATAAACAAGCGGGGAATACCTTCTGAGACGATTTCCAATGTATTGGCATTTGGCATCATGTATGCTTTGATAATTGCTGTTGGAACAGTAGTTCTATCTGCAATGGGAATAGATTTTGCGACATCAATTAGCGCAGTAGCTACATCTGTCGGTAATGTAGGGCCTGGAATAGGGGAGGTAGGGCCAAGTAATAATTTCTTTCCAATGCCAGCAGCAGCAAAGTGGGTTCTTAGTTTTTTAATGTTGGTAGGTAGGCTGGAATTGTTTACAGTACTAGTACTCTTTAGTCCTTATTATTGGAAGAGAGGGTAGGAGATTTGTATCGTTACTTTTTGTTTTTCATTTTATCCACAGCTCTTTTCCGGGCTTCTATTAAGGATAGGATACGCTCATTCATTAAGTTTATAGTATCATTAAGATTCTCGAATTTTGTATATAACTCATCTATTAAACTATTATCCAAAAAGCTGTTAATAGAATTAGAATCGCTAGTAGTATTAGGAACATTCACTATGCCTGGTTCCCATGTGATTAGCTCATCCACAGATAGATGGTAGATAGATGCAATTTTCATTAATCTATCTTTTGTAATTGTTATGGTTCCATTTTCCAATAAACTGTAAGTGTTTTGTTTAATACCAATTTCGTTTGCTACATAAGTCTGAGTGTAATTATGTACTAATCTTAGTTGTCTGATTTTTTTTGCGATTTGATTGGATTTTCGATTTTTCATTTTCATAGATTTTGGAGGTAACCAATATATATATATATATATACTGATTCCCCGCCAACTTACCAGTAAGTTTTGGCAACTGCTAGTGTAAGTCTTTCAAATAGGCGTTCTCCAAAGTATCTTCGGTTAAGTTTATAGCAAAATTCATCAAGATAAAGCTGCAAATATTTACCCTTGATCTTA
>JAJRRH010000057.1 GCA_024279715.1 Bacteroidota bacterium
CCCGCTTTATACCTACAAAAACGAAGTTTATTGTATGAATACTTCGACAAGCTCAGCAGAACTGCGAGATGGGTTGTGTGAAGCAAAGCGGGTAACCCCGATTTAGAAACACCCAAATTTGGGGGCTTGAAAAACCCCAAACTTGCGGTGTTACTTAATCGCTGAAAAATTGATGAATTTTTCGGGTTAACGTATAATACTTGAAAACACACCAATAACACACACAACATACCTCAACTTGTAACCCGTCTTATTCCTTCAAAAACGAAGTTTACTGTCTGAAAACTTCGACAAGCTCAACAGAACTGTGAGATGAATTGTGGGAAGCAAAGCGGGTAACCCTGTTTTAGAAACACCCAAAAGTGGGGGTTTGAAAAATCCTAAACATGCACGTGGTACTTAACCCTTGCAAAATTGATGAATTTTTCGAGTTAAGAGGACATTTCGCAACACCCTCTAAGTGGTCACACCACCCAATTGTATTCCAAAAAGCACTATTACAACACATTCATCGTAACGAATTCTCTGCCCCTCCAACTCTGATTGCAAAAAAAAACCAACCCGTTGTGGTTGATTTCAAAACCCTTTAAAAGTATTATTCTACCCCATACCCTTTTTAACTTATCAACAGTAGTCATTTACTGAAATACACCGTTATTCATGTAAAATCCTACCTTTCTGACAATCATAATTGGGGTTTATTTTTAACAAAGTTGATGGATGAAAATTAAAATTTGGTATCTAAATCAAATATTATAACTTTAACCAATATTTACCAAGTAAAACATACAAAAAAACAACATTAATCATGAGTAAACATCATCAAGTTCTTATTATTGGAGCGGGGACAGCGGGCATCATGGTCGCATCACAAATGCTCCAAAAAAACAGCAATCTAGATATCGCCATAATCGATCCATCAGAAATGCACTACTACCAACCAGCATGGACACTGGTAGGAGCCGGCACATACGATTATGACAAAACAGGCAGACCCACTTCCAGCTTAATTCCTAACGGTGCTAAATGGATAAAAGATTCTGTCACAAAGTTAAGTCCAGATAACAATTCTCTTTCCACCAAATCCAATGGCGATATCACTTATGACTACCTCGTAGTATGCCCTGGATTGGTATATGATTTCTCACTGGTACCTGGCCTAGGTGAAGCCATGGACAAAGGTGTCGTATGCAGTAACTACACTGACTCTAAACACACTTGGAAGGTACTTCAAAACTTCAAAGGAGGTACCGCTCTTTTTACCCAACCTACTACCCCAATAAAATGTGGTGGCGCACCTCAAAAAATAATGTACCTCGCTGAAGACTATTTCAAAAAAAGTGGTGTTCGTGCTAAAACTGATGTGATATTTGCAACTGGAGGTGGTGTAATTTTTGGGGTTAAAAAAATTGCTGCCACACTTATGAATGTCGTCAAAAGAAAAGACATCAATCTTCGTTTTCACCACAAATTAGTGGCAGTAGATGGTAACAAACAAATCGCTTGGTATGAACTAGCCAAAGACCCTAGTGCAGATAGATGTGTCGTCATGTCTGGAGAAGATGATGGTAAAAAAATAGATGAAGACTTTCAATTCAACTACAAAGATGTAAAAGTAACTAAAGATGGAAACAGAATTGGCATTCATTATGACATGCTACATACTGCACCTCCATCCGTAGCTCCAAAATTCATTCAAGATTCACCCCTTGTCAATGACACCAAATGGCTCGATGTGGATCACCATTCTATGCAGCATAATAAATTCAAAAATATATTTGGACTTGGCGATGTAGCCTCTTTACCAACAGCAAAAACAGGTGCTGCTATAAGAAAACAAGCGCCTATCGTAGCAGAAAATATTGCCTTATTAATTAGTAGTGACAAGATAGGATCTAAATCTTATGATGGATATTCATCTTGTCCTCTAGTCACAGGGTATGGAAAAATGGTTCTTGCTGAATTTGACTACTCCAAAGAATTCAAACCAGATCCAAAACTTAAACAGTTGTTTATCTCCGACTCCTCAAAAGAACATTGGAGACTTTGGATGCTTAAGAAATACATGCTCCCATACCTCTATTGGAACAAAATGATGAAAGGAAAAGAAGTGTAACTACTCTTCGATATAGTATCTCCAACGGGGCTATGAAATTAATTTCATAGCCCCGTTATTTTTTACGCCATACGCTCCTATATCAAAAAAAAGACACTAGTTAAACCCAATTCAAACACATCCGCAAAATGGCTGCAAAATGGCTGCATGTTATTTAGAGTAATTCTAAACTAACCGAAACATGACCAATATCATATTTTTTACATTACATTTAGACCGTATATTAACTTAAAACCACATAAAAAAATATGGCAAATGTCTTATGGTTACAAGGAGGAGCATGCAGTGGCAACACTATGTCCTTCCTTAATGCAGAAGAACCAACTGTAGTCGAGCTAATAACTGACTTTGGCTTAAACATTCTATGGCATCCCACTACGGGGCTAGAGATTGGCGACCAAGTACAGGATTTATTACGCGACATCATTGCAGGAAAAACGCAAATGGACATCTTAGTCTATGAAGGATCTATCATTGAAGGTCCAAATGGTACAGGTACCATGAATTTTTTCGCAGATCGTCCAATGAAAGATTGGATTAAAGAATTATCAGAAGTAGCAGGCTATGTTGTCGCTATTGGAGATTGTGCTACTTGGGGAGGTATTCCTGCCGTTGCACCTAATCCTAGTGAATCTACAGGAATGCAATTCTTAAAGAAAAATAAAGGAGGATTTCTTGGAGCAAATTATGTTTCCAAAGGAGGACTTCCAGTAATAAATATACCAGGTTGTCCAGCGCATCCTGATTGGATTACACAAATACTAGTTGCCATATCTATCGGAAGAATTGGGGACGTACTTATTGATGAATACCACAGACCTAAAACCTTCTTTACAGATTTCGTACAAGATGGATGTACCAATGTAACCAACTTCGCTCAAAAAGTAGATGGAAACTTTGGAAAACGTGGTGGATGCCTATTCTACGAAGTAGGTTGCAGAGGACCTATGACTAGAGCTTCTTGTAATAACATACTATGGAATCGTCAATCCAGTAAAACTCGTTCAAACCACCCATGCTTGGGATGTACAGAACCAGGATTTCCTCATAATGATTTGATGAAAGGAAGCGTTTTCAAAACTATGAAATACATGGGGGTATTCCCTAAAGAAGTTCCTACAGGTACCAGTAAGTTAGCGTATTACATGGAAGCAGGCTTCCAAAAAGTAATGCCTACGAACAAACGTATCATGGAATCGTCTAAATAATATTCACGAAATAAAATAAAAAAAATGTCAACAGTAAAAGAATTAAATATATCCCCCGTAGGTCGTGTAGAAGGAGATTTGGACGTAAAAGTTTATATCGACAACGGCAAGGTAACACGTGCGCATACACAAGCAGCGATGTTTAGAGGGTTTGAAAAAATAATGGAAGGCAAAGACCCACAATCAGGGCTTATCGTAACACCAAGAATTTGCGGTATCTGTGGAGGTTCACACCTCTATTGTGCTTCTTCAGCATTGGATACAGCTTGGGGAACTAAGCTACCACCAAATGCATTATTGCTAAGAGCAATTGGACAAGCTACGGAAACAATTCAAAGTATCCCTAGATGGTTCTATGCAATATTTGCAACAGATCTTGCAAACAAAAAATATGCTAACCAACCATTATATAAGGAAGTGGTAAAAAGATGGTCTGCTTATGTGGGTACTACTTTTCAAAAAGGTCTTACTGCATCCGCACTGCCTGTACAAGTATATGCATTGTTCGGTGGTCAATGGCCTCACTCAAGCTATATGGTGCCGGGTGGCGTGATGTGTGCTCCTACCTTAAAGGATATCACACGTGCTCATGCCATCATGACTCAATTCAAAAATGATTGGCTAGAGCCAATATGGTTAGGTTGTACAATCGAACGTTATGAGAAAATAAAATCTTGGGACGACATGCTTGCTTGGGTGGAAGAAAATGACTCACACAAGAATAGTGACTTGGGTCTTTTGATTAGAGCAGGTATTGAATTTGGTTTAGATAAATTTGGTCAAGGTGTTGGTAAATTCTTAGCTACAGGAACATACCTACACAAAGACATGTATAACAATCCAACTATCGAAGGAAGAAACGATGCTTTAATAAGCTCCAGTGGATTCTTTGATGGAGAAAATTGGCATGAATTTGACCACATGAAAATAAGTGAAGATGTAAAACACTCTTGGTATAAGGATCAAGAAGATGGACTTCACCCTTGGGATGAACCATTGCCAACACCAGTAAAATCTCAAACATTACATGATTCGGATTTTGACGGTAAATATTCTTGGTCAAAAGCACCAAGATATGATGGACATGCAGCGGAAGCAGGACCACTAGCTCGTTGTATCATGAATGCAAATCCAAAAAATAAAGCGCATCAAATTCAAGATCCGCTATTTGGTGATATCATGAAAAAACTTGGACCAAGTGTATTCACAAGAGTATTGGCTCGTGTGCATGAAGCACCAAGAATTTACAAGTTTATTGATAAGTGGTTGTCTGAAATAGATTTGGATGCCCCTTTCTATATCAAACCAGTAGAAAAAGATGGTAAAGGTTTCGGAGCAACAGAAGCTGCACGTGGTGCACTAGCCCATTGGATAGAAATAAAAGATGGTGTTATTAAAAATTACCAAGTGATGGCGCCTACTACATGGAATGTAGGTCCAAATGATTCCGAAGGTAATCCAGGCCCTATTGAAGCAGCATTAAAAGGAATCGACATTGAAGATCCTTCTGATCCTGTAGAAGTAGGTATCGTTGCACGTTCATTTGACTCATGTCTTGTATGTACTGTACACGCTCATGATGAAAAAAGTGGCACGGAACTATCTAGATTTAAGCTATAGGCAGACCTAGAAATAATAATTTTAAAAACTTTCTTAGGCTATAATCCTAAGAAAGTTTTTTTTTAACCCTGAATATTTAAAGGTGTTCAAAATATAAAAAGCATAGTGTCAACGTAGATGGAAAGTAAAGTCGATTTTAATTGAAGATACTATATATCTGAGATTAAAAAACCGCGCACTTTTCATGATCTGCGATCATTATGGTTTTATAATATATAATCTGTGAATAGTTCGGGTTATTACCTAAATTTACAAAATGAAAATAGCGATAATGGGTTTCGGAAACCCAGTCCGTAGTGACGATGCTGTAGGCATCTATATTATAGAGAAATTAAGAGAGACGATTGGTGATAATGAATCCATTAGCATCTTCGATATGGGCACGGCTGCCTTCGAGGTTCTATTTGGATTAAAAGGTCACGACAAAATATTGCTCGTGGATGCCGTACTCAATACCAATGAACCTGTTGGAACATTATTCAAAGTGCCTGCGGAAGAAGTGATGAGTGCACCACAAGAAGACCCTATGGTTTTCTTACACAGCATCAAATGGGATCAGGCTCTCTCTTATGCTAAGAAAATTCTTCGCGAAGAATATCCTGAAGACATACAAGTGTATTTGATAGCAGTAGAAAACACACGACTTGAAGTAGAACTCAGCAAAGTAGTTCAGGACGCAGGCGACAAAGTAGTTAATCTTATACTTGAAGAACTCAAAGTACTAGAAATAATATAATATTATGTCAAAAGTATCCCTTAAATCATCACACATTTATTTGGCAAATGATTTAGTGGAATCTATTTTTCAAAATATACACTACGCCTACGTAAAATACTTAAAGGAACAAAAACGATTACTTATTACACCGGTAAGCAGCCAGTGGTTCGTGAAAGTATACGAACCCACCCAGTTTCTACTCAAAGAAAGAAATCTTAAAGGAGATAGAACTTTGGCCATAAGAGAAATATTGATAGACAATGACCTATCTACTGAAGATAAAAATCTTGAGTATGAAGTAATCGCTAAGACGAATCTAATAAAAGTTATACTATCATGACAAAAAGAAATAACCCAGAAGATAGATGGCTCTTAGATACAGAAGTAAAATACAAAATTGAAGAAAAAAATAGCCGGTGGTATGTATCCTTAATTTTCGTAGACATCCATGATCCAAACCACATATTGGTACAGAAAGTTGGCGATTACAGATCCCATAGATTGGCTGAAATATATGCCATAAACATGATGAAAACAGCCGCAAAAGACCCAAGAGGAACACAAAAAGTAAATAAAGATGCTTACAATATTAACAACAACTGATTTATTATCTCCTGTCAGCCTAGCCATACAATCTATTGATAGGTTGGATGAATTGGTGAGCCTAATTACGGATCAGAACGAGGACCAGTCAAACGACATAACTATTGAAGTCTCAAACAAAGGTATTCGAGTGCCAATGGATTGGCACGACTCCGAGCCACCGTATGTTTTGCCAATCACTGACTTTTCTTCGGACAATCTTTTGGCTATAGTTTTTTTTAAACTTCAAAACCACCAGAAGGCTTTTGAGTATGTACAAGAGAAAAGTGCATTATACAATGACCTTTTAATCGCCACTCATCTTCAGTTCGGCTATACTATCGATGAGGAACAAATACAATATTTAAAAAATACGTCTGAGCATAATTTAGCAATCATTTATCAATTTGGGAATATAAATCAACCTGTCGGTAGGTCAGTAATTCAAGACACCTTTGAAACGGCAATGAACAATGCACCAACTGACGAAAAAAAATTATATTCTACCAAACACTACGTCAACTTCCTATTGGATCACAACAGAGCTAGTGACGCTGAAAAACTATTGCTCTCGGTTATTAATCACACAACCAACGACAATCAAAAAAACGCCTTAAGTCATCAGCTATCCACCGCCAAAATGGCGCAAACAGCTATGCCCTACGATACTGATTCCCTCAAAGAAATACTCGACCTTCAGAAAAATTGCATTGAGTTTTATGAAAAAAAAGATCTAAAAATAAATGCGGGGCTGCTTTTGATAAGTGCATCAGAGATTGCTAGTCTCCAAAAAGATTTCATTCAATCCAAAGACCTTATCAATAAAGCGATCCGTTATTTCACAGAAGAGGATATTCATGAATTTATGGGCGAAGCAACCGTTCAAAAAGCCATCTTGTTGTACACTTGGTCAAAGAATGGTAGCCCACAATATTACAAGCCTGCCATTAATACTTTTCAAAATGCACTAAAAGTTTTCAAACGAGATACTCACCCATTGAAATTTGCCGACATTCATCATAACTTGGCACTCATATATTCCGAAATACAAGTATCCGAAAAAGAGAAACCTATATGGACGGCCTTCTGTGCATCTTCTTTTAAAGAAGCGTTAAATTACTATTCCAAAGAACAGCATCCATACCAATATGCTATGATTTCGCACAATTATGCTACTGCTTTGATGGGGTTTCCTGAAGCCAAATTACATAACAATCACAATAAAGCTTTTGACTTATTCGAAGAAGCCTTAGTCACACGTACAGCCGAAGAATACCCATTTGAAAGGGCTTTGACGCTACTTAATCAACTAGAACTATATTGGCTAATACACAATGAAGATAGCAACGAGGAGAACAAACACTTTGATGATATGGTAGCCAAGGCACAAGAAATCCATCAATTAGTAAATGACGCTGATCTTATTGCAAAAGCAAAAGAACACCTCGATGCATTAGAAAAACTAAAATCCTTTATCCAATAACCATGCACGAAACCTCAATTGTCAATAGTATCATGAAGACTTTGGAGCAGGAGTTTGAAGAAAAAAAACTCAACACCCTGTCTGCAATATATGTCAAAGTGGGCAAACTATCCAATATAGAACCCCGATTACTTCACAATGCATTCACTGCCAATAATTATTGTGGCACCAAATATCATCATGTGAAGTTTCATGTAGAGTCGACCGAAATAAAAATTCAATGCCTTCATTGCGACCACATCACCCAGATAACAGATTATAAATTTATGTGTGAGAAATGTGAGAAGCCTAGTAAAAATCTTATTCAAGGAGAAGAGATGCTAATACATAAAGTAGAATTTGATGATTAGCAAGCATGCTCAATAAACTATTGACATATAGCAACACGCTGTTTGTAAATCTCAAACGACTTTGGGAAAGTAAAACGAGTCTATACCTGACTAGTGTATTGCTTGTGACCACGTTTATAATCTCCTCTATATTAAGCCTGTTGACAATATATGACAAAATTGATCTTGGCATATTCCATGAGCATTTTCTCAATCCGTTTTTCTCCATAGAAATCGTCTTCACGATGCTACTCATCACAGAATTAATCGGTCTGATTTTCATCTTACCCAAATCTGTGGCAAAATCTGTCGGCAAACAATTTGAATTACTTTCCCTAATATTTCTTAGAGATGGATTTAAAGAATTTAGCCACATACACACGGACTTCACTTGGGAATCCATCAAAGAACCATTACTTAATATGACGATCTATGGCTTTGGCGCTATTACAATATTTGCTATTATTGGTTTTACTTATCGATTACAGCGACATATAAAACTCACCAATACCGAAGACGATCAGGATCAATTTATCCGTCTTAAAAAATTATTGGCATTGTTTCTTCTCGGAGCATTTACTGTGGTCGGCTTCATGGACATTAAAGCCCTGATCACCACGGGCACATACCTCCACTCTTTCAAGACCTTTTACACAGTGTTGATTTTCAGCGATATAATAATCGTCCTGATTGCTCTAAGATATACCCTGAATTACTACAAGATATTTCGATATTCCGCTTTTGTATTGGCAACGATACTTATACGAATATCTCTTTCCGTCCAAACATATTATGACGTTATTATTGGTATTGTAGCGGCACTGTTTATCTTTGTCCTTACGTTAGCCTACAATTATTTTTTAAAAGACTTACCCGAGAAATACACAAAACGATGAATATAGAAAAATCAACAAAAGCAGCTAGAGGCACGGTACAATGTGAAAACACCAACATAAACCTGCTAAAAGCTAACGACTATGTGGCTGAAATCATTCGTAATGAAATGAAAAAAAGCAATACGCTATTGATTAACATTACTTCATCTGCAGGCAGTGGCAAGACCACACTCATGCAAAAAACTGCCGAAAAACTTAAAGATAAAATCACCTTGGCAGTGATGGTGGGCGACCTTGAAACTGAACGAGATGCAGAACGAATTCGTGAATCAGGGATTCAAGCATTACAGATCGTTACCGGTGGTATTTGTCACCTTGAAGCGCAGATGATTCATCAAGTTCTACCAGAATACAAGCTGGATGATATTGACCTTCTTTTTATCGAAAATGTTGGCAACCTAGTATGTCCAGCTTCATTTGACCTCGGTGAAGACTATCGTGTGACATTGATGGCAAGCACAGAGGGAGATGACAAACCAAAAAAATACCCTCGAATGTTCCTCACGAGCGACATGATGCTAATCTCTAAATGTGACCTGCTACCCTATCTGCCTTTCTCGGTAGATGCGGTAACGAAAGATGCCTTAGAAGTGAATCATGAACTAGAAGTTATGCAAATTTCAGCGCTGAAAGATGAAGGTATCGATGAATGGTGTGATTGGTTATTGGAGAAAATAAAACAGAAACAAAACAACTAGTATGGCTTTGTTTTCAAAACAATGATCGCTTAATAGCATCAAATTAAAAATTAGAACAAATTATGGAAGACATTATTTTTTACGATAGACTCCAATTCGCATTCACTATCACTTTTCACTATATATTTCCACAATTGACGATGGGACTATCGCTGTTGATTGTATTCTTCAAGTGGAAATTCCTTAGAACAAGTACCGAAAAGTATAATAACGCAGCTAAATTTCTGATGAAAATATTTGCCATCAATTTTACGATGGGAGTTATTACAGGTATCCCTATGGAGTTTCAGTTCGGTACGAATTGGGCTAAATTTTCTGAACTTACAGGTGGGATTATCGGGCAAACATTGGCAATGGAAGGCTTGTTCTCATTCTTTTTAGAATCTTCATTTTTGGCATTATTTATCTTCGGTGAAAAATTGATGGGGCAAAAGCTCCACTTTCTTACCGGGTTTCTTGTATTTCTTGGCTCATGGGCAAGTGGATATTTGATCCTTGCTACCAACTCTTGGATGCAGCATCCTGTTGGGTTTGAGATTTTAGAAAATGGCAAGTATGTACTATCCAATTTCTCAGCATTATTTTCTAATCCATGGTTGCTCCCATCATTCTTGCATAATCAAATGGCATCTCTTGTTACCTCTTCCTTCGTAGTGGCAAGTATCGGTGCATTCTACGTGCTTCGTGAGAAGCATCTAGAATATGGAAAACTCTTGCTCAAAACAGGCGTTATTTTTGGGTTGATTGCAAGTCTCTTGGTTGCATTTCCCACCGGAGATTGGAATGCAAAAAACGTTGCCAAATACCAACCTGCAGCCTTTGCTGCCATGGAAGGGATTTTTGAAACGGAGCATGCCGGAGCCGAAATAGTGCTCGTAGGTCAACCCAACATGCGAGAAAAAAAATTAGACAATAAACTAGCAGTACCCAATATCTTAAGTTTCCTTACCTACCAAGATTGGGGTAAGCAGATCAAAGGCATGGATAAATTCGCAGAGGATGAATTGCCAGACAATATCCCTGCCCTTTACTATTCCTATCATATCATGGTTGGACTTGGCACCATATTCATCGGCATTATGTTCCTTGCAGCATTCCTTCTTTGGCGAAAAAAACTGTTTACATTCAAACCCGTACTTTGGGCAATTATGCTCCTAGCCCCATTCCCGTATATTGCTAATATCACGGGTTGGTACACTGCAGAATTGGGTCGGCAACCATATCTCGTTTATGGATATTTGAAAACGGCAGATGGTGTATCACCTACTGTCTCTTCAGGAAATACACTCTTCACACTGATGGGATTTATTGGTATTTATTTACTATTAGGTCTATTGTTTCTTTTGCTTGTTGGAAAGACTATTCATGAAGGACCTAACAATAAAAGTCATTAATTATGGAGATATTTTGGTATATAATAATTGCCGTTATCATGGCAGTGTTTTTCATCTTAGATGGATATGATTTCGGTGCAGGAATCATCCATCTATTCATGGCAAAAAAAGAAGAAGACAAATTAGTAATCGCAAAATCTGCCGGTCTCTTTTGGGATGCCAACGAAGTATGGTTTGTGGTGGCAGGCGGATTATTATTCATGGCTTTTCCTACGTACTACTCCATCGTTTTTAGCGGATTCTATCTGCCGTTGATGATTATATTATGGCTGATGATTTTTAGAGCCATCGGTCTCGAGTTTAGAAATCAATTTCGATATCAAATGTGGAAAGACATATGGGACAAAGCATTTGGCATCTCCAGTCTTCTTCTTGCGCTATTCTTCGGAGTAGGTCTAGGCAATGTAGTGCGAGGCGTCAATATTGGTGGCGTGGAAAATGGTGTCTCACTATACGAAAATAGTTATTTCTTCTTACCTCTTTGGAATCCCGAATTTAGCCCTCTCAACAACCATCCAGGCATCTTCGATTGGTTTACTATTATCATTGGTGTAATTTCCGTATTAACTATAGCCATCCATGGGGCGAATTGGATTATATACAAAACCAATTCTACGATTAATGAAAAACTAAAAACCACTATAGTCAGACTTAATATTGCCCTTCTTATCCTCACACTTTTCTCTCTTAATTTTTGGAGAAACTTACACAATAGCTTTTTTGATAATTTTTGGGATAATTGGTTCTTACTTCTCTTTCCAATAATCTTTTTCACTGGAATAATAGGAACGTTTTTCGTTAAAAAATTCAAAAAAAGTGGTCATGGATTTATGTTTTCCACTATGGTTATTCTTGGCGGAATCACTTCCACCCTAGCCTCTCTTTTCCCAATTATAATGCCTTCAAGAAACAATGTAAATGATGATCTTACCATATACAACATGGCAGCAGAAAATTACGAATTAACCACCGCATTAAGTTGGGGCATCGTTGGCGTTATTTTGATGACGACATACCTTATCGTCCGTCTTAGATTGACAAGAGGTAAAATTGACGACATGGAATACGGACATTGACATGATGAACCCGTCACTGCTTGTACTTATCCATGTGCTCATCGGTGTAGCGGGAGTTAACCTATTCTCATACCTCACCCGTAAGAAGTATTTTGGACTTATTGGCAACACTATTGCAGGCGTGTTTGGCAGTGTATTTTTCTCAAAAATATTTGATCATTTAGGCGTAAGCCCTCTAGATATTATAAATGATGGCACTATTAAATATCCATTATTTATTCTCTACATACTGATTTCTATTGTTGGTGCTATCGTTTTTCTACTTATCTTCAATCACCTAATACGATACCTGAAAAACAGAACTAAATGAATTCAAAATCGTATCAAATCATCATCAATGGTCGAGTACAAGGCGTGGGATTCCGTCCTTTTGTATATAATCTTGCGCAAAACTTAGATATTAATGGCACGATCCTCAATAATGCGTTCGGTGTTATCATTCAACTCACCACCACCAGCGATAAACTGCAGGAATTCATACACAACCTAAATATAAACTGCCCTAAAGTTGCCCATATCACTACCCTCCAACACAAAGAAGTACCGTTGGTCACCTACAGCAAATTTGAAATAATTCCCTCTGAACAAGGAGTGAATATTGACTTACCTCTTACCCCTGACTTTGCTATTTGCGCTTCCTGTCAAGATGAAATACGTGATAAAAAAAACCCAAGAAACCAATATCCTTTTACAACATGTGTCCATTGTGGACCAAGGTTTTCTATCACCAAATCATTTCCTTTTGACCGCAATAACACCTCATTAGAGAAATTCAAAATGTGTCCTGAATGTGATGCTGAATACCAACACCCTTCGGACAAAAGATTTCATTCCCAAACCAATAGCTGTTCCAATTGTGGCGTTAAATTATGGCTTGAAAACAACCAAGGAGAAACTATCCACAAAGAGCAAAATTCCATTCTGAATCAAGTGGCTCTACTTATTTCAACAGGGAATATCCTTGCTATAAAAAACAATAGCGGTTATATACTTTGCTGTGATGCCACCAACACAGAGTCAATAGACAAACTAAGACGAAGAAAAAAACGAAGTGCCAAACCTTTCGCTGTCATCTATCCATCTCTATCGAGTGCGAAAGATGATTTTGAAATAAGCGAGCTAGAGGCCGATGAGCTTACTTCAAGCATTGCCCCAATCGTATTACTAAAGAACAAAATAACTACTAATATCCGCACCCAAGTCATCGCGCCAAATTTGGATCAGACCGGAGTTATGTTACCCTCCTCTGCCCTACTTACACTCCTGCTTGACATACTCAAAAAGCCTATCATTGCTACCAGCGGAAACATACATGGCTCTCCCATATTGTCCGAAGAAGAAGAGGCACGTAAATTACTAAATCCTATTGCCGATTATTTTTTACACAATAACTTGGATATCCATTTTCCGCAAGATGATTCTGTGGTGAGATTTGCAAACGAATACCGCATAATACTTAGAAGATCAAGAGGCTTTGCCCCTAACTACTTCATCCAACCTTCTAAAAAAACGCTTCCAACCCTAGCCATGGGGGCTCATCTCAAAAGTACTTTTACCTACGTACCCAACCACCATGTATACGTGAGCCCGTATTTTGGAAATCTTGACAATTATAATGTCTCACAGCGTTATCAAAATACTATTGACCAGTTTATTGAACTATTTGGCACAAGACCAAAAACCCTATTAATCGACAAACACCCGCAGTACCAAAGCAGCACCATAGGACATTCTCTTGCAGAAAAATACAATGGTGAAATCATTGAAATGCAACACCATAAAGCACATTTATTCAGCGTCTTGGGAGAACATAACCTATTGAACAACCGAGATAAAATAATGGGTGTGATTTGGGATGGCACCGGATTGGGTGACGATAATCAGATATGGGGTGGTGATTTTTTTGACTATCAAAATCATACAGTAAGGCGATTCACACACTTCCAGTATTTTGATTGGATAGCCAATGATAAGATGGCTAAAGAGCCACGTTTAGCACTATTCAGCTTGCTTGAGGAGACCTCTCGATCACTTATCCGTCATAAATTCAACGACACCGAATGGACGATTTATAACAAAACCATTAGCAACAATACACTTAAAACCTCTTCCGTAGGTCGAATATTTGACGCAATGGCTTCTGCATTGGATCTTGTGGATATAAATAATTACGAAGCAGAAGCCGCTATGATACTTGAAAACTGCGCCAACAAATCAATGAATTCAAAACCTATTGACTATCTTATGAATAACGATCAAGAGCCAATTGCCTCACAGATTCTTATTCTCACAGCATTGGAAGACTATCGAAGAGGCTCGTCACAATCAGACGTAGCAAAAAATTTCATATATACCCTTAGTCGTTCCATTTTCAGAATAGCCAACAACAACAACTATAAGATGGTGGCATGCAGTGGTGGCGTTTTTCAAAATGCCATGCTTGTAGAGATGCTATTGGGAGCAGCAAAAGGAGAGGGAGTTCACATTTATCTCAACAAAGACCTGAGTCCCAATGATGAAAACATAAGTTTTGGTCAATGGATAGGGTGTGTAGAGTTGGACTAAACCTTGAAAATCGATTTTTTTTCTCAAAAACACACCTCCTCAAAATCAAATACTATACTAGCTTGTCTAAAATATAATTTCCCTATCTTTACAACACTCAACAATAAACTAATAACAGCTATGTGCTTAGCCATACCAGGAAAAATAAAAAGTATAGAATTACAGTACGATGGAACCGTACGAATGGCGAAAGTCAATTTTGGCGGCATCACAAAAGAGGCTAGTCTTGAGATGCTACCGGATGCCGACATAGGCGACTATGTACTTGTACACGTAGGTGTTGCCATCAGCAAGGTGGATGAGGAAGAGGCAAAAAAAACATTTAGTTATCTAAAGGAGATTGGCGAATTGGGCGATCTCGTGGACGTAGATGACTACCTACCAAAAGACTCGGACGAATGAAATACATGTCAGAATACCGAGATCCTGATCTCGCAAGAGAGTATCTCGCAGAAATAAAAAGTACTGTCACCCAGCCATGGTCTATCATGGAAGTATGTGGTGGACAGACGCACAGTTTGGTGAAAAATGGTATCATAGACATGCTACCCGAAAAAATAAACATGATTCATGGGCCAGGATGCCCAGTATGCGTCACACCACTAAATCTAATCGACAAGGCGGTATATTTAGCCTTGGAAAAAAACGTAATACTATGCTCATTTGGGGATATGTTACGCGTACCGGGTTCTCAGAAAAGCTTATTAGAAGCCAAAGCATTGGGTGCAGACATTCGCATATTATACTCCCCTCTCGAGGCGGTAAAAATAGCAGAAGCGAATCCGGAGCGGGAGATAGTATTCTTTGCTGTAGGATTTGAAACTACTGCTCCTGCCAATGCCCTATCCGTAATTCACGCCCACCGAAAAAATTTAAAAAACTATAGCATACTTGCATCACACGTGCTAGTGCCACCAGCCATAGAAAATGTAATGGAAGACCCTGACAGTCATATTGACGGATTCTTGGCTGCCGGACACGTATGTACCATCATGGGCAATTTTGAATACTACCCTTTAGTAGAGAAGTACAAAGTGCCTATTGTGGTTACAGGATTTGAACCATTGGACGTATTGCAAGGCATATTAATGGTGGTAAGACAGCTAGAAAGTAAAAAAGCCGAAGTAGAAAACCAATATGCTCGTATTGTAAGAGAAGAAGGCAATATGGAAGCGCAAAACGTGATCTACGAAGTCTTCGAAATCACAGATAGACTTTGGCGTGGAATGGAAGTAATACCTATGAGCGGATATAAAGTCAAAGAAA
>JAJRRH010000058.1 GCA_024279715.1 Bacteroidota bacterium
TAAAGTGCTGTGGAAAAAGAAACTAGATGAGCCAATTATTGGTGAGCCCTTGCAAGTGGACCGATACAGAAACAAAAAGCTACAAATGCTATTTCTTACAAAAAACTACATTCATCTGTTGGATAGAAATGGTAAAACAGTGGAGGGCTTTCCCATTCGACTTCCTGCGGAGACTACTTCGCACTTAGCAGTAATGGACTACGATAATAATCGCAGGTATCGTTTATTGGTAGGTTGCAAGGATGGTAACATCTATAATTTTGACATTACTGGAAAATCAGTCGAAGGATGGAGCTATAGCAGTACAGAAAGTCCCGTGGTAGGAAAAATTAAACACTTTAAGATTAGTGACAACGACTATGTCATCTGTCAAAGTGAAGACGGTCATATCCAGGTTATTAATAGAAAAGGAGAAGTGCGGTATGATGTTTCTTCCAAGGTAAATATCAGTGGCGACTTCATAGTGGTAAAAAGAAAGGATATTGCCAAAACAACATTGATTCATAGTGATAAAGACGGTAAGATTATCAGCACCCAACTCGATGGCACGCACAACATCTTGGTAGATGATGAACACCTTGATGTCATAATTTTTGAAAATAAAGACCAAAGAGGAATGCTCGTTAATAATGGGGATGAACTTATTCTCTATGATGTGAAAGGAGAAGTAATATCAAAGATTGATACGGAGAATGATCTTCGGAAGCTTCAAGTTCATTTTTCACAAGAATCAGCTAAAATTCATATCAGTGGGGTGAGTAGTGACAACATCGTCTACCTATATGACACGAAAGGTAATCTTGAAAATGGATTTCCACTTACGGGCTCTAGTTTGCGTACCATTACCAATCTGGGTAATAATGAACAGCGGTATATGATTGTTGGAGATTTGGAGGGTATGCTATATGTATATTTGATCGGTAAGATGTAGTGAGTTGTTGGTGTTTTACTATTCAGGAAGGGGTTAATTTTTTTTTGTTAACTTTGTGGGGTATAAAATTTTTAATCAATAAAACAATCATGTTAAAATCAAATCAAATCAAATCAAATCAAATCAAATCAAATAATCTGTTAATTATAATTTTGATTATCGTGTTATCTAGTTGTTCAAAATCTGATGTTAATATAACAAATGATCACGTTACTGTTATAGAGCCTAGTAAAAACAAAGCAACCAAAAAAGTAATTAAATTCTTGAGTGATATCGATGAAGCCGCCTTAAATTCCAAGATTGGAGAGAATAAAGTTTCGGTGGATGAAGCGGTGTGGCTTATTGAGGCAGCACTTAATTATACAAATACTGAGCCGTTTTTAGAAGGTGAAAATAACCTGGAAATGAAGATGATGTTTTTGAGTATATCACCAGAAGATGGAGAGTTAAGTATGGATGTTATTAGTACATTGTATGATAGCTTTCAAACTTTTGTAAATATAGACTCTTCTGTAGATTATCTAGTTGGAGACGTTAAGTATGTAGAGACTGATGGTGATAAAAAATTAGAATATTCTATGTTGGCTTTGAAGCCTTCGGATACTAATCCAGTTATTTCTGGGCCTATAGAAACGGAGTGGGATTGGAATGAAGTCAGTACAATAGTAAAGACGGTTAACGCTGAAATGGGAATAGGTAATAATTATATGACAACGTGGCAGCAAGGACAGTATTATACAGATGTTGTTGACTTTTTTGTTCCTGCTTTTCAGTATCCCGGAGAAGATCCATTTTGGGATTTAATGATTAATCCTAATGATGATGTTCCAGAAGATGCTAATTTAGATCGATTTTTACCATTTAGAGTGGGTTCTGGATCCATAGATTTATCGCTGACTGAAGTCCAAATGGATTACTATATATTTGAAGGATTTCCTTCTGCAATATCTGTGTGTGAGTCTTTTTTACTTAGTAACATTGGTCTTGATGAGTTAGCTTTTATTGGTATTACTGAATTTAATACGTTCTCTACAGGAGGTGGTTTATTTGGAACAGTGGCATTTGTAAACCCTACATTTCGATATGGAGTATTGCAGCAGGAGTAAAGTTGACGTTAATAGGATAATTGAATTATTTCTTACTAACTTGGTGATTGTATTTTTCCTTTCACCAAGCTTAGTCTCTGCTCAAAATAATTTTGATGTGTTGTACTACGGAATAGATAGCCTATCATACACAACACCTCGTAATGGAATGGTCGAAGATGATCTTAATAATTTTTATATTCCATATAGCGACGTTGTCAATTTTGGATTATTAAATTATCGCGATATTCAAGGGGGAATAGTAAAACTTAACTCGCAAGGTCAGGTAGTAACCACAACAAATATTATAAATAATAATTTATACTCAATAATTGGTGATGACATCTATTTTACGGGAGACACTTTAGTAGCTTTTGTAAATCATTACGATTTAGAAGATGTCAATGAGATATGGGCCTATAGATTCAATACAGATTTAGAAACTATTGACTCTTTGCTTATATTTAACGATACTCAATTTGAAACAGGTCGTATTATTTCAACTGTAAAAACGGATAGCAGCTTTATTATTATGTCGACATATATCCCAGAGGGTAGTTCGTTCCTAGTGGGCTCTGTTTTTTTACTGGAAGTAAGTTTGAACATGCAAGAAATACAGTTTAGCTATACGACAGACTCCCTTGAGACTGGACACTGTGATGATTTTGTGGTGGATTCAGACGGTGGATTTACAATGATTGGCAATAATTTTTATTATAATACAACAGGTAGTGATAGTTCATACCTAAACCCAATAATTACAAGATTTGACTCTAACATGTCTTTTGAGGAGTCAAGTTATGTTGAAGGGAGGTATCTGCACAATAATTATGACATTGAGAATTACAGTGAAAGTACCTATTTGATTGCAGGTGATAAAAGAGGGAATACTTTAGGTTCTTTTCCTTTTTTTGTGCCTTATGATGTCGCAGTTTATAGGTTGGATTCTAATTTAAACAAGATTGATAGTATTCTTTTTGTAACATCACCAACTATGATGAACGAAACAGACACAGTTGAAGTATCATGTGTGAACTGTCTTTCAGTGTTGGATGATTTCGAGTTTTATTACGCATACACGATGAGAGTGCCAATCGATGATTTTCAGACGTATAGTTGGATAAGGCTAGTGAAGTTAAATGATGAATTAGATATTATTTGGGAGAAAAATTATATGAATAGTGGGAGCATGCATGTGAAAGGAATAAAAGCGACCAATGACGGAGGGTGTATAATGGTAGCCGAGTGTCAGGTGTATTATGATAGTTTAGGAACAATCACAAATATGCGTGTCATTAAAGTAGATGAGCTGGGTCTGATTTCGGGTATTAACAATGAGAATAGTGTGTCCGTTTACCCTTGTTTACTATACCCTAATCCTGCGAATAGATACATAATAATAGAGACTAACCTAGTTGATTATAGTGTTTTAATTAGTAATTTGCAAGGTGACGTTGTACGAGAATGGCATAATCTAAATGGTCGAAGGATTGATGTTCATGGTATCAAACAAGGTTTGTATGTTTACGCATTGTACAACGAGAAAAGTGAATTTTGTGAGAAAGGTAAGATAGTAATAATTCACTAGATAGTCCTAGTAAATCGGAATTAATTCTTTAGTACTAAAAAAATGAAAGCATTGTATTAAGCCTGTATATTGGTGTTATATGTCCGTTTCGTCAGCAAATAATTTGCTTATCATAGAGTTATGGTGTGTGTTCAAAAGTGTTTCAACAAATTCCTATGACTAATCGGAAACATTAAACACAAAAAACGTTTCCAATATCATTACTTTAACTATCTTTGCCACCGAATGAATGAAGTACATAAAGATATTGTATCCCAAGCCTTAGATATTTACCTTAAATTTGGCATCAAGAGCATCACCATGGATGACATGGCGAGTCGTCTAGGAATGTCCAAGAAAACGCTGTACAAGTACGTGAATGATAAGGATGATCTCGTAAGGCAAGCGTTGGAATACCAAGCATCAGTGGAAGAGACAGATATAGAAGCTATCTGTATGCTGGGATATAATGCCATCGAAGAGTCGTGGACTATCAGTCAGTATATCTCCAAGATATTAAAAAATATTAGCCCATCCGTTCATTATGATTTAGAGAAATATCATAAACAGACTTTTTCGACGATCATCAAGCAACGACATATTCAGATTTTTGACTGTCTTCAAAATAATTTTAAAAAAGGCATAGCGGAAGGATTTTACAGAAAAGAACTAGATATTGAAATAGTCATAAAGCTGTATTTGACAAAAATACCAGCTATTTTTGATGGAGAACTTTTTCCGCCAGAGCGTTTCACTTTCGTAAAAGTGAATGAAGAATTTTTCAATTATCATATCAGAGGAATAGCTACCCCAAAAGGATTAGACTACCTAGAACAAAAAATAATAAACAAAACATGAGGGTATTTATAACCATACTTTTCTTTTTGCCATTGTCAATTTTGGCGCAGGAATCATTGTCTTTGGAACAGGCGAAACAATATGCTTTAGAACACAACCGTACCTTGCAAATGTCGCAGTTGAATATTGACAAAGCAAAACAAATAGTGCGAGAGACCATAGCAATTGGGTTGCCTCAAGTCAATGCCAGTGTGGAGTACAATAATTTTTTAGACATACCTGTGTCTGTTTTGCCAGATTTTATCAGTCCATCTGTCTTTGGCGTGCTTCTGCAAACAGGACTTATTGATCCTTCGCAAGCGCCAGGAGAACCAGGATTTATTGAAGCTTCTTTTGGCACTTCCAATACAATGAATGCAGGTGTATCAGTCAGTCAGTTAATCTTTGATGGGTCGTATCTCGTCGGACTACAGTCTACAAAAGTTTTTCTTGGAATCACAGAAATTCAATCCCAGATAGAAAGCGCAGACGTCAGTAAAGTAGTGGCTGAATCGTACTACACCGTACTCATAGCGCAAGAAAACACCAAGACCCTTGAAGATAGTAAGACCACCTTGGAATCTACTCTCGAAGAAATCACAGCGTTATATCAAGAAGGTCTTGTGAAAGAGAATGATGTGGATCAATTGCAGTTGACAATAACAAGAATAAACAGTTCGCTTGCCAATGCGAAGCGTCAAGTAGAGCTCGCAAAAAAACTTCTAAAATTACAGTTGGGTATGCGTATAGACGCTGAATTATCTTTGTCAGATAATTTGGATACGTTGATGAATAATAATGAAGAAACGGATCCTACTTTTTCATTAGATAAACTGCCAGAGTATAAATTAATAAACAATAATATTCGTGCCAATGAACTTCTTCTAAAAAATCAAAAAGTACAATACCTTCCATCGATTGCAGGTTTTTTCTCCCATGCCCAATCGGCACAAAGAAATGAATTTAATTTTCTCGACAACGAAAAACCCTGGTTTCCAAATACGCTATGGGGCATAAAACTACAATTACCAATATTTTCAAGTGGAATGAAACATGCAAGGGTCAAAAAAGCTAAAATTGACCTTGAGATGGCGTTAATAAGCAAAGAACAGGCGGAAGAAGGACTAACAGTGGCAGCACATAAAGCACAGTCAGATTATGTATTTGCCAAGGACAATCTCGCTATTCAAAAACAAGCATTGGCACTGTCTGAAAAAATAAGAACGAAGACACTAGCCAAGTATAAAGAAGGATTGGCAAGTAGTTTTGAACTAAACCAAATAGAGTCGCAGTACCTTGAGTCGCAGGGGGCGTACTTGTTATCGACATTAAATTTATTAAAAGCCTCAGAGGCCTACAAAAGAGCTTATGGCAATTAATTATCGTATTAAATCAATAGAAATGAATAGAATTAATAGAATATTTATCTTCACTTGCACCTTGATGTTGCTTGTAAGTTGTGGTGAGAAAAACCCAACCTTGAAGAATTTAAAAGAAAAAAAAGATTCCTTGTTGGTGGTAAGAGATGAGATAAAAGAACAACTGACCGAAGTGCAGCTCGAAATAAATGATTTGGATACAGCGTTTGTTAAGCGAATTACCATAGTGACAGTTCTTGAAGCGGATACCCAATCTTTCGCTCATTATTTTAACATACACGGAGTAGTGAAGTCTGACAAGACAGCATTATTATTGCCTGAATCCGCAGGGGTGATTAATAGTGTATTGGTAAAAGCAGGAGATAAGGTCCGGAAAGGTCAGAAACTTGCTCGACTAGATGCTGCAATCGTTCGTAGTAGAATCGCTGAAGTGCGTACCTCTTTGGAATTGGCAACTACAATTTTTGAAAAACAAGAACGTCTTTGGAATAAAAAAATAGGCTCAGAAGTTGAGTATCTTCAATCCAAAAACAGAAAAGAATCTCTGGAGTCGGCACTTAAAACACTGCAATCTCAATTGAGCATGTCTACCGTCAAAGCACCTTATGCGGGTACCATTGATGAAATATTTTTGCATGCAGGAGAAATGGCTTCACCGATGAGACCGATGTTCAGAATTGTAAATAATGGTATCGTTTATCTAGAAAGTGAAGTGTCCGAAAATCACATCAGTGACGTGCATGTACATTCCCCTGTCGAAGTAGTTTTCCCATCATTGGGTGACACTATTGAAGCTCAAATAGATGAGGTAAGCGGATATATCAATCCCGAGAATAGGAGTTTTAAGGTAAAAGTACACCTCGATCGGTCCGATATAAAACTATTTCCAAACCTCTTGGCAAGCATGAAAATTCGTGATTATGAAAAAAAGAATGCGGTGGTAATAAAATCATCGCTAATCCAACAATCTCCAGATGGAAGAGATTACATCTACCTTTTGAAGGAAGCAATTGAGGGTTTCTCAGTGGAAAAAAGATTTATTGATATTGGAAAGGAATACATGGGTAGAACAGAAGTTCTCAGTGGATTAAAAAAGGGAGAAAAAATAATCGACAAAGGAGCAAGAACCGTGAGAAACGGTCAGGAAGTAGAGGTGGTTTCTAATTAATAAAACGGAATTAGAAGGTTTGTGTATAAAAACAGTTTGCAGAGATGAATGAAAAAAAAGGAATAAAGAAAGAGTTCGGTCTTAGCTCGATATCTATTGAGAATAGAACGACCGTATTGGTGTTGTCTGTGATAATACTGATTACTGGTATTGTATCTTTTCAGTCGATGCCTAAAGAGAATTTTCCTGAAGTCAACATCCCCCAGATATTTATAAGCACCCCTTACCCTGGCAACTCCCCATTGGATATTGAGAAACTAATTACGCGGCCACTAGAAAAAGAGTTAAATTCAATCACGGGAGTGGATAAAATTTCATCCACATCAGTCCAAGGTTTTTCATCCATCAATATTGAGTTTGACTTCTCTGTATCGGTAGATGACGCCCTTCGAAAAGTGAAAGACAAGGTGGATATCGCCAAGGGTAGCCCGGACTTTCCAAAAGACCTGCCTGCCGATCCTAATGTCTTTTCAATGAATTTCTCAGAGCTTATTCCCATCGTAAATATCAACCTATCGGGTGATTTTTCTTTGGATCAGCTGAAAGAATACGGAGAGTATCTTGAAGACAGAATAGAAGACCTGCCAGAGATATCAAAAGTAGATATACGAGGAGTGATGGATAAGGAAGTGCGTATTGACGTGCAATTACCAAAGATGGAAAGTCTTCAAATAAGCTTTAATGACATAGCCAATGCCATACGCAGTGAGAATGTGACTATCAGTGGGGGAGAATTGCTGATCGATAACTATAGAAGAACCATTCGAGTGGCTGGAGAATTTCAATCGTTTCAAGAAATTGAAGATGTGATCATAAAGCAAGAGAATAATAATATTGTCTATCTAAGAGATATAGCAACAGTAAGTTTTCAAGAAGAAGAAAAAGAGAGTTATGCAAGAGAGTATCGTGCACCAGTAGTCATGCTTGATGTAATGAAGCGGGCAGGTGAGAATTTACTTTCCGCTTCCGCCTCCATTGATAAGATAATAGAAAAAGCTCGAGAGGACTATCTGCCAGATAACCTTGAGATATCAATCACTGGAGATCAGTCTGAACAGACCGAAACACAGATTGATGAATTGGTAAATAGTATAATTTTTGGCGTTATCCTAGTCGTCATAGTATTGTTGTTTTTCTTAGGATTACGTAATGCGCTATTTGTTGGAATTGCCATTCCGATGTCCATGTTACTGTCCTTTTTTATTCTATCGAGTTTGGGTATTACTCTCAACGTGATGGTGCTATTTGCTTTGGTATTGGCACTAGGTATGTTGGTGGATAATGGCATCGTAGTAGTGGAGAATATCTATCGACTGATGGACGAGGGATTGAAGCCTATACCTGCCGCCAAACTTGGTGTTGGGGAAGTGGCATGGCCTATAATCGCCTCCACAGCCACTACATTGGCTGCCTTCTTGCCCTTGGCTATATGGCCAGGAATGATGGGGCAATTCATGAAATATCTGCCCATTACATTGATGATAGTATTGAGTAGTTCGTTGTTTGTAGCACTTGTGATTAATCCTGTGCTCACGGCCATTTTTATGCGTGTCAGTGAGAAAGAACCCAATAAGAAACGAGTAATAACTCTTGCCGTGATATTCATTTTTATAGGGGTGATATATAACATCGCTTTACGTACTATGAGTGTAGCAGACGCAAGTGAAATGATGAGCTATAGTTGGGTGCCCAACTTGTTATTAATATCGGGTATTGTGATGATTATTAACTTGTTTATTCTGTTCCCAGGTACTAAGAAGTTTCAAGCTACAGCTATCCCCTGGATGGAGAATGTATATGATCGATTTTTACGAAAAATACTTCATGGTTACCGTCCCATTTTTCTTCTCATTGGCACATTCATGCTTTTTGCTTTTTCTATATTTCTTATGGACGTCTTCCCTCCGAAGGTAGTGTTCTTTCCCGAAGGGGATCCACAGTATCTCAATGTATACATAGAAATGCCAATAGGTACAGACATAGAAGCTACCAACGAAGTGACCAAAGAGGTAGAGGATGTCGTTATTGGTGCTTTGGAAATGCCGGCTAGAGTAGGTGGGAAAAAGCTTGTGATTGATGATAAAAAGATACTTAAAAAAGATGTGGTGAATTCCATCATCGCTCAAGTGGGTGAAGGGACAAGTGATCCCACTCAAGGGCCAGCATTTGGACAGACCCCGCACAAGGCGCGAATAGCCATATCTTTTGTGAAATTTGCCGACAGGATGGGAATAAGTACCACCGATATACTTACTGATGTGAGGGATGCTATTCATGGTTTTCCAGGGGTGCGTATCACGGTGAGTAAAAACGAAAATGGTCCTCCTCAAGGCCCACCGATTAATCTAGAAATCCATGGCGATGACTATGAAGAACTGCTCACTTTTGCTGATTCATTGCGGCTGTATATTAACGCATGCAATGTCGGTGGCATAGAAGAGCTAAAGTTGGATGTAGACCAAGGGAAATCTGAAATACCCATAGTGATTGATAGAGATAAAGCAAGAAGGCTCAATGTATCGACCTTTCAGGTGGGGGACGCGTTAAGGACATCTTTATTTGGTAAAGAAATATCTACATACAAAGAAGGAGAAAATGACTACCCAGTCATGCTCAGGTATGACAAGGACTACGCACATGATGCCGACGCCCTGATGGATCAAAGAATTACTTTTAGAAATCAAAGCAATGGAAGAATCGTGCAAGTGCCTATATCGGCGATTGCGGTTAAGCAGCGTGCAACAACCTTCAATGCCGTGAAGCGACTCGATTTGGATCGAGTGATTACCATCACTTCCAATGTATTGGATGGGTTCAATAGCAATGAAGTAGTTGCCGATATGAAAGAAAAACTAGAGGCTTTTGAGAAACCAAAAGGAATTGATTTTTTATTCACAGGCCAACAAGAGAAACAAGCCAAAGAGATGAGTTTCTTATCAGGCGCTCTGGTAATTGCTATATTTTTGATATTCTTAATCATCGTCATGCAATTTAATTCTGCAGGCACACCGTTTATTATCTTGACCGCGGTGGTGCTAAGCTTAATAGGAGTATTGTTGGGACTGATAATATTCAATATGGAATTTGTTATTATCATGACCATGATAGGTGTGATATCTTTGGCAGGAGTGGTGGTGAATAATGCCATCGTACTTATTGACTATACGAATCTAGTAAGGGATAGAAAAAAACTGGAACAGGGAATAGAAGAAGACAAAAGACTATCTACTGAGGATGTCCTAGAAAGTATTGTTGAAGGTGGTAAGAAGAGGTTGCGTCCAGTGCTCTTGACTGCCATAACGACTGTTTTAGGATTAATACCTTTGGCAGTTGGACTCAATATAGACTTCGCAGGATTGCTGACAAAATTGGATCCAAATATCTATATGGGAGGGGATAACGTCGCTTTTTGGGGCCCGATGAGTTGGACGATAATTTTTGGCTTGACTTTTGCTACGTTCTTAACGTTAGTTGTTGTTCCGGTCATGTATCTATTGATTGATAGAATTAAAACCAGAATGGCTCGCTAACAATGGTTGTTTGGTTTTGGTTAATACCAAAGAGGATCGTCTGTGGTGGGCGATCCTTTTTTATTTAGAATCTTTTCCCCGTACTGCCCAATTCAAGTCCGTATTACCGACGTTTTTGTATGAAAAATGCTGATAAATTGGAGTTCAACAACTATTTCTTGTAAAAATCATAAACTACAAAACAAATAGCCATTATATACCGTTACCTTTATGCCACCAAACGAAAGAATTATGATCCGAAACATATTATTATTCACTTTGGTACTCACCTCGCAGATGCTGAGTGCTCAAAAAAAACCCGTAGAATACATATTAGATGTGGATAATGACCATCGCAATAGCGGATGGTATATTGGGGTTGGACCAACTTTAATGCTGCCATCAACAGGAGAAAGAATTATAAATGACACACTTGATTCTGGTCTGATACAATCCAATATCTATAACCCCAAAGCAAAAATGAAATGGAACTTTGAGCTTGGAGGGTATCATATTTTTGATCGTGGGTTTGTTCATTTTATTGACTATGGCGCTAGCTACCGCACCTTCGAAGCAGTAGAAGAATATCAGCGGGTTCTTAATGTCATGCCAGAACCAGAAGTGACAGATATCGCACCATTAGCGTTGAAACAGAGTATGGTAGGATTGAATGTCGGTATCAATAGACTGATGGGCATCAATAGATATTTTTTCGTACTTCATAACCTTCATCTCAATGGCAATTATCGATTGTCGAGGTCTGCCACTGTCTCAGGAGATTTGTCACAATATGATCGTAGTAACAATCTTTCAGGTGATATTTCTTATAAACTCGGTTTTGGGTTCAGAACAAGAGCTGGATTGCTAGTTGCTTCCGGTAGTATCCCATTAGTCTCTTCCTATGATACGGAGAAGTTGTTTTCTCGTAAAGACATTTTCCACAGCAAGTATCATCCTTTGGTGTTTAGTATTAGATATATGTGGTTACGAAAACAACCCAACCTGAAATGTCCAAAAAGTAAAGGTAAGTCAAGGAAAAAAGAAAAACTCTTCAAAAGAAAAATGAATGGTGGTTAAATCCACATCATCTGTGAATAATTCCCTCTAGGCTTGTCCAACAAATGGATTGTTCTCTTTTTCAAAACCAATAGTGGTCTCAGGCCCATGTCCACAATATACCGTATAATCATTGCCAAGGGTAAAAAGCTCTTTGCGAATGGACGCTAACAATTGCTCATGATTTCCACCTGGCAAATCAGTACGTCCAATACTCTGTCTGAAAAGGGTGTCGCCAGCAATTACAAGCTTATCCTCATGATGAATAAAAACAAGGTGACCTGGTGCGTGACCCGGAACAAAACGAATCTCCAAAGTAGAATCTCCTATATTGATGGTATCGTCTTGATGAAGATAGCACTTAGGTTCAGGTGACGGAGTATATGGTATGCCGTACATTGAAGCCACTTTGTCATTGTTGTCAAAAAGCATCCTGTCCATCTCATGAAACTCCGGTAGTACATTATACTTGCGCTTAATAAAATCATTACCTAATACATGATCAATGTGGCAGTGAGTGAGTATGTTGCGAGTTATTCCAATCTTATTTTCGAGTACAAATTGATGAAACTCCTCTTCCTCGACAGGTTGAGACATGCCCGGATCAATGACAATTCCATTTCCACCTTCATAAATCAAATATGTATTCTCAGAAAAGGGGTTAAAAGTGAACTTCTTAATCTTCATTGTTAGATAATTTTATTGTGTCATGACACGTTGTATTAATGAGCGTCCCATTAACGGACAAAGGTAAGCCTTGTAATAATGTTGGAATAATTATTGTGCTCAAAATTATACATTATTTAATAAGCTTAGTATCTTTACCTCATTATAAGATGAAAACAAAAACTATACTTCTAAGAATAAGCGTAGTAATCGCATTCGCACTAAGCTTTCAGATAGCTGCGGTGGGTCAGTTCTACAATGGATCCAATCAGGAGTTTGGTAAAAACAGGGTTCAGTATAAGAAGTTTGTCTGGCAATACATCCGTGGAGACCATTTTGACACCTTTTTTTATGAAGGTGGCAAAGACCTCGCTATTCATGCAAACGAGGTAGCACAAGAAGAATTGAAGAAAATGGAATTGCTGATGGACTACCCATTAGATGAGACTTTATACATTGTCGTTTATACCAGTCAAAGTGACTTTAGACAAAGCAATGTCGGCGTTGCAGACAAGGAAGGGTATAATCTTGGGGGTAAAACACAATTCATTGGCAATAAAATGTTCATCTACTTTGAAGGGGATTATGCCAAATTTCAAGAATCCATTCGCTATGGTCTCGCGACGATACTTTTTAATAAAATGATAACAGGAGCTAGCTGGACAGAGTTAGTGCGTAGCTCTGCGCAAGTTCAACTGCCTGAATGGTATAGAAAAGGTATTGCACATTACCTTGCTAACCCTAATGATCAGGAACTACTTTCATTTTATAAAGAAGGCTTAAAAGAGGATAGATATAAAAACTTCAATCGCCTGCAAGGAGAGGAAACCATTCAAGCTGGATATGCGTTATGGTATTATATAGCCAATGTCTATGGGGATGAGATAATCCCAAATATATTATACATGACTCGTATCAGTAGAAGTATTGAGACAGGGATGGTATATGCTTTAGGAATAGGATTGGAAGATCTCAATCAAGATTCAAAGTATTACTTTGAACAGAAATTCAATGCCATAGACAGCGGTAAAGATATGCCGCAAATGGAAGAATTGCCGATTAAAACTAAATCTCATAGTGTATACTCACAACTAGTTTCCAATACAGATGGCACCAAGACAGCTTACGTGTCCAATGAATTAGGGCAGTATAAAGTATGGATATATGATGAACTGACTGGAAAGACTAAAAAAATCTACAGAGGAGAACATAAACTAGATAGAATAATTGATGATAGCTACCCAGTGCTCGCATGGAATCCAACCAACAATGACCTGGCAATAGTATTAGAAAAAAAAGGGGAGCTATGGATGTACATATACTCCACCACAGAGGGTAAGATGTACCCGAGGCAAATGATAGGAGTAGACAAAGTGCTGTCTTTTCAATATGCGCAAGATGGAAAGACTATTGTCATGTCGGCGGTTCGTTTTGGTCAGACAGATTTGTACTTGTACTACTTACTTGGAAATCGACAAGAGCGATTGACCAATGATATCAATGATGACCTTGATCCAAGATTTGTGATGAATGACACCAAAGTTATCTTTGCTTCCAATCGTAAGGATGACACCTTGCGATTTGCGAATAAAAAAATAGAAGTGCTCCAAAAGGATATATTTGTGATGGATCTATCCCGCCGAAATGCCAACCTAGAAAGAATTACGAATACGCCGGATGTATCTGAAAAAAATCCAGGACAATATGATTCACAGAGATACACATACCTTGGACTTGAAGATGGATTGTATAACCGATATATTGCAGAATACGACAGTGTGATTAGTAGAATAGATACTACCATTCATTACCGGTATTTCACACGCAAAGCCCAATTATCAAATTATAAAACAAACATATTGGAATACGAAGTAAATGCTGAAAATGAGCAGTATACTCAATTAATGTACTTTGATGGGCGATACCATTTTTTCAAATCCAAGCTAAAAGGAATTGAAGAGATCGGGACGCTCGACTATGAAGTGCCGAAGAATGAGTTCGATCCAGTCATTAAGACAGATGAAGTACTTGAAGTGGTCGCTGTGCCTGCTGAAAAGGAAAACACATCAAATGACGAAGACGATGCCATAGATATACATAATTACCAATTTGAAGGAGAGGAGAAAGTTGATTCTATTCCAAAAGTTGTGATCTACGAAGATTACCTGGATCTGACAAGGGAACAAAACAAAAAGGATACTATCATAAAAAAACCACTCTCCATACGAAGCTATGTAGTGAATTTTGCTAAAGATCAGAATGTGTCTCAGATATCAAATACTTTCCTCGGGGATTTCTATCAGATATTTGGCGATGAGTTAAGCCCAGGTTTGAGCCCACTGCTTAAGGTGGGAATGACAGATATTTTTGAAGACTATAGAGTCACTGGTGGTGCTCGGATAGCACTTAAACTTAGTAGTGCTGATTTTGCCGTAGCGTATGATAATTTATTAAAACGATTGGATAAAAGAGTAACCATTGTTAATCAAGGCAAAGATGTATTAGTCGGTTTTGAATCCAATGAAGTATTCCATGCCAATCTCGGAATCACTACCGTTGCTTATCAAGTAAAATGGCCGTTCAATGAAGTGCTTTCTGTAAGGGGTAGAATCCAAGGGGTCAACCAACGTATCGTCGTGAAATCAACAGGGCCATTTGATATCGATATCCCTAGTTTTAATAGCTATTCATTGGGTGCAAAAACAGCACTAGTATTTGATAACACGATCGGTAAAGGATTGAACCTATTCAATGGATCAAGACATAAGATATGGGTAGAGTACTATGGCGAGTATACCGAAGAAGGAAAAATCCCTACATTCGGGGTGGCAGGATGGGATTTCAGGCACTATCATCGAATCCATCGTGATATCATTTTTGCTGGCCGATTTGCTGGGAACACCTCTTTTGGTAGCCAGAAATTATTCAATACATTGGGCAGTGTCGATAACTGGATATTGCCACGACCGCAAATGGACAATACAGCAATAGACCCAAATCAAAACTATCGTTATCAAGCGCAAATGTTGCCAATGAGAGGCTTCTGGCGTAATGCACGAAACGGTACAAGTGCCGCAGTCATTAATGCAGAAGTAAGAGTACCTTTGTTTAAATATCTTATGAAACGACCATTGCAATCAGAATTTCTGGAGAATTTCCAAGTCGTAGGATTTGGGGATGTAGGATCTGCATGGACAGGCAAGCATCCGTATTCCGATGAGAACACATTTAACGTTGTTACTATTGACCAGAATCCATTTTTGATAGAGTTAGAGAATCAAGACGACCCAGTAATTAAAGGTCTTGGATTTGGACTCAGAAGTCAACTGATGGGGTATTTCGTACGTGTGGATTGGGCTTGGGGTAGAGTAAGTAATCGTTGGTTGGATAGAGAGGTGTATCTTTCATTTAATCTTGATTTTTAATCATCTTTCTATGGATTCTACAACATTATTTATACTTCTTCTGACGGGTCTAGCGGCAGGTATACTCGGTGGGTTCATAGGCGTAGGAGGCGGCGTGATAATCGTACCAGCATTGGTGTTTTTTCTGGGATTCTCTCAGCATGCAGCACAAGGAACTTCCCTAACGATGATGCTTCCACCAATCGCCATCCTAGCAGTAATGAATTACTATAAAGCTGGAGAGGTGAACTTTAAATACGGAATGATTCTAGCTGGCGCTTTCGTGATAGGGGGTTATATAGGCTCGAAATTATCGCTGAAACTTGACCCTGAAAAGGTGAAATTTATTTTTGGAATTTTCATGCTTTTCGTTGCTATTAGAATTCTATTAAAATCGTACAAACAACTTTTCTAAATACTGCATGATCGCAAAAATAAAGCAATTATCTGAAGAATTATTAGACGAAATAATATCGATTCGTCGTCATATCCATCAAAACCCAGAACTATCTTTTGAAGAGTTTGAAACTGCCAAATATATCAGCTCAATATTGAAGAATTGGGGAATAGATCACACCACAGGTATCGCCGGGACTGGTATTGTTGGAGAAATAAAAGGAATGGCAGAGGGAAAAATGATTGCGTTAAGAGCGGATATAGATGCTCTGCCGATTAAGGAAAATAGTGAAAAACCATATTGTTCGATTAATGATGGTGTAATGCATGCTTGTGGTCATGACGTACACACTTCGTCATTATTGGGAGCAATAAAAATATTGAATAACACAAAGGAAAATTGGAAAGGAACAGTGCGTTTTTTATTTCAGCCTGGAGAGGAAAAGCTCCCAGGTGGGGCATCCTTACTAATCAAAGAAGGGGTGCTTAAAAATCCAGTGCCTGATGGAATAGTAGGCCAACATGTATTTACCGATTTACCTGCAGGAAAAGTTGGATTTCGAGAAGGACTATATATGGCTTCGGCAGATGAAATTTATATCACAGTTCATGGTCAGGGAGGACACGCAGCCATGCCGCAATATAATATTGATCCGATAGTAATCGCATCACATATCATCATCGCCCTGCAACAAATAGTGAGTAGAAATGCTTCTCCAACCATCCCCTCCGTATTATCCTTTGGAAAAGTAATAGCAAATGGCGCCACAAATGTCATTCCAGATAAGGTGGAGATAGAAGGTACTTTTCGTACTATGGATGAGAAATGGCGAGGCGAGGCGCATAAAAAAATGATCAAAATGGCAGAGTCTATCGCTGAAGGAATGGGCGGAAAATGTGTTTTTGACTTAAGAGTAGGCTATCCATTTTTGAAAAATGATATTGCTCTTACCAAGCATTGTCGCCAAGCTGCGGTGAACTATCTTGGAGAAGAAAATGTAGTGGAATTACCACTGCGGATGTCAGCAGAAGATTTTTCTTACTACTCTCAAGTAATACCTGCCACTTTTTATCGTTTGGGTACTACAGATGCCGATGGGGGTACATCAAGCCCAGTGCACACCAATACTTTTGATATTAACGAAGATGCCCTATTAACCGGAATGGGATTAATGGCGTATCATGCAATAAGCTTTTTAAATGCAACCGATTAATCTATACTCTATTGTCCTCGCTTCGATACTTCTATCGTGTAATTTTGCAGTGCCAGAAGAAAGGGATGCTACGAGTATTTCAAATGCCAATTCAAGAATAACTCAAGAGGTTAAAATTGTTGAAACCTCGTATATAGATACCACCAAAAATACTATTGCTACAAGATTTCCCGTCTCTTCAGGATTTGCAAGAACAGTGGTAGATACCACTACGTTTGGATACTATCTGCGCCACTTGCCCTTGAAAGAACATGGTGCTGAAGTGCAGCTGTATACTGGGGGTGTAAAAAAAGATAGGGGCGTATATCTAGCGGTCGTTGATAAGGAAATTGGGAACAAAGACCTCCATCAATGTGCGGATGCAGTGATGCGATTGAGAGCAGATTATTTATTTTCACGTAAAGATTATGACGCCATTCATTTCAACTTTACAAATGGTTTTTCAGCAGAATACTCCAAGTGGCGAGAAGGAAATCGGATAGTGGTCCGCGGAAATAAAGTGAGCTGGGTTAATCGGGCAACACCTTCTGACTCCCCCGATAGTTATTGGCGATATTTGGAACAAGTTTTTATGTACGCAGGCACATTGTCTTTGGATAAAGAACTAAAACAAGTGTCGTTGGAAGAGATGAAGATTGGGGATGTGTTTATTTGGGGTGGGTCACCTGGCCATGCCATCATTATAGTGGATATGATTAAGAATGAAAATACAGGTGAAATCAAGTTTATGCTAGCGCAGAGCTATATGCCTGCCCAGGAAATCCAAGTATTGAGAAATCCTGCAAACAAAGATCCCGACAATCCATGGTATTCATTTTCTAGTGGTGAATCCCTCAATACACCGGAGTGGGACTTCGATTCCAATCAACTCAAGCGATTTGCTGAATAATACTATTGTATCTTTATTGTAACTACTGGTCTGTGAAGATTATTTACTAGATTCTCAGCGATGCTACTTTGCATAAAACGGTCTATTCCTTTTCTGCCATGGGTTTCAATCAATACAACATCTGCATCTACCTCTTTGCAAAAATCTTCTAAGCCTTCTTCAACCGAAGATGCCATGCGATAGTTAATGGTATAGTTTTTTAATGAATGAAAATCTATAAACTCCCCCATCTCTTCTATCTCATCTTCTGTGTCTTCTATAGAATCCTCAAATACTTTTAGAAGATGAACTTTAGGATTAAAAAGATTCAAAAGCAGTTTGATTTTTTGATAACTTACTTCTGCCTCTTCTAAAAAATCTGAAACGAAGACAATATTCTCCATCTTAAAATTCGTTATTTTATCTTTTACTACCAAAACAGGGCATAAAGCATTACGCACAATCAACTGGGCGTTAGATCCGATTATTTTCTCTCGCCAACCTTTCGCACCGTAAGTACCCATAACTATAAGGTCGGTGCCGTGAAGGGCCTCCAGCTCCAAAATATCTTTGACAGCAATGTCAGGAGCGAAGGTTCGTTCTATTTTATCAATACCTTGGAGATGGTTCTTCACGACCTCGTCAAACTTATCGTGTATCGTTTCTTTAAGTTCATGCAATGCTTCAGTATCTACGTTGAACTGCAAGGAAATTCCAGATATCGGCTTTTCATATATATGTACCAAATGTATAGTGCATTCAGTATCTTTTCTACAAATGGCAGCAGCTACATCCAAAGCATAAATGGAATGCTCCGAAAAATCTAAGGGGACAATAATTTTTTTCATGTTTATTTATTTTTAATATTGATCTAAAAGATATTTAATAACATCAGTAGTGGTAACTATTCCAACCAGTTTCTCATTGTCAACTACAGGTAGCGCATGAAACTCTTCTTTTGAAAGAATCTCTGCTACTTCTTTGATAGTAGTAGTAGAAGATACAGATTTTGGTTTGTGATGCATCACTTGATCCAAAGTAAGCATGTCGAAAATGGCATTATCTACCTTTTCTCCATCTGTAAAGTTACTACCGTAGCTAATTCGTAGGATGTCCGTAAGACTTATAATACCAATTAATTTATCGCCCGAAACTACGGGGATATGTCGTACCTTTTTTTCTTGAAGTAGTTCCTCTGCCTTATAGAGTGTGTCTGTGAGGTTTAAAGTATATAAATCTTTAGACATGATGTGGGATACTGGCTCTCTCTTTTTCATAATTATTTTTTTTCGTTCATGCTAAAGGTACGGTCAAAGTACACTGGCTCCCATGATATAAGTTGGGATAAATAGTGATGTTAATCATGAAAGTCTGACTGATGGTTAAACCCGAATTATGCATTCGAACTTTCTATTACGAGCCCAAACTACTGCAAAATATACTGATTTGCTAATTTAACCATAGCGGTGCTATGCTAAAATTAGTTAAAGGTCATATTGTATTGTAGTTTGAGCTCTCATAACAAAATCCCAATGAATAATTCGGGCGAAATTTGAAATTGACTCATCGATTTACAGGGAGGATGGGAGGAATGGTTTGTTGACTTTATTGTATTGTTACAAGTAAAGACATCATTATTGTACAATGCTCTGTGATGGTTGTAAGTCCTGTGTTACCTACAAATGTTACATCTAGCGTGTAGTTTTAATAATTCTTTTGGAAACTTGTTAAGAATTATCTTAGATCAAAAATGTAAGCCCTTCTTTATTTTCTTTTGCTAAATCTCCAATAGTCTTTAAAGATGCATTTTTAATGAATTGTTTTCTGAATTTTGAAACTGTCTCATGTACAGCACATGGATACTTGTCAGAACAGTTAGGAAGACCAATAAAGCAACTGTTCATTTTTGTTAATCCATCAATACATTCAATAATATCCAGCATGTTTTTGTCTAATTCTTTTTGAGTCATAAAATACCCACCTCCTGGACCTTTAGCAGAAGCTACCAGTCCTCCTTTAGCCAAGGTAAGAAGAATTTTAGCAAGGAAAGGTGCTGGTATTTCCATATAGTCGGATATGGCTTTAGGGCTTATTTTTTTTTCGACCGTTGCATTGGTTGCAAGATATAGAGAGGCTCGGATAGCGTGTTTACAGGAGTTTGACAACATATTTCTAATAATTAAAACGATAAAAAATAAAATAACAGACTAATTACTCTTTTATTTATGACATAGGTCATATTTTACTCTACTTATACTATCGTCCTTTGGGGCAAATATAAGAGAATATTGAATTACCAAATATCATAAAACTAATAGATATGAGAATTACAAAATTTTTAATCATGATGGTCGCAATAACACTTTTTTCTTGCAATGGAGAAACAGCGAGCAACGAAGTAGTAAATCCTGTTGATCATTCTACTAATACAGTTAAGAAGGAAGTTGCAGCACATAAAGGTCAAGCTGCAGTAGATGACGGTGTATCTGCAAAGAATGTATTACAAGTTGCGGCATCATTAGAAGACTTTAGTACGCTAGTCGTGGCGGTGAAAGCTGCTGGTGTGGAAGATGCACTTGCTAATGCTGGTCCTTTGACTGTTTTTGCACCAATGAATTCTGCCTTTGCTAAATTGCCTGAAGGCACTGTAGAGACGCTAGTAAAGCCTGAAAACAAATCAAAATTGGCATTTATTTTGACCAATCACGTGGCGCCTAGCAACTATCCGATTAAGCAACTTACTAAAGAAGCAAAGAAAGGAAGAGACCTATACATGGCCTCAGGAAAATACTTAAAAGTAGAAAATAAAGACGGAGAAATATATGTGGGAGGCACAAAGATTATAAAGTCAGTAAAAGTAAGTAATGGTTGGATCCATGTCATTGATGATGTATTGGTGCCAGCAGAATAATTAAATAATAACCTGTATAAAAAACATAAAGAATGATATTAAGAAGAATAGCGGTAGTAGCGTTTGTAGCATTATTGACAAGTTGTGGTTCTGATGATTCGAAGTCAGAGCGATTGACTTCAGATAATACTACACCAAAAAAAGAGGAAGTAAAAAAGGAAGCAAAACCTGCTGAAGTAGACCCTATGACCCTAAAAGGAATAGGTCCTATCAAGAGTTTGACTTTGGGAGAAATAGATGAGAAGCTTGCGGAAGAAGGACATGTTATTTTTAAAGATAAATGTAAGGCCTGTCATAAACCGACAAAAAAATACATTGGACCTTCACCTCTAGGGATAATGGAAAGACGTACGCCAGAGTGGATTATGAATATGATACTTAATCCAGATGTGATGGTAAAGGAGGATCCTATTGCAAAGCAATTGTTAGCAGAGTATAGTTCGCCAATGGCAAATCAAAACCTCACGGAAGATGAAGCTCGAGCCGTTTTGGAATATTTTAGAACGATAAAAAAGAAATAATAAATTGATTAATTAAACCAGATTAACCATGATGAATAAAATAAAACAAATAATTGTATTGATGTTTTTTACAGGGCTACTTGCCTCTTGTGGAAATATATCGAGTAATGGTAATAGCAGCACCTCGTCAAGAGGAGCCATTGGAAATAGCGCTGCTGAAAGAGTATATGTAGCACCAGGAGATCATGATGAATTTTATGCATTTGTCTCTGGGGGTTTTAGCGGACAGTTGGCGGTTTACGGATTGCCATCAGGACGACTCTTTAAAGTGATACCAGTTTTCTCTCAAGATGCAGAGAAGGCATATGGATATAATACGGAGACGACCCCAATGTTGAATACGTCACATGGTTTTGTTCCTTGGGGTGATTCACACCATCCAGATATTTCGCAAACCAATGGAGAATTGGATGGACGTTGGTGCTTCATCAATGAAAATAATACACCACGTATTGCTAAAATTGACTTGACCACTTTTGAAACAACGGAAATTATAGAGATACCAAATTCGGCAGGTAACCATAGCTCTTCCTTCGTTACGGAAAACACAGAGTATGTTGTGGCAGGAACTAGATTTAGTGTGCCAGTTCCACAACGAGACATGCCAATTAATGAATACAAAGGTAATTTTAAAGGAGCCCTTTCATTTATTAAAGTAGATCAGAAAGATGGTAATATGGATATTGCTTTTCAAATTCTAATGCCTGGTTTTAATTATGATTTATCACACCCAGGACGTGGAGATTCACATGGTTGGTTTTTCTTCACTACCTATAATACGGAGGAGGCAAATTCATTGCTAGAAGTAAATGCATCACAAAATGATAAGGATTTTATCGCAGCGATCAACTGGAAAAAAATCGAGGAATATGTGAAGAATGGAGGAGGTACAAAAGTACCAGCAAATTATGCACATAACGTATATGACGAACATACCCATACAGCTACATCTACGATGATGAAAGAAGTGTTGACGGTAAATCCATCAGATGTGCCAGGGGCAATATACTTTATGCCTACACCAAAATCACCCCATGGTTGTGATGTAGACCCTTCAGGAGAGTATATCGTTGGGAATGGAAAGTTAGCAGCAGAACTTACCATACACTCATTCTCTAAAATGATAAAAGCGATAGAGAATAAAGACTATGATGGTGAAGCATATGGTATTCCAATTTTGAAGTATGAAAGTACTTTGGCAGGATCTGTAAAGCAACCAGGTCTTGGGCCGCTCCATACAGAGTTTGATGGGAAAGGGAATGCTTATACTACATTCTTTATCTCTTCTGAGGTTGTAAAATGGAAGCTTGGTACTTGGGAAGTATTGGATAGAAAACCTACCTATTACTCCGTAGGTCACTTGATGATTCCTGGTGGAAACTCAAGAAAACCATTTGGTAAGTACGTATTGGCGATGAACAAAATCACCAAAGATAGATACTTACCTACTGGACCAGAAGTAACGCAGTCGGCACAATTATATGATATCACTGGAGATAAAATGGAGATGTTGCTTGACTTTCCAACGATTGGTGAACCGCATTATGCAGCAGGTTGTCCAGCTTCACTATTAGAGGCTAATTCTCGTAAATTGTATAAATTAGAAGACAATAAGCACCCTTATGCAGTGAAAAGAGAAGATCAAGCAACAGTGGTGAGAAAGGGAAATGAAGTACACATCAATATGACTATGATACGTTCGCACTTTGCTCCTGATAATATTGAAGGGGTGCAAGTTGGAGATAAAGTATTTTTTCATGTAACTAATTTAGAGCAAGATTATGATGTGCCTCACGGTATTTCCATGATTGGTGCTAATACCTCGGAATTGTTGATAATGCCTGGGCAAACGGAAACATTTATATGGGAGCCTAAACAAGTAGGTGTTTGGCCATTCTATTGTACAGACTTCTGTTCGGCGTTACATCAAGAGATGCAGGGTTATGTACGGGTTTCTCCTAAGGGATCTTCCGTACCTATCACTTATACCTTAGATGGTGATGCATTGACAGAATAAGGATGTTTTACAGGTTAAATATAACAGGCAGTCGAAGAAATAATTCACGGCTGCCTGTTTTCTTTACCAAGATATTAATTTTTAAATAGAAAATAAGATGAAGTTGTCCAGAGTTATTATGATTATCGGTGTATTACTATTGTTAGCTTTGTTTAAGTTCCCATTGTGGAACATAACTTTGGAAGCGCCGCAGTATCCTACTCCCTTGGGGATGAATATTCACATCAATAAAATTGAAGACGCCAATCCTCATGATGTGAAAAATATCAATTTAATGAATCATTATGTGGGTATGAAAAATATCCCATCGGAATTGCCCGAGTTTGCAGTATTTCCACCTATAATCATTACCATGATTGTAATTGGGTTGATTTTTGCCTTCATAGGTAAGCCAAAATTATTTTTAGCTTGGTTTGCCATCATGGCGCTTTTAGGTATTGCTGGAATGTATGATTTTTATCTTTGGGAATA
>JAJRRH010000059.1 GCA_024279715.1 Bacteroidota bacterium
AGTAAAGACGCCAATGACTTCACACTACGACGAGTAAAAGATGGACTAGACACCATCTCAGTTTCTGGTAATGTCTTGCGAGATTTTTTAACAGATTTATATCCTATTTTAGAACTCGGTACATCCGCAAAAATGCTCTCTATCGTACCTTTGATGAACGGAGGAGGATTATTTGAAACTGGTGCTGGAGGATCAGCACCCAAGCATGTGCAGCAATTCACCACGGAAGGTCACCTTAGATGGGACTCATTAGGGGAATTTCTAGCGCTTGGAGTTTCTTTAGAATATATCGCCGATAAGTATAACAACGCAGAAGCAAAAGTACTAGCCGAAGCATTGGATGATGCAACCGATAAATACCTAGACAATAAGAAATCACCATCTCGAAAGGTTAATGAACTTGACAATAGAGGGAGTCATTACTACCTAGCCATGTATTGGGCGCAAGCTTTAGCAAGTCAGAACGATAACACTCGATTGAAAGAAAAATTCACGCCAATAGCGCAAGAATTGAAAAACAACGAAGAGACAATCACAAGTGAACTTATAAATGCTCAAGGGAGTGCAACAGATATTGGCGGTTATTATGTGACCGATGAATCCAAAATCGTAAACGCCATGCGCCCAAGTAATACACTTAATAGAATTGTAGACTCCATTTAGTCAGTTACTTATATAAGATGCTAGTTCCACTTGGACTAGCCTTACTGCTCATGTTAACCCGATTTATTCATGCAAAAACGAAGTGCATTGTATGACTGTGGGCTGGGATGTGGGGGAGCAAAGCGTGAAACCCCGATTTAGAAACACCCAAATTTGGGTGTTTGAAAAACCCCAAACTTGCAGGTGTTACTTAATCGCTGAAAAATTGATGAATTTTTTGGGTTAAAACATGAAGGGTATTGAATATACAGGAACAATCTGGGTTAACGAGAGTGTTGACCAAAAAAAAGGACTCATCGAGTCCTTTTTTTATTACAATTTATAAGATTATAATTTGCCATTAGACTTCAATCGAAACTTCCGATCTGTAATGTCAGCGGTGATTACTTTTAACCTTTCTTTTTGAGCAAATTTTAATTTGAAATCTCCTAATTTATCCATCATGGCATCCGCATTGACCATGTCATTGGTTGCTACATAAATCTCTAATAAATTAAATACAATACTGGTAGCCACTTTTCCATCTATTCTAGCTTTCTTATCATCTGGTACGTACTCATTCAGTTCTGAAGTCCATATTTCGATAGCAGTTTTAATATTCTCATTCTCCTCCATAAATACATAATCGGTAAGTCCTGCAGTAGCTTGAGCCAACGCCTCTTCTAAGTCGTCATATTCTCCCTTTTTGTTTTTTACGTAATTCAGAGATATGGAATTTCCCATAGGTGAAAAACCATAGTTGTCGTTCAAATATTCATTAATTTCAGAAATTGTATTTGTTACAGAGTTTTTTTCCAATATTTTAATATTTGGAGAATTGCTAGTCACTAGATTTTCAAAAACATCCGAATCATTAAATAGCCCATCAAATAACACTTCCCCTTCATATTCAAGGTACAAGTATGTCGGACGTTTTATTCCTGTAGTATAGGTCACAACTCTTACAGTTTCTTGCTGTTTTGTCTTTGCATTGTACTTCTTTTTAGTGTCCACTTTACGCTCAGGTTCGGTATATTCAAACGTCGAAAGGGTGACTTTTCCTGATAAGGTATTGTTTGTTTCTCCTCTTTCAAAACCATCAATATTTAGATAGGACTTGGCCAAAATTGCTGGGTCAAAAACTATTTGATTGGTAGTGTTCGGCTTTCTATACACCGGTTGTGATGGCTTTCGATAGACAGGTTTTCTTGGCAATTTCAGCTTTGGCTTCTGATCGCTCATCGCTAATTTTTCAAGTTTACTCATCTTGTTGAATTCGTCAGACTCCAATTTGAAATTCTCTCTCGCCATCTCCACATCATAATCATAGTTGGCTAAATCTTCTTGGTATTTTTCTTCAGCATCAGCGATCGTTTGAGGGTAGTTTGCTAACTCATCTTCAAATTGCTGTTTTGCCAAGTCATCTACCCCATTCGTATTATAAGGATAAGGCGTCTCCACAAGAAAAACATAAGAAGTCAAGCCTTCTATCGGAGAAAGTGGAAGCCTAATATCGTCATAAGAGACATCTTGTTTTTTAATGTTTTGTGCATTTGTTGTGCCGCTAAATATAAATAGTGCTACAACGAAAAGGATAGTTGTTTTTGTCATATTGTTTGTAGTTTAATAAAGTGTAAAGCTAATTAAATAAGTGTTTAGTGCATGAAGTCAATAGGTTAAGTTTTTTTGAATTAATAAATTTAATGTTCCGAGAAGTATCATGACCAGATTTAGAGACTAAGTCAATTTAACTTGTTTGTCATTCTCATCCCATCATGGATAGTTGAATATTGACTTCAAAGAATATGCTAGTCCGCAAAACGACAGGAGAAATTAATTATTCCGAAATGTCGAGTGAGGGTAATAATATTATGCGAACATCAAGGGTTTTAGGCAATAATTTGCGATAATGTCGCACGATCTCCCGCATCTTAGCGGATAAGAATAAAAGAGCAACCTTCCTCAAAAAGAATCCCATACCTCAACAAACCAAAGAAATC
>JAJRRH010000060.1 GCA_024279715.1 Bacteroidota bacterium
AAGTCCAGAGACCTCTTCCAGCACATCTTCTATCACCTTCTTATAATCTTCTTCAAGGTTAAAGTCATAGATCAACTTGAGCAAATTAAATTGTAAGTAATAAGAGAGGTGAAAATGATTATTCTCTTTCTCATAGGATTGTACACGTTCTAAAAAGTGTTTTAGTCTATCACTAATAACATCTTTAGAACTTCTCCATTTGAGAGAAATAAAATGCTCCCCATGATAGATGTTACTCATAATGGATTCTTTTGGTTCAGCAATGAGTATTTTCATATAATTAACACATCTATCCACACGATACTTGAAGTCAATGTCTGGGTTAAAAAGATTATTGATATGCTCTACCAAGTCAGATCGGAGCTTACCGTGAACATAGGGCATATTGGCAAGTTTCAACATGATAATAGCTAGATTATCCCATTGAAAATCATCTCGTCTGGTTTCTTTAAAAAACTGCGTGTAGTTGGTATAATCTTCGAAAACGTTAGATATCTGTCCCCATACTTGCTCTTTTTCAGAGTCTGAAAGTTCAGAGATTTCAGGTTCTTTGTAGAACTCTGCGCCATAATTCTCGATAAACATATCGTCATAGTCATCCGCATATACTGAGACGCTTCTTAATAGGTCATATACTTTATGCGGCTGCGCAAGTTCAATCGGCATTTCATATTCAAACCACAGTTCATTTCCTTCAAGTTGAATCTGCTCAAGCCTAAGTGAGCTAAAATTAACTTCTGCTACCTTTCGAAGCAAGGCTACACGCTGTGTGTTATCAGTGATTTTCAAAAAGGGAGCCTTAATGCTAAACAAACTGTCAGTGATTTTGACATGAATTTCCGCAGAGCCATGCATTTGTACAATGTCTATATCATTATCTACGCTCTTACCATCCAATAGAGATGGGTTGACATAATTGATGATTTCAATGACAGATTTTTTAAACTCCTTTTTATCAAAAGCTTCCAATGCGCCATCCCAATGCTCTACTTTTACGGCAGGTTCATCGACGCCAGAAATTGGTCTTTTGTAACGTGGTAATATATTTTCCATTTTATTATTTTTATAATGGTTGTGATAAATGTTTTTACATCTAAATGAACGGCCGTGGCACGAATATTTTTTTGATTAGATTACATTCATGAAGTATCTCAATAGATTTAATACTATTCTATAGAATCTCCATTTTATTTCACAAATATATTAATTATCGCAAGAATAATTAGATTCAATTTATAATTGTCAATTTCCTATTAATATTCGTAGTCAAACTCGAATGGCACTTTAATCGTTCGATCTGTATTAAACCAAAATCCAGTGTATATTCCGTCGATTATTGCCCCTTCAAAATAGCCACTCAGCTTATCGTCTGCTTCATATTCCGTTAGATTAAGAATCTTTGTGGACTCCACTAACTTCCCTTCCAAATGAATTATTTGATTTGTATCGCTATTAATGAAAGCACCTGTTATTGCTCCAGATTCTTGTTTATAATAATGGATTTCACCTTGTACTTTTCCATTGATATTTCCAATCAATTTCCTGGTGTTTACAATATCCCGCAATGGCAGGGGCAGAACTAATTCTGATCCATTAGACGCTATCCTTCCTATGATTGGATGATCGATAATTATTCTAAAACTATATCGACCGGGGTCAAGATTTTTTGGCAAAAGCAATTTCGTCTGGTAGGCATAAACCAAATAATAATTTCCATCATAATTCACTATATTACAATCGTCTATCATCTGAGTTTCTTCTATTTCTCCTATTTCGAAACGATATACTTCGTTAAGATGCCTGTTGCCATCGCTATCTGTTAGCTCTACGGTCAACAGTGCTTGCTCTTCTATCGTAAGTGCTTGACCAGACTTATTGAATAAATTAAGGGTGAAATAGCCATAGCCATTTTCAGTGACTAGGGGTGAATATTCCAGAATAAAATTATCGGAGGTCATTAAATCTTCTTCGTAGTCGATGCTCTCCTCATCTATTCTCTCAATAGATTCTTCGATTACTGTCCATTCGTTATTTTCAAAACGCGATACAGTGTACACCACTTCCTCTTCTTCGTTAAAATAATACGAACTAATTTCATAATCACGGAGCATACCATCAACCACTCGGTATTCTATTGTCTGACGACCTAATGATAACACAACACTTTTATTAAACACATTGAACGGATAGAGATCTTCTAGGTACATAAAATTTGTTTCTATTAGTTCACCAAGATCGAATCTGTCTTTTTCAGGATCATACTGGTATAGGGTACTACTTACTATCAAATCCATATAACCGTCATAATTAACATCCGCAAGACCTAGCTGAAAATAATCCAAACTTTCGGTATATTCTAAATCGATTTTTTGCACCAATAGTCCATGGCTATATACACTGATTTGTTGCACTAGTCTATCTGTCACTTCTCCGGCTGTAGATAATTCTTCTGTGAGTTTTGCTTTGAAGGTAAAGTCTGGGAAATCTATCAAAGCTGGGGTAAGTGTGATGGGGAGATCTTGACTGCCCAACCAAGTGCCTGTCAGTTTTTTTCCAAGTTCGAAATCCATCGACCACTCCGCAATTTCTCTACTTCCTTCTTTCTCATATCCGTGTATACCATCCTGTGGTTCAAACATCTCTTGGAGGTATATCAATTCTTTGCTCGTTTCATATCCATACGCCAATTCTTGTGGGTAGTAATTACCCTCTAATAGTTTGGCTTTGATCATCCCTTTGATGGGGTATGTCCCGATTTCACCTTCATACCATGTGTGATAATACTCGGGAAGAATATTATAATCTTCGACTACCCTTGATGGCGTAAGGTATTCACCCCCATCCCCCACACAACGAACAGCATAACGATACTTTAATTTTTTCTGATTAGAAACTCCTTCTATATCCACCAAATATCTTTCTGGATATAATTCATATTCACCCGCAACATTAATCCATGCCAATTTACCAACTTCATTGTTGTCTCCAACCACGAACAATCGCTCATTTTTAAACCCGTATTCATCGATTTTTTCTATTTTCATGGACGATATCGGCAAGCTAGAGATGTCAATAAATATCTCCATGCTGTCTTTGTATTCTACAAACAAAGTTAGAAGTCTATTTCTATCTGTGCCCGTTCTATAGAGTACTTCCATATTCATGTCGTTGAAAACAAATTCTTCTGTCACCAATTCTGTTCCAACTGGAATACTAGAATTATCCGATACAATTCCGGCGAAGGATGTCCGCTTACCGAATCTTTTGATGTTAGTCCTTAGGTTGTATGACTGGTAAATATAGTAGCCCTCCTGTTCTTCTATAATTCTGTCCGCCTCGACAGTACTTGGCGTTTCATAAATCAAAGTGGCAATATCCAATAGACGAATCAATCGATCTAAGTCATGATGATATCTATCGATTACATCCTGCCTCTGTGGAAAATTACTTTCTTCGATAAAATTCCTTTGTGCTCGTAATTCATCAATTTGTCTTTCAAGAACATCTGCTTCCGAGAGATACTCTCCTTGTGTAAATCCATTGACCACACTAGTTAGTATCATTACAAGGATGATAGTTACTCGTTGCCATTTCATTGCGTAATTCTTATCCATCGTTAATTCTTTCTATTCATACAGTTGTCATTCATCAATGCACATCGATTCCATCAAAATAAATCTCTGAAATGACGGTGTCTTGATATTTCTCGCCCGGGTACACTTCTACTATCTCGAAGGTAATAATTGACGGTTTCACTAACACCATATTATACTCATCAAACGGCTCATTACCTGCATTATACTTTATGTGCTCTCTATGGGCATACCCTATAGTGGGCACTTTAAAATGCTGGTCGGCACATTCATCTTTTAAGTTAAGAATTGCGAAGGGGCTCCCATTGACCGATACTTTTAGTTTTTTTACCCTTGCGTTATTTTTCCAAGATGCTTGATCTTTTACATAACCATTAGCGATAATAATTTCGGTTATTCTGGGGTGCATTGGAGCAAATTCAAAAGTGATCGTCTCTCCTATTCCATGCCCTTCTACTCCTTCGACCCAGGCAGAGTAATAATTTAAATCGCTTATACTTTTTTCATCGTAGCGAATAGTATCTGAATTGGCTAGATGCGACGAAACGGACACTTTACTGTACATTGCTCCACAATACCAACTACACCCACATATCACACCGTACATACCCTCACAAGCCTCTGAATATCCAAGTTCATCACAGTGATCTAAGAGAATGTTATAATCCTCTTGTGATAGACTATCTGCCTCCATTAATCCAAACATTAATGAGTCGCATCTTGACCATAATGCAATCATATCATCACTAAAATCTAGTGGCTTTTTAAAATCTGGTGTTAGCTCCTTTATCTCTTGCCCAATCAATGGGGCTGATACATAAAATGCAATAAACAACAATACTATTTTAAACTTCATAACTATTTTTTTAACCTATTAATCCAATGTCCTTCTGAATATAAATAATTCGTTTTACCGCTCGGCATATGCAAGGATAATTCAGCACCATCAATCACTTCAATATTGTTTTTCGATAGGTAATGTTTCATAAACTCATCCACATTATCTATTTTTTCATTGCGTGTATATAGTTCTAGAACAATATATTTCTCTTCTCCATCTATATATCTTATTCTATTTTCTGAGGAGTCGATTTTCTGCGGATTCTCGTAATACTCAGAATACACTTCTCGCTCGTAAATACCCACGGCTCCATGGATTGACTTGTATCGCAAGATCTGTCTGAAATGGATGCATTGAAAAGTACTATCCCCTATATTGTAAGAGTGATAATTGTCAATTCCTGGAAAAAAAGAATCGCCATCGAGGTTTGAGATAAACTTTAGACTATCCATATTGAACAAAAACATTTGATCGTTTATTACAATATCTAGGTGTCTGTCAAAATTCACATCCACATAGGTAGCTGATCCGTAATCTAGTTCATCGGACTTATAAAGTATAACTCTGGGTTTACCATCAATTGTCCCCTCCTCACTTTCGTAAACTGTAATTGCGGTAGTCATTCTATTTAGGTCAACGGCTAAAGGAATTAACTCAGAATTTTCTTGAAAAACAGAATCATCGAGTTTATTCAATCTCAATTTCAAGGTTATGGGATACCATATTCCTTCGTCTGAAAACCATTGACCACTGACATTCCAAAGGTCTTCAATCGACAGATTAATTTTTCCATGGGATTTATATTCAAACGGATTATATATATCAAAAACGATGGAATCAATCTTTTCTTCTATATTTCTACCCACACAACGAATAGAAGTATCGCTAAAAGCAAGATCGAGTGCATAGCCTCTCTCTCCAACAGAGAGTTTTGCCAGAACGGGAAGATCATCAACTACACCATCATACCATAGGAAATACTTGTATATCGGCTTAGTTCCTGCAACGCTCTGCGCATGACAACTTAAAGAAGCTATTCCGATCAGGAATATTGACAATATCTTTTTTATCCTATTCATTGAATTATACGACTTAAATCTCTAAGAATATATGATGCAAGATGGACGCTTTATGAATACTTATCAATAATGATATACAAACGATACGTACCTATTGATAATTGCCGAGGATTGAAGTCAAACGGTCTAGTAATATGTTATTTCATAACGTTCGGTCATTTCAAGCTTTCGCTTTCTCCTCCTCTCTTTTTTAATGAGATTGTCATGCTGATCATAATAATTCTTAATTATCACCTTCTTTTTACCTTTCAACAATTGGTTCGTCACTTCCAAAACTTGACCTGTGAGACTATAGGTGCTAGTCCTAAGAACCTTAGCATTGGATTTTTTGATGTTATGGTAATATACTCCTTCCTCAATAAGGTTATTATCCTCATCATATGCGTAGGTTTCAATACTTGTTGAGCCATCCTCATATATGATAGTTCTTTTAACGATGCTACCGTTGTTGCCATATTCTACTAATACTTCCCTCGTCAACTCATTATTTTCATTATAAACATGAGTCCTTGTTACATTGTCTAGATAGTCATATCGGATGATGGAATTGGGTTTCTCTGGCACTTCTTTTGTATCACTTGTTGGTAGAATGGTAGAAAAAAATGTCTGTGGAACATAGTACTGCGTTTCTATCTTATTATCTTCTTCATCAAAGAGATATATGGTCCTATCTATGTGTTTGTTGTCATTTCTAGGCGAATACTTATTGTACTCTATCCGGTGATTTTCATCATCATAATCGAATAACTCTACGTAGCTAGGTTCAGACATATCATCCTCATCTCCATACTGCAAAATACGTTTTATAACTCTATTCGTATCGTCGTATTCCGTAATCAATCTATTCGTACGTCCCCGTCCGACTTCAAGATTGAGTGTTTCATGCCCAGCGTCATTGTATTCAAAGTCATTAATTATTTCGCGGTCAATACTTGCATGATTATAGATGGTTTTGATTAAAAGGTCATTTTCATCAAACTTGTATATCGTAGAACGATTTTCTTCAGGATTGTGACTATAGTAAAATTCATTAATCAAACGATCTTCTTTATCATGGTGATAAATAGTACTGTCAATATTTAAATCCTCAGAACTCCAATCCCCATAGAAGCAAATGTATTTTGTGTTCATTCCTGATCTGGAATAAAACGAACTAGAGTATAAGTCATTCGTTGAATTATAGTAATCTACCTTTTTTACAGCCCCTTTATATCCTTCTTTTTCTAAATCTGTAGATTGAGAAAAAAGTACCGACATACCTGTAGTAATGACAAAGATTAGTGATAAGATTTTTTTCATTAATTTTAGATGGTTGTTTACAGTGTTAATAGACACAAGGGAAGCGTAAAAATAGCAAAAAATCATGAATCAGTCAAACAATAATTCATGTGTTAAAACTTGAAAATCTAATTATTGTTTGTCACTATTTTTGCTTCTAGTAACTCAGCGGATGCAAAAATACCGCCAAACTTGGATGTCCTGCGAGATGATGATACAACAATGGTATCACTCACAATGGGCTTGCATATTTGCTGTTGGTTTTTTAAATTCATGTCCCAACTGTTTTATTAATTATACTGCAAGTTGTTTGTTGGAATTCTTTTTTGATGGTTCACTAATTTTTGATAGACTTACCACTTACTCTGAGAATGGTGGGGATATTTTTCGTTATAAGAATTTCTCTATTTACTACAAACGAGCATGCGTACGATTCCCAACTAATGTAAGAACGGCGATTGGCAAAAAGAATATCCACTGTGGTACGAGTAGTCCATAATAAAACCCGCTAAGGACAAACGGAATACAAAATGCGAGATTAAGGTAACCTACGAATGATAATAATTCCTTATTTGAGGAATATCTTTTATTAAATCCAGCAGCCAACAACACAAACGAAGTGGCAAGTAAAATGACGGTCACCATGTTCCAAGCTCCCACCAACTGAGACTTTCGCTCAAGGTTGAGACCAGTTTCAAGCATGGGATCCACTAGGTCGAGTTGTCCACCTACGAGGTGTAATAGAAATGTAAGGAAATTCAATATCCCAGCGATAATCCAATAAATGTTTCTTTTTTTCATGATTCTAGTATTCTATAAATTGATTTAATTCTTTTTTTACTTGTGAGTGATAATTTCCACTTTGTTCTTTATAGCGAATCATCTCATGGTATCCTATAAGGTACTTATAAAATAGAATGGCTTTTGTCTTGGACTCCACCTTGGAGTATCCCATATCCACAAGGAGACCCTCTGTATATTTGATCCGTTCCCGATCTATGTCATCAATGATTTTTTGTATCCCTTTATCATTCAAGGCATACCTTTTTAGAAAAAAGATAAAATCTATGTGCGGATCTTTTTTAAAGGATAGTTTGACGAGCGTCTTGAATTGTTGGCCTACAGATATTTCTTTGTTGGTATGATCGATAATCTCATTTGTACCGATTCTTACCCAGTAATGTATCATCTCATCAATAAATCCTTTCTTGGTGGTAAAGTGCCAGTAAAAGGAGGACTTATTAACCTTAAGAATTGTTGCCATTTTTTCTACTACTATTCCCGAAATCCCATGCTCCGAGAAGAGTGTATATCCAAGTGAAATCCAATCTTCTTTTTTTGCAATAATTTTTGGCATTATTAGACGGTAACGTTTATTTGGCAAATATAGCAGAAAAGATTTATTAAACGCAAGCGTTTATTAAACAATTCTTTTTTTATCGCTACATTCCAGACTGAGATGTTTCCCAAAAATTTCACTTTGAAAAACTATGGCATTTCGATCAATATTCGACAAAACACCCCAC